>CP100318.1:0-337336 GCA_029851085.1 Candidatus Bostrichicola ureolyticus | reverse complement strand
ATGAATAATTTTAATAAAATTACTATTAGTTTTTCTTCTACTGAATCTATTTTACAAGAATCTTTTGGAGAAGTATTAAAACCTGACACAATAAATTATCGTACACATAAACCTGAAAGAGATGGACTTTTTTGTGAACGTATATTTGGACCTGTTAAAGATTACGAATGTGCTTGTGGTAAGTATAAACGTATACGTTACAAAGGTATTATTTGTGATAGATGTGGTGTAGAAGTAACAGAAAAAAAAGTTCGTCGTGAACGAATTGGTCATATTAATCTAGTTATCCCAGTAGTTCATATATGGTGTTTTAAATCTGCTAATAATAAAATAGGTAATTTATTAGGTTTATCATCAAAAAAATTGGATATGATTATTTATTATGAACGATATGTAGTAATTCAATCCGGTATAGCAAAATACCCTAATGGAAAACCTATTAAAAACTTTGATTTTCTTACTGAAGAAGAATATTTAAATATTTTAGATCTATTGCCACCCGAAAATCAATTTTTAGATGATAAAAACAATAATAAATTTATTGCAAAAATGGGAGGTGAATGTTTACAACATATGTTAAATAATTTAAATCTTAATTTATTATCGTATGAATTACGTAATAAAATTAATAATGAAACTTCTAAACAACGTCGTCAAGAAGCAATTAAACGTTTACAAGAAGTTGAATCTTTTATTGAAGGAAAAAATAAAGGTAGTAATCCGGAATGGATGATTATTAATGTTTTGGCAGTTATACCTCCAGACTTACGTCCTTTAGTACCTTTAGACGGAGGACGTTATGCAACATCTGATTTAAATGATTTATACCGTCGTATACTTCTTCGTAATAATCGTTTAAATCGTTTAATAGAAATTAAAGCACCTGAAGTTATCCTTCGAAATGAAAAACGTATGTTACAAGAAGCTGTAGATTCTCTATTTGATAATTCAAGAAAAATTTCTGCAGTAAAAACTGACGCTAATCGTCCTTTAAAATCTTTATCAGATTCTTTAAAAGGAAAACAAGGACGTTTTCGTCAAAATTTGTTAGGAAAACGTGTAGATTATTCAGCTAGATCAGTAATTGTAGTAGGTCCAAAACTTAAACTACATGAATGTGGATTACCTAAAGATATAGCAGCAGAACTTTATAAACCATTTATTATTCGTAAACTTATTGAAAGAGGTATTGTTCAAACAGTTAAATCAGCTAAAAATTTTATAGATAAAAGAGAATCTATAATATGGGATATATTAGATAATCTTTTAAAAGGACATCCTGTATTATTAAATCGTGCTCCAACATTACATAGACTTAGTATACAAGCTTTTCAAGCTAAATTAATTGAAGGAAATGCAATACAACTTCATCCACTAGTATGTTCAGCATTTAATGCTGATTTTGATGGAGATCAAATGGCTGTACACTTACCACTGTCAAATGGAGCAATTTTAGAATCACAATTGTTAATGTTAGCATCTCAAAATATTTTAAATCCAGCTAATGGATCTCCCATAACTGTTCCTTCACAAGATATGGTATTAGGATTATATTATATGACTAAAGCTTTAAAATCTACAAATAAAATTAAAGTAAAAGGAGAAGGAATTACATTTTCTTCACCTGAAGAAGTATATATAGCATATAATCAAAATGTTGTAGATTTACATGCAATTATAAATGTAAAAGTAAATATTCGTAAAGGTAATAATTTAATTAATAAAATGGTTGAAACTACTGTAGGAAGAGTTTTATTTAATCAAGTAGTGCCTAAACAAGTAGGTTATATTAACGAATTATTAACTAAAAAATCTTTACGTGATATTATTAGTAATATATTAAAATTAACTAATGTACCTACTACTGCAATTTTTTTAGACAATATAAAAGAAATGGGATTTTATAATGCTTTTAAAGGAGGTTTATCTTTTAGTTTAGGAGATATTATAGTACCTAAAGATAAAGATAATATGATAGAAAATGCTTTTAAAGAGATAGATATTGTAAAAATGAATTATAATATGGGGCTTATTACTAATAATGAACGATATAACCAAGTTATTGATATATGGACTAATACTAATGCTAGACTTACTGAATTAGTAATGAAATATATGAAATATGATAAACAAGGATTTAATTCAGTATATATGATGTTAGATTCAGGAGCAAGAGGTTCAAAAGAGCAAATACGTCAACTATCAGGTATGCGAGGATTAATGGCAAAACCTCAAAAAATAGGTTCTTATGGTGGTGAAATTATTGAACATCCTATTATAGCAAATTTTTATAGAGGTCTTTCAATATCAGAATATTTTATATCTACTCATGGTGCTCGTAAAAGTTTATCTGATTCTAATTTAAAAACTGCAGATGCAGGATATCTAACACGTAGATTGACAGATGTAGCTCAAGACGTAATCATAACAATTGAAGATTGTAATTCTTTAAGAGGTATAACAATTAAGACATTAAAACGAAACGAAGATATAATAGAATCATTATATTATCGTATAATTGGACGCATTTCTTTAAATAATATTTATTCATCAAAAGGAATATTAATTGTAAAGGAAGGTGAAATGATTGATGAAAATAGAGCAAATTTAATAGAAAAGGAAGGATTAGAATCATTAGAAGTTCGTTCACAATTAACTTGTGAAGCTGACGAAGGAGTATGCGCTAAATGTTATGGACAAAACCTTTCTACTGGAAAAATTGTTCAAATTGGTGAATCAGTAGGAGTTATAGCTGCACAATCTATAGGAGAACCAGGTACGCAACTAACTTTACGTTCTTTTCATGTAGGAGGTACTGCTGGTAATATTCTTGAATCTTCACAAATAATAGCTAAAAATTCAGGTATTATAGAATTTGATTATATTAAAACTGTAAAAGTAAAGGATAAGGATGATATAAATGTTGTTGTATCTCGTTCTTCTGAATTTAAATTAATAGATAATAAAGGTACAATAATAATGAATAATAATATTCCTTATGGTTCTACTTTATTTTTTATGCATGGAGATAAAATTAATAAAGATGATATTATTTGTAAATGGGATCCTTATAATGCAGTAATAATTGCAGAATTAGCTGGTACCGTAGTATACGAAAATATTGAAAAAGGTTCAACTTATCAAGTTGAAATTGATGAAAAAACAGGATTTCAAGAAAAAGTAATTTCAGAATTAAGAAATAAGAAATTAATACCTACATTAAAAATTGTTAACAATTTAGGAAAAGAATTGAAAGTATATAATTTACCAGTAGGTGCACATTTGATAGTTAATAATGGAGAAAAAATAGAAATTGGTAAAATTTTAATTAAAATACCACGTAAATCTTTTAAATCAGGAGATATGACAGGAGGATTACCTCGTTTATCAGAATTATTTGAAGCACGTAATATTTCTAATAAAGCTATTTTATCAGAAATAGATGGTACAGTAAGTCATGGTAATTTAAAAAGAGGAAATCGTGAAATTATAATAGAATCTAAAACAGGAATTATAAAAAAATATTTAATAAAACTATCAAATCATATTCTTGTACAAGAAAATGATTATATTAAAGCAGGACAACCTATATCTGATGGTACAATAACTCCTAATGATATTTTAAATATCAAAGGTACTAGAGCTGTTCAAGAATATATAGTTAATGAAATACAAGAAGTATATCGTTTACAAGGAGTTAAAATTAATGATAAACATTTTGAAACTATAGTTAGACAAATGATGCGTAAAGTAGAAATTATGGAAGTTGGAGATACTCGTTTTATAGAAGGAAATATTGAATATATTGATAATTTTTTTAAAGAAAATAAAAAAATTTTCAGAATGAAAATAATAGTTGATATTGGAGATTCTAAAAATTTTAAACAAAATGATTTTATTACTTCTAGTAAACTTTTATGTGAAAATTCTATACTAAAACGTTACAATAAAAAATTAATATTAACTAGAGATGCAATTCCTGCTACAGCAAAGCCTATATTACAAGGTATTACAAGAGCTTCTTTACAAACTAAATCTTTTATTTCAGCAGCTTCATTTCAAGAAACAACAAAAGTTTTATGTGAAGCAGCTATTAGTAGAAAAACTGATTATTTAAAAGGTTTAAAAGAAAATGTTATTGTAGGACGTAAAATTCCTGCAGGAACAGGATTAAAAGAATATGAAAATATAATTGTTGTTTCTAAAAATGATAATAAAAATGAATAAATCTGTATTTATTACTACAGCTACAGATTCATATGGTAAATCTATAATTACATTTGGAATTATACAAATGTTGATTAATAAAAAATTTAAAGTAGGGTTTTTAAAACCTATTATAGAAAATAATATTTGTAATAATTATATTAACACAATACTATCATATTTTAATATAAATATGAGTTATAAAGAATCTTTTGCTTTTACTAAAGAAGAAGCTATTAGAAATTATCTTACAAATAAGAATTATTTTTTTAATTTTATTATAAACAAATATAATAATTTAAAAAAAAAATTTGATTTTATAATAGTAGAAGGAACTAATTTACAAAAAAGTATTTTTGATTTTAATATCAATAATTTAATAGCAAAAACTATACAAACGCCTATAATTTTAATTATTAATGGAGAAAATAAAAATATAGAAACTATTGTTAATAATATATTGATTGAATTTGATTCAATACAAAAACAAGGAAATAAAATTATTATGATAGTTATCAATAACTCTATAATTTCCAAACAAGAACTTGAATGTATTTTATATAAGAGCATAAATATTGAACATATAATTATCTCAATTATTCCTTTAGAAACTATTCTTTACAAACCTACTATTAATGATTTAATCATCACTTTAAATGCTTCTAAAATAATATGTAAAGAAGAACACTTAAATATCATAGCTAGAAAATATATATTAGGAGCTATGCAATTAAATAATTATATAGATGTTATAATTAATAATACAAACTTTTTATTACTTATTCCCAGTGATAGGAT
Organism: Candidatus Bostrichicola ureolyticus; assembly: GCA_029851085.1. Lineage (GTDB taxonomy): Bacteria > Bacteroidota > Bacteroidia > Flavobacteriales > Blattabacteriaceae > Bostrichidicola > Bostrichidicola ureolyticus_A. The sequence goes on along the minus strand of CP100318.1, from coordinate 332,332 downwards.
AGATATTATTTATACAACATTATTATTATATAATAATTATCCTAATAAAATTTTAGGAATTTTTTTTACAGAAGGTTTTTTAGATAAAAGCGTTATTAGATTTATTAAAGACAAAGATATCAATATTCCTATTTTTTATGTTAAATTAAATACTTTTGAAAGTATCTCTAAATTAAATAATATAAAATATATTTATCCTAATAGTAAATTTAAAATTAAACTAACTATAGAACGTTTTGAACGTTATATAGACATAAGATTATTGGAGCAAAGAATCATTAATTTTAAATCAAAAATTGTAAATCCTCAATTGTTTCAATACAATATTTTTAATATAAGTAAAAAACTTCAAAAACATATAGTATTACCTGAAGGATTAGATGAACGTATATTATGCGCTTCTTCAAAATTTTCCGCTAATAAACTTGGTTTATTAACTCTATTAGGAGATAAAGAAAAAATTTTAATAAAAGTTAAAAACCTAGGATTATTTTGGGATGAAAAACGCATAAAAATTATCAATCCAATAAAATCTACAAAATTTGAAGAATTTTATAAAAAATTGTATGAATTAAGAAAAAATAAAGGATTACAATATGATCAAGCTAAAACACTTATGCTAGATGTATCATATTTTGGTACTATGATGGTTTATGATGGATTAGCTGATGGTATGGTATCAGGTGTAATTCATACTACAGCTAATACTATACGTCCAGCACTTCAAATTATAAAAACAATTCCTACTATTAAAACGGTATCATCAATTTTTTTAATGTTATTATATGATAGAGTTATAATATATGGTGATTGTGCTATTGTACCTAATCCTACATCTGAACAACTTGCAGAAATTGCTATATGTTCAGCTATAACTGCAAAATCATTAGGAATAGAACCTAAAATTGCTATGCTTTCTTATTCATCAGGAGATTCTGGACTAGGAAAAGAAGTTGATAAAGTTAAAAATGCTACAATTATTGTTAAAAAAAGAAAACCTGAACTAATAATAGAAGGACCAATTCAATATGATGCTGCAGTAGATTGGAATATAGGTATACGTAAATTGCCTAATTCTAATGTTATTGGACAAGCTAATGTATTCATTTTTCCTGATTTGAATGCAGGTAATAATACATATAAAGCTGTTCAACGTGAAACTAAAACTATAGCAATAGGACCAATTCTACAAGGTCTTAACAAACCTATAAATGATTTAAGTAGAGGTGCTACTGTAGATGATATTTATAATACAATTATTCTTACTACTATTCAAGCTAATGAAAATACTAATTATTAATTCAGGAAGTTCATCAATAAAATATCAATTAATTTCTATGCCAGAAAAATTTGTTTTATCTAAGGGTTTAATAGAACGTATTGGTACACCTTCAAGTAAAATGACTTTTCAACATTTTAATAATGTAAAAAAAAATATTAATTTATTTATTAATAATCATAAAACAGGTATTGAAAAGATTGATCTGTTATTATCAGATCCTAATACTGGTATAATTGATTCTCGTAATGAAATATCTGCTATAGGACATCGAGTAGTACATGGTGGAGAATCTCTTATAGAGACAACTTTAATTACTGAATACGTTAAAAAACTAATTAAATCACTTTTTAATATAGCTCCATTACATAATCCAGCAAATTATATTGGTATTGAAGTAGCAGAAAAAATATTTCCTAATATACAACAAGTAGCTGTTTTTGATACAGCTTTTCATCATAGTTTGCCTAAAAAATCTTATAGATATGCAATTCCTGATTTATTTTATTATAAATATAAAATTCGTTCTTATGGATTTCATGGAATTAGTCATAAATATGTATCACAATGTGCAATAAAATACTTAAAAAAATCAAAAAAATTAATTATTCTACATTTAGGTAATGGAGCTAGTGCAACAGCAGTTGAAAATGGTATTTCTGTAGAAACTTCTATGGGATTTGGTCCTAATAGTGGTTTAATAATGGGTACACGTGTTGGAGACATAGATAGTACTGTTATATTTTATGCTTTAAAATATAATTATACTCCAGATGAATTATCAGAAATTTTAAATAAAAAAAGTGGAATGCTTTCTATATCAGGTTATAGTGATATGCGTGATATTAAATTAGCTTATGATAAAGGTAATTCAAAAGCCCGTTTAGCATACGAAATGTATGCTCATAAAGTTAAAAAATATATAGGTAGTTTTATTTCCATAATGAATGGGTTAGATGCTATAATATTTACAGGAGGAATTGGAGAAAATGATGAATTAATTCGTTATTTAATTTGTTATAAAATGGAATTTTTAGGTATTTATTTAGATAATAAAAAAAATAATAGAATTAAACATATTCAAAAAATTGAAGAAATACAAAAAAATGATGCAAAAATTAAGATTCTTGTAATACCTACCAATGAAGAATTACAAATTTCTTTAGAAGTATATAACTTATTAAAAAAGTTATAAGTATATGTACATTATTTTTGATACAGAAACTACAGGAATTAATAATATTAATAAGACTAATTCTAATTATAAAAATTTTCCACGTATAGTACAAATTGCTTGGCAATGTTATGATCATTTAGGTAATTTTATTAAAAATAAAAATTTCATAATTATACCTGAAGGTTTTGATATTCCCATACAATCAACAAAAATACATGGCATTACTACAGAACGTGCATATAATGAAGGATACCCATTAAAAATGGTACTTAAAAGTTTTGAAAATGATTTAAAAAATAGTAGCATTATAATTGGACATAATTTAGAATTTGATATAAAAATTGTTTATGGAGAATTTATCAGAAATGGGTTTAATGTTAACCATTTAAAAAAAAAAATAATAGATACTCAAAAAGTATCTTCTACATATTGTTCTATTCCAGGTACATTTGGAAAATACAAATGGCCAACATTACGGGAATTATATTATAAATTATTTAATAAATATTATGATGGAGTACATGATGCTAATGCTGATGTAATGGCCACTACACTATGTTTTTCAGAACTTATACGTATAGGAGTTATATCCAATCATAATCTATTTAAAATAGATTATAATAATATTATTAATTATAATCAGAATAATAATCAAAATATACTTGTACAAAAATTTGCTAATTTACATAATCATACACATTTTTCTATTTTATATTCTACAATTGATATTAAATCATTAGTAAATAAAGCAGTATATTGGAATATGCCTGCAGTAGGTATTACTGATTATGGTAATATGATGGGAGCTTTTCATTTTTTAAATACTATTCAAGAAGTTAATAAAATAAATAAAAAAAAATTAAAAGGAATTATAGGTTGTGAATTATTTCTTTCATACAATTTAAACGAAAATTATAAACGTTATAATCAAGTTTTTTTAGCAAAAAATAAAAAAGGATATCATAATTTATCTAAATTGTGTTCACAAGGATTTATAAAAGGATACTATAATGGAATCCCCAATGTAAATAAAAAATTAATTGAACAATATAAAGAAGGTTTAATTGCTTTAAGCGGAGATTTAAATTCTGAAATTCCACATACAATTATAAATATGGGAGAATCTGCTGGTGAAAAAGTATTCAATTGGTGGTATAAATGTTTTGGTGAAGATTTCTATATTGAATTATTACGTAATGGTAGTATAGAAAATTATGTTAATAACGTATTGCTAACGTTAGCAAAAAAATACAATGTAAAATATATTGTACAAAATAATACTTTCTATCTTGAAAAAATAGATGCCAATGCACATGATATTTTATTATGTATACGTTATGGAGAAAAACAAAATACTCCTATAGGACAAGGAAAAGGATATCGTTTTGGGTTTCCCAATGATGAATTTTATTTTAAAAGTCCTTGGCAAATGGTAGATCTTTTTAAAGATATACCAGAAGCTTTTATTAACTTAGAGGATTTACTATCTAAAATAGAAGTATATGAACTAAATAAATCCATTTTAGTACCTAAATTTAGGATACCTAACAATTTTATTAATGAAAATGCATATTTAAAATATTTAACATATAAAGGAGCAAAAAAACGTTATTTTAAATTAAATAATTTTATAAAAAAACGAATAGAATATGAACTTAATATAATAAAAGATATTGATTATCCAGGATATTTTTTAATTGTATATGATTTTATTTTAAACGCAAAAAAAATGAATATTTGTGTAGGGCCAGGAAGAGGTTCAGTAGCTGGATCTATAGTTGCTTATTGCATAGGTATAACTGAAATAGATCCAATTAAATATGATCTACTATTTGAAAGATTTTTAAATCCAGACCGTCTATCTCTTCCAGATATTGATATTGACTTTGATGATCGTGGTCGCGATAAAATTATTAAATGGGTAGTAAAAAAATATGGATACAATCATGTAGCTCAAATCATTACTTATGGTACAATTGGTGCTAAATTAGCTATACGAGATACAGCTAGAGTTTTAAATTTTCCTTTAAATGAAACTAATAAAATAACTAAATTAATACCTAATAATATATCACTTAAAAGTATTTCTTCAACAGAAATATCTGTATTAAAGAAAAAATTTAATAAGTCTGAAATAGAAAATATTCTATTATTAAAAAAATATTTAAATAACAAAAAAAGTTTAAAAGGAAAAATTATTCAACAAGCAAAAATAATTGAAGGATCTATACGAAATACAGGAATCCACGCTTGTGGAATTATAATTACACCATTAGATATAAAAGAGATTGTTCCAATAGCTATATCAAAAGATTCAGATTTACTAATTACTCAATTTAACAATAAAATAGTAGAAAGTGCTGGTTTATTAAAAATGGATTTTTTAGGATTAAAAACATTAACTATTATAAATAATACTATAAAACTTGTTAAAAAAATAAAAAATGTAACTATTAAACAATTTCCTTTAGAAGATACTAAAACTTATGATATTTTTAAAAAAGGAGAAACAATAGGAATATTTCAATATGAATCTATTGGAATGCAAAGATATTTACGTAAACTTAAACCTGATCAATTTAATGACTTAATTGCAATGAATGCTTTATATAGACCAGGTCCATTACAATATATACCAAATTTTATAGCTCGTAAACATGGTAAAGAATCTATAATTTATGATTTACCTGAAATGAAAAACATTTTAAAAAACACTTATGGCATAACTGTATATCAAGAACAAGTAATGTTGTTATCTCAACAATTAGCAAATTTTAGCAAAAGTGAAGCAGATCTTTTAATACAAGCTATAGGAAAAAAACAAAAGAATATATTACTTAACCTTAAAAAAAAATTTATAGAACAATCTATTAAAAATGGATATCCTTATAAAAAAATAAAAAAAATATGGCAAGATTGGGAAGCTTTTGCATCATATGCATTCAATAAATCACACTCAACTTGCTATGCTTATCTAGCTTTTAAAACTGCTTATCTAAAAGCACATTATCCTGTAGAATTTATGACATCTGTATTAAGTAATAATATGCAAAATACAAAAGATATACCTATCTTTATAGAAGAATGTCTAAAAATGGGTATAAAAATTTTAAATCCAGATATAAATAAAAGTGAAGATACTTTTACCATTAATGATAATGGAGGTATTAGATTTGGTATTTTAGCAATAAAAGGTATAGGTGATGTTGCGGTATCAAATATTTTACAAGAACGTAAATTAAATGGTATATATACTTCAATTTTTAATTTTATTAAACGTATTGATTTACGTATAATAAATAAAAAAATATTAGAAAATTTAATTTTATCAGGTGCTTTTTACAGTTTTAATATAGATATAGCACAATATTTTAATAAAAATGTATTAGAAAATATAATACTTTTTGGTATCAAATACCAAAAATATATAAAACAAATTAAACAATCTTTATTTAGTAATAATATAGAAGAAATAGATATAAAAGAACCTTTTATACCCTATTGTGATCCATGGAAAAACATAATAAAATTATGTAAAGAAAAAGAAGTATTAGGCATAGGCATAAACAAAAATTAAATTTTATATGGGACAAGAAATAAATGATATTAATTTTGATAAAAAAATAATTAAAGCTAATAAACCGGTTTTAGTATATTTTTGGGCAGATTGGTGTGGACCATGCAAAATATTTTCTCCTCAAATAGATGAATTATCTAATAAATATAAAGACAAAGTCTTTATATACAAAATTAATATTGACAATAATAATAATAAAAAAAATGTAATCAAATACTCAATTAAAAGTATTCCTACATTAATCTTTTTTAAAAATGGTAAAGAAATAGATAGATCTATAGGAATAGTATCAATAGATACTATAAATAATAAGTTAAATGAATTATTATAATCATTAAATGAATTATTATATTTATAATCATTTCATTAAATGAATTATTATAATCATTTCATTAATTAAATGAATTATTATAATCATTTCATTAATTAAATGAATTATTATAATCATTTCATTAAATGAATTATTATATTTATAATCATTTCATTAAATGAATTATTATATTTCATTAAATGAATTATTATATTCATTTCATTAAATGAATTATTATATTTATAATCATTTCATTAAATGAATTATTATATTCATTTCATTAAATGAATTATTATATTTATAATCATTTCATTTTGGTCTGGTAGTTCAGTTGGTTAGAATGCGTGCCTGTCACGCACGTGGTCACGGGTTCGAATCCCGTCCAGACCGCTTCTTTAACGTATAATAATACCTTTTTTATAGTCTAATAAAACTTCACTATTATTTGATATGTTACCTTTTAACATTTCTTTTGAAAGTATATTTAATACATAATGTTGAATTACACGTTTTATAGGACGTGCTCCAAAATAAGGATCATAACCTTTTTCAGACAAATATTCAATCACTTTATCAGTGACATTTAACCTAATGTTTCTTTTAGATAAAAGATTTACTAAATAAGTAAACTGTAATCTTACAATTTTCTGTATTTCTTTTATAGTTAACGGTTTAAATAAAATAATATCATCTATACGATTTAAAAATTCTGGACGTAACATTGTTTTCAACAATGTTATTAATTGATTTTTAATATCATCAATATCTTTTTTATTAAAATTATCACTGATAATATCTGAACCAATATTAGAAGTCATGATAATTATAGTATTTTTAAAATTTACTGTCCTACCTTTATTGTCAGTAAGCCTACCATCATCTAATACTTGTAATAAAATATTAAAAGTATCTGAATGAGCTTTTTCTATTTCATCAAGTAGAATAACAGTATAAGGACGACTACGTACATATTCTGTTAATTGACCACCTTCTTCATAACCAATATATCCAGGAGGGGAACCAATTAGTCTACTTACAGCATGTTGTTCTTGATATTCACTCATATCAATACGAACCATATTATTTTCATCATCAAATAAATATTCAGCTAAAGCTTTAGCTAACTCTGTTTTTCCTACTCCAGTAGGACCAAGAAAAAGAAAAGATCCTATTGGACGTTTTTCATCTTGAAGACCTGCTCTAGAACGACGTATAGCATTAGCTATAGCTTCAATAGGTATTTCTTGACCAATAACACGTTTATGAAGTTCTTTTTCTAGAAGAAGTAATTTTTTTCTTTCACTTTGTAACATTTTAGTTATTGGAATACCAGTACATTTAGAAACTACTTCAGCTATATCTTCACTACTAACTTCTTCTCTAATCATTTTATTACCTTTATAGCTTTTGCTCAATTTTTCTTCAAGTGCTTTTACTTTAGATTCTTCGTTTTTGATTTTTCCATATCTAAGTTCAGCTACTTTTCCATAATCACCTATACGTTCAGCTTGTTCAGCTTCAAATTTAAAATTTTCTATAATTTCTTTAGATTTTTGTATACCTTCCACTAATTCTTTTTCACCTTTCCATTGAATATTCAATTGATTACGTTTTTCGTTTAATTTTGCAATCAATTCCTTAATTGAAGCTAATTGTTTTTGATCATCTTCTCTTTTTATAGCTTCTCTTTGTATTTCTAATTGCATAATCTTTCTGTCTAATACATCAATTTCTTCAGGTTTTGAATTAATTTCCATACGTAATTTAGAAGCTGCCTCATCAATAAGATCTATTGCTTTATCAGGCAAAAATCTTTCACTAATGTATCTTTGTGAAAGTTCTACTGATGCAATAATAGCTTCATCTTTAATACGAACTTTATGATGTGTTTCATATTTTTCCTTAATTCCTCTAAGAATAGAAATAGCAGATTCTATATCTGGTTCACTAACATATACTTTTTGAAATCTTCTTTCAAGTGCCTTATCTTTTTCAAAATATTTTTGATACTCATTTAAAGTAGTAGCTCCCACAGCTCGTAATTCACCTCTTGCTAAAGCAGGTTTTAAAATATTAGCAGCGTCCATAGCTCCTTCACTGGCTCCTGCACCTACTAATGTATGAATTTCATCTATAAATAAAATAACTTTACCATTAGATTGAATAACTTCTTTAATAACCGATTTAATTCGTTCTTCAAATTCTCCTTTATATTTTGCTCCAGCAATTAATCCAGATATATCTAAAGCAAAAACTTCTTTGTCTTTTAAATTATCAGGAACATCACAATTAACAATACGATGAGCAATACCTTCTACAATTGCGGTTTTACCAACTCCAGGTTCACCTATAAGTATAGGATTATTTTTTGTTCTTCTAGATAAAATTTGTAATACCCGTCTTATTTCTTCATCTCTTCCAATAACAGGATCTAATTTTCCTTCACGTGCTAATTTATTAAAATTTTTAGAATATTTATTTAAAGCGTTATATTCATTTGTGGTGTAAGTTATATTACCATTTTTTTTTCGCATTTCTTCAATAATATTTATTATATTTTTGTAACTACTGAATCAATTAATAATTGAGATGCATATGAACTACATTTGATGTTGTGTTGTTGTTTTGTATTTATCTTCAATTAATTTTATATTTTTTAGCAATATTCTAATCAATTTTTATTGCTTTTAATACATTCCTCCATTTACATTTAATACTTCTCCAGTAACATAAGCTGATAAATCAGAAGCAAAAAATAAACAACAATTAGCTACATCTATTGGATTACCAATTTTTTTTAAAGAAATATAATTCATATAATTTTTTTTTTTATTATCATCTAATAAAGCATTCATTTCTGTATTAATAAATCCAGGAGCTATAGCATTACAACGAATATTTCTAGACCCTAATTCTTTTGCTATAGATTTAGTAAAACCTATTATTCCTGCCTTAGAAGCAGCATAATTAGCCTGACCTACATTACCATTTATTCCAATAATAGAACTCATATTAATAATTGAACCATTACGTTGTTTTATCATTGGAATAATTACAGATTTTGTAAAATTAAAAACAGAATTTAAATTTGTTTCTATAACTTTATCCCAATCTTCTTTACTCATACGTAGTAATAAATTATCTTTAATAATTCCTGTATTATTAATAAGAATATCTATTTTTCCAAATTCTTTATAAATTTTATTTGAAAATTCTTGAGATGCTTGTAAATCAACAGCATCAACTTTATAACCTTTTATTATTGAATAATAACTAAATTTTTTTTCAATATTTTTAGCTAATTCTGTTGAATTAATAAATGTAAAAATTACTATAGCACCATGTTGTGCAAATAATTTTACAATAGCATTACCAATTCCCCTAGTACCTCCTGTAATAATAGCAACTTTTCCTTCCAAAAGTTTCATAATCAAAACTAGTTTTATCTATTGTTGTTTATTAAACAATAAATTTTTTTTTAAAAAAAAATCTATTTCTCCATTTAAAACAGAATTTATATTATAAGTTTGATATCCTGTACGTAAATCTTTAACCAATTTGTAAGGATGCATTATATAATTACGTATTTGAGAACCCCATTCAATTTTCTTTTTTATCATTTCTATTTCATTTCTTTTAATATTACGTTGACAAATTTCAATTTGAAATAATCGTGATTTTAATAATTGTAATGCTCTTTCCTTATTTTGAAATTGTGAACGTGATTCAGTATTTTCAATAATTATTCCTGTAGGTCTATGATGTAAACGCACACCTGTCTCAACTTTATTAACATTTTGACCACCTGCTCCACTAGATCTAAATGTTTCCCAAATAATTTCATACGGTTTTATATTAATATTTATAGTATCCTTTATTAAAGGATAAACATATACAGAAGCAAAAGATGTATGTCTTTTAGCATTATTATACGGTGATAGACGGACTAATCTATGCACACCATTTTCACATTTAATATTACCAAAAGCATATTCACCTTGAATTTCTAATGTAACAGATTTTATTCCAGTGACATCTCCTGGTAATTTATGAATTTTCATAATTTTATATCCCTTTTTTTCAGACCACATTAAATACATTCGCATTAACATAGAAGCCCAATCGCAACTTTCTGTACCTCCAGCTCCAGAAGAAATTTGTAAAATAGCATTTAAAATATCTTCTTTAGAAGAAAAAATATTTTGATATTCAAAATCTGATAATAATTTTTTTGTAATATTTAACTGATTATTAAATTCGTAATAATTTATTTCTCCTTTTTTGAAAAATTCAAATAATATATTTAAATCATTTACAGAATTTTTAATTTTATCATAAGTACATACACATAATTTTTTATTACGTAATTCTTCTATAAAACTGTTATATTTATTATTTTTCCAAAAATTAGGCAATGTTATTTTTTTTTCTAGATTTATTATATCTTTACGCTTATTTTTAATATCAAGACATACATATAGTTCTTCAATACGATTATATATTTCTTTTATTTCTTGCATGATATTAATATATATTTGTTTAATAATATTATTTTATCCATTATATTAATCAAGTACTAATAACAATTATATTAGGATTAATAATATATGGATCATATTAATAGTCTGGTATTTTTTTCTTAAAAAGAAATTTGTTTTTTTTTTTACTAAAAAAAACATGTTGTATTCCATTAGTAATCATTAAATAATGACTGTTAATTACAAGATTATATATCAATATTTGATTAAAATCATTTTGTGATGGTATTATATTTGTTGCTTTACATTCTATTATAATATAAGGTTTTGCACATTTATATACTATAATATCTATACGTTTTCGTATATTATTTACCAATATTGGAACTTCTACCGCTATTTCAGATAAATTATAACCTTTTTTTAAAACAAAAAATTTAATAACATGTTGACGTATCCATTCTTCTTGTGTTAACAAGATTTTTTTTTTTCGAATTATACAATAAATAAATTTTTTGTTAATTTGCATACATAAAAAATTAATAATTAATAATGAAAAATATTATTACTGATATAAAAAAAAAAAATATATAAACCCATATATTTATTAATGGGTAATGAATATTATTATATCAATATAATAAGTACTTTTTTTGAAAAAAATATTTTAAACGATTATGAAAAAGTTTTCAATCAAATTATAATATATGGTCAATATACTGATATTCAATCTATTATTACATATGCTAGAAAATATCCAATTATGAGTAAATATACTGTAATAATTGTTAAAGAAGCTCAATTATTATCTAATATTGAAAATTTATCTATATATACAGATAATCCTTTAAAAAGTACTATATTAATATTATGTTATAATAATATTTTATATAAAACCAATAAACTTTATCAAAGCATAAAAAAGAACGGCATAATATTTCATTGTAATAAATTATATACTTATCAAGTTTTTAATTGGATAGTATCGAAATTAAAAAAAAAGGCTATACTATTACTAAAGAAGCCACAATGCTTATTATAGAATATTTAGGTACAGATATTTCAAATATTGCTAATGAATTAAAAAAAATAAGTATTATTTTACCTGTAGGTAGTAATATAACTTACAATTTTATTAAAAAAAATATAACATTATCAAACTATTATCATTTTAAACTCTATAAATATATAGCAATTCATGATAGTTTAAATGCGTATAAATTAATTTTTAATTTAAAAGAAAATGAATCAATAATACCTATATTAAATCTTTTATTTAAGTTTTTTACAAAACTTATAGATTATCATTTAGATAAAAATTATCATAATACAAGCTATATATTCAATATAGCTGCAAAAAATTATTCTTTGAAAAAAATTATAAAAATTATTTCTTTTATTAGAAAAGCAGATATTCAATCAAAAGGAATTGATAGTTGTGTAAAAAAAACAGAAATTTTAAAAGAACTTATATACCATATATTAAATTAATAATATGTTAAAAACAATAGCTAAATGCGTTATTATTGGATCTGGTCCAGCTGGATATTCAGCAGCTATATATGCAGCAAGAGCTGATCTAAATCCTATTATATATACTGGATTAGAACCAGGAGGTCAATTAACTCAAACTACAATTATTGATAATTATCCTGGATATCCTATAGGAATTACAGGATTTGAATTAATGGAAAATTTTAAAAAACAAGCAGAACGTTTTGGAACTATTATTATACATGATAAAATTTCTAAAGTTTTTATTTCTAATGAAAAATCAGGTATTCATACTATACAATTTTCTAATAAAACTTTACAAAGTAAAGGTTTAATCATTGCCACTGGAGCTTCTTCAAAATATTTAGGGTTAAAAAATGAAAAACGATTACTGGGATATGGTGTTTCTACATGTGCAACATGTGATGGTTTTTTTTTTAAAGAAAAATATGTTGCAGTAATTGGAGGTGGAGATACTGCAATTGAAGAAGCTATTTATTTATCCAAAATGTGTAAATATATATATATTTTTGTTAGAAACAATATATTAAAAGCTTCTAAAGCTATGCAACGTAATGTTTCTTACATAAAAAATATTGAAATATTTTTTAATCATGAAGTGAAAGATATTTTGGGAGAAAAAGAAGTAGAAGGAATAAAAGTTATAAACAAAGAAAATAAAAATGAAAAAATATTTTATGTAAAAGGAATATTTATTGCAATAGGTCATATTCCTAATACAGAACTATTTAAAGGACAACTTAAAATGGATGAAAACAATTATATTATTACCAAAAAAGGAACAACATTAACTAGTAAACCAGGAGTATTTGCAGCAGGAGATGTACAAGATCCACGGTATCGACAAGCAATAACATCAGCAGGAACTGGATGTATGGCAGCATTAGATTTAGAAAAATATCTAATTAATAAATTTTATTATTATAAATAATTTTAACTAAAAATAATCCGTATGGGGGGGCAGAACTACCTAATAAATTACGATTATTATTTTTAATAATTTTTATAAAATCTTCTATACTAAGTTTTTCTATTCCTATTTTTATAATAGTACCTACTATAGATCTTACCATATTTCTTAAAAACCTATTAGCTTCAATAGTAAAGCATAATTTATTACCATATAGATCCCAATATGCTTTATATAGTATACAATTTTTAGTAGAACTTTTGTTTTTTTTACAAAAAATACTAAAATCTGTATTTTTAATTAGAAATTCAGATGCTTGATTCATTTTTTGAATATTCAATTTTACACCTGATAATTGCCAATTCATTTTATAACAAAAAGGATCTTTTTGCAATAATATGTGATACTCATAAGTACGTTTAATAACATCGAATCTAGCATGAGCATTATTTTTTACCATGAAAATACGAAATACTTTAATTGATTTAGGTAAAAAACGATTTAATTTATCTACCAAAGAAATTTCAATATTTTTTTCAAAATCAAAATGAGCAAACATTTGTAATGCATGTACACCACTATCTGTACGTCCAGCTCCTATTAAATTAATAGAACGTTTTAATAATTTAGAAAGACAATATTCTAAAACTTCTTCTATTGATATATTATTTTTTTGTATTTGCCATCCATGATAATTATTTCCATTATAAGCTAATTCTATAAAATATCTCAATTTTTATAAATAAATTAATAATAAAAATAATGAATATCTCCATAATATGGAATCTGAATCCTGAAATTATTAAAATTTTCAATTTATTATCAATAAGATACTATGGTATTTTATTTGTTATTGGATTATTATTAGGATATCAAATATTAAAATCTATTTGTGTTAATAGTATAATAACTGAACATAAATTTGAAACTTTGGTATTATATATAATAATTGGTATTATTCTAGGTGCTAGAATAGGTCATTGTTTATTTTATGAATTTAAATACTATTTAAAAAATCCTATAGAAATTATTTTACCAGTTAAATTCAAAAAAGGAGAAATTAAATTTATAGGATTTCAAGGATTAGCAAGTCACGGTGGTGCATTAGGTATTTTATTATCAATATTTATTTATAACATAAATAATAGAATAAATATATTATCTATTTTAGATAGGATATCTATTGTTACTCCATTAACATGTTCTTTTATTAGATTAGGAAATTTTGCTAATTCAGAAATTATTGGAAAACCTACAAATAGTAATTATGGAATTATCTTTAAAAGAATTGATTTAATACCAAGACATCCTACACAAATATATGAAGCTATTGCTTATTTTATAATATTTATTATTTTATATTTTTTATATAAAAAAAATTTTACACAAAATCATGGGTTTATTTTTGGAACATTATTAATTTTTTTATTTTCAATAAGATTTATAATTGAATTTTTTAAAGCAAATCAAACTGATTTTGAATCAAAACTTACTATAAATATTGGACAAATATTGAGTATACCTTTTATAATAACAGGTATTATATTTTTTTATAAAAAATATTATAATAAATAATTATTTATTAATTTTGTATTTAAAAAAATATAGCTATTTTATTTGTTGTTCAATAACTAAAAAACATAAAATTACTTATGAACATAGTGGATAAATTATCCCAAAACTATAAAAATTTAAATGAAAATTTAAATAAAGATTTAAATAAAGATTTAAATAAAGATTTAAATAAAGATTTAAATAAAGATTTAAATAAAGATTTAAATAAAGATTTAAATAAAGATTTAAATAAAGATTTAAATAAAGATTTAAATAAAGATTTAAATAAAGATTTAAATAAAGATTTAAATAAAGATTTAAATAAAGAAAAAATATATGAACAATCCGAAATAGATATTTTAATAAAAAAAATAGCAGAAGAAAAAGATAGATTTTTACGCCTTTATGCAGAATTTGAAAATTATAAAAAACGTACTCAAAAAGAGCGTTTAGAATTATTCAAAACAGCCAATAAAGCTCTTATTATGGGTTTATTACCTATTTTAGATGACTTTGAACGAGGATTTGAAGAAATTAAAAAATATAAAGGTATGATACTTATCAAAGATAAATTAATGAAAATATTAGAATATGAGGGTTTAAAAAAAATAAAAGTTGAAAAAGGATCTGATTTTAATACAGATTTTCATGAAGCTATTACACAAGTACCAGCAAATAAAGATAATCTAAAAAATAAAATTATGGATGTTGTTGAATCTGGATATTTATTACAAGACCAAGTTATTAGATATGCTAAAGTAGTTGTTGCCAAATAAATTATTATGAAAGATTATTACGATATATTGGGGGTTTCTAAAAATGCTTCATCAGAAGAAATTAAAAAAGCTTATCGAAAATTAGCTATTAAATATCATCCAGATAAAAATCCTAATAATAAAAAAGAAGCTGAGGAAAAATTTAAAGAAGCAGCTGAAGCTTATGATATTTTAAGTAATCCTGAAAAAAGACAACGATATGATCAATTTGGTCATACTGGTGTACATCAAGGAGCTTCCATGAATATGGAAGATATTTTTTCTAATTTTGGTGATATTTTTGGAGATGCTTTTGGTTCAGCATTTGGTTTTGGTAGAAGTTCAAAACGGGGTAGTAGTATAAAAGGAAGTGACCTTCGTATAAGAGTTAAACTTAATTTAGAAGAAATAGCTAAAGGTGTTGAAAAAACAGTTAAAGTAAAACGTATGAAAATAGCACATGGTACAAAATTCAAAAATTGTAATAAATGTAAAGGAAGTGGACATATTACACAAATAACTAATACTATATTAGGACGAATGCAAACTACTACTACGTGTAATATATGTCAAGGTATAGGTGAGATAATAGATTTTATACCAAAAGGTGCAAATAATCAAGGATTAATTAAAGAAGAAGAATTGGTAAAAATTAAAATACCAGCAGGGTTAAATGATGGAATACAACTAAAAGTTACTGGTAAAGGAAATCAAGCACCATTTGGTGGAGAATCTGGAGATCTTATAGTGAAGATTGAAGAAATTCCTCATAATTTATTAAAACGTGAAGGTAATAATTTACATTATGATTTATATATATCTATACCAGAGGCTGTATTAGGCGCTTATAAAGAAATTCCAATTATTGGTGGAAAAGTCATGATAAAAATTGACCAAGGAACTCAATCTGGTAAAATTCTTAGATTGAAAAGTAAAGGATTACCTAACATTGAAAGTTATGAAAAAGGAGACATTTTAATTCATGTTAATGTTTGGACACCTAAAAAATTAACTAAAGAACAAAAGGAATTTTTTGAAAAAATGAAAAAAAATGAAAATTTTTTACCTCAACCTAATTATTCAGAAAAATCATTTTTTGATAGAGTACGAGAAATGTTTTCTTAATTTATGAATAAACGTGTTGTAGATTTATGAATAAACGTGTTGTAGTAGGACTTTCTGGAGGTGTTGATTCTAGTGTAGCTGCTTTATTATTAAAATTAAAAGGTTATGAAGTTATTGGTATTTTCATACGTAATTGGTATGAAAAAAATTTAAGAACATGTTCTTGGATAGAAGATAGTATAGATGCTATGTTAGTAGCAAAAAAAATAGGTATTCCTTTTCAAATTATTGATCTTAGCAAAGAATATAAAAATAATGTTATAGACTATATGTTTAATGAATATTCCATTGGTCGTACTCCTAATCCTGATATACTTTGCAATCGAAAAATTAAATTCGATATTTTTTGGAAAAAAGCTCAGTTATTAGGTGCAAATTTTATGGCTACTGGTCATTATGCACAAATAAAAGTTTGTTGTGAAAAAAAAATAATATATAGGTTATTATCCGGAAAAGATAATAATAAAGATCAATCATATTTTCTTTGTCAACTTAACCAATATCAATTAGATAAAATTATTTTTCCTTTAGGAAAATTTACAAAAAAAGAAGTTAGAATAATTGCCACTAAAGCTGGATTAATTACAGCAAAAAAAAAAGATTCTCAAGGACTTTGTTTTGTAGGAAAAATACGATTACCTGATTTTTTGAAATCAAAACTAAAATTAAAAAAAGGAGATATTGTAGAAATACCTTCAGATTCTGAAATATATAAAAAACAAAAATATAATTTTTTATCAAAAAATGATTATTTAAATTTTCTTTCTAAAAGAAAAATTTATAAAAAAACCGATGGAAAAATTATTGGACAACATATAGGAGCATGTGTATATACTATAGGTCAACGTAAATGGTTAGGAGTTGGAGGATATAAAAAAGCACTTTTTGTTATTGATACTGATATTAATAATAATATAGTATATGTTGGTATGAGTAATATGCATCCAGGTTTATATAAAAAAGTATTATTTATAAATAATAAAGAATTACATTGGATACGTAATGACTTATCTATCCATAATGGAGAAAAATTAGAAGTAAGTTGTAGAATTCGTTATAGACAATCACTACAAAAAGCTACTTTATATAAAGTAGATAATGGTATGTATATAGAATTTAAAAATAATCAAATTGCTATAACTAAAGGACAATTTGCAGTTTGGTATCTTGGAGAAGAAGTAATAGGATCAGGAATTATATCTTGAAAATATTTCATCTTCTACTATTTTTTCAACTTTTTTAGCTAAATCATTATCGATAAGTATTCTACCACTATGTTCATCTATAATTATTTTTTTTCTTTGAAAAAGTTCTGAATATGTTTGAAGTGGAATAAATAAAAAAGATCCTACTGCAACTCCTCTTTGTACTGGTACTACAGCCAATCCATATTCAATTTTATTACGTATTTTTTCATAAATTTGTAATAAATTATCTTCAATTTCTTTAGAACACAATTCTTTTTTTTCTAAAAGAAATTTTTCTTTATCTTCAATTTCTAAAAAAATTTGATCTAAAATTTCTTTTTTTTTAAAAATACAATCATTATTATTATTAATAATAACTTCTAACTCTTGTATATAAATATTATTATTATTAATTTTTGATTTAAATTCTTTAATTTCTTTTAAAGATAATTCTATTATTAATTTTTGATATTCAATTTCTTTATTAATAACTTCATATTCACGATTATTATGTACATTTATTTTATGAATATTGTATTTATTAATAATATTTTCTGCTTCTTTAATAGTTTTATTTTTATTGTTTATGTTTTCATACAATGAATTAATTTCATTATTAATATTTTCTATTTTTTGTTTTAATACTTTAATTTCATTTTCTATTTTTTTTACCTCTAAAGGAAGATTTTCTCTATAAGATCGTATTTCATCAATACGAGAATCTATTAATTGTAATTTATATAATGCTATTAACTTATTTTCAAATGTTTTCATTATCTAATAATAATTAACGGGATTAGTGTTAATTTTTGATTTAAAAATAACTAAATTAGGAAATTTATCTCTTAAATAAGTTTCTATTAAGTCTTTTGTAAATTGCTCAGATTCATAATGTCCAATATCAGCAATTAAAATATTTGTTTCAAAAAAATGATGATATTTAAAATCAGATGATATAAAAATATCAGCATTTACTTCTTTAGCATAAAATAATCCAAAACTACCTGAACCACCTATTAAAGCAACTTTTTTAATAGGTTTATTTAAAAAAGAAGAATGACGAATGTTATTCGTACACATTTTTTCTTTCAAAAAAGAAAAAAAATATTTTTCTGACATACTTTCTTTTAAAAATCCAACTGTACCTAAACCAAAATATTGATTATTAATATCAACAACTTCATATGCAACATCTTCATAAGGATGATTTTTAATCAGAGCTTCTATAACTAAACGTTCTTTATGTATAGGAAAAATAACGTTAATACACGTTTCTTCTTTAAAATTAATTTCACCTTTATTTCCAATAAAAGGATTTGAATCTTTTTTTCCCATAAAACTACCTATACCTTCAAAATTAAAACTACAATAATCATAATTACCTATATTTCCTGCTCCTACTTTAAATAAAGATGTTCTTACAATATTAGCATATTTTTTAGGTACATAAGTTGTTAATTTTTTAATACAACCTAATTTAGGAATTAATATTTTTTGTTTAATTAATCCTAAGCGCTTACCAATATAATAATTAGTACCATTCGGCATAACATCCAAATTAGTGTGAATTACATAAATAGAAATATCATGTTTAATTGCAGATATTATTATTCGTTCTCTATAATTAGATCCTATTATTTTTTTTATTCCGTTAAAAATAATAGGATGATAACTAATAATAAGATTATATTTATTATCAATAGCTTCTTTTAATACTGCTTCAGTAATATCTAAAGTTATTAATATTTTAGATATGTTATTATCATAATCTCCTATTAAAAGTCCTACATTATCATAATTTTCAGCATATTCGGGATAAGCAAGTTTATCAACTGCATTAGTAACATCTTTTACTTTCATTTACAAAAAAATATTTAATAATAAAATTACTAAAAATAAAAATAATATTATTATTATAAGTACAATATTTTATGTTATGAATAAATCAAACACTAAAATACCTAATTGGATAAGAGTAAAACTACCAATAAGTAAAAATTATCATAAATTACAAAATATAGTAGATAAGTATCAATTAAACACTATTTGCCAAAGTGGAAATTGCCCTAATATTGGTGAATGTTGGGGAAATGGCATAGCTACTTTTATGATATTAGGAAATATTTGTACTCGTTCATGTAGATTTTGCAATGTAAAAACTGGACGTCCCAAAATGATAAATTGGAATGAACCTGAAAAAGTAGCATTTGCTATAAAAAAAATGAATATAAAACATGCAGTAATTACTTCTGTAAATAGAGATGACTTGGAGGATATGGGATCGTTACTATGGATAAATACTATTAAAACTATACGATATTTTAATCCATTCACAACTATTGAAACATTAATACCTGATTTTAAAGGAAAAACAAAATTTTTAGATAAAATTATAAATACAAAACCTGAAGTTATATCCCACAATTTAGAAACTGTTCGAAGATTAACTAAAGAAATACGTATTCAAGCTAAATATGATCGTAGTTTAGAACTTTTACGTTATTTAAAAACTAACGGAGAAAGTCGTACTAAAACTGGCATAATGTTAGGTTTAGGAGAAACTGAAGAAGAAATATTAGAAACAATGGAAGACATAAAAAAATCTAATGTCGATATTATTACAATAGGACAATATTTACAACCATCAAAACAACAAATAGCTGTTCGTACTTTTATTTCTCCAGAAAAATTTAAAAAATATGAAAATATAGCATTAAAAATGGGTTTTATGTATGTAGAAAGTGGAGCTTTAGTTCGTTCTTCATATCATGCAGATAGACATGTAAAATAATTATAAGTTTATTTTTTGAATAATTTTTTTATATATAGGTAATATGCTATTAAAATATTTAATAGTTTCATTTAAACTTTTATTAGAAATACCTCCTGCAGCATTTTTGTGTCCTCCTCCCGAAAAGTGTTTTTTTGCAAAAGTATTAACATCAAAATTTCCTTTAGAACGAAAGGATATTTTAATCAACTTTTGTATAGGATCTTCAATAAAGATTAAAGAAAATACAATATTTTTTATATCTAACCCATAATTAACAAAACCTTCAGTATCTCCATAATTATGATCTTTTAAATCATAAGCATTAATTATGGTATAAGCAGTTCTATACATAGATATAATTTTTACATTTTGCAACGTTTTTCCTAATAGTGACATACGATATTTAGTATATATACTATATATTCTATTATTTATATAAGATATATCTATACCAGTTTCTAATAATTTTGCAGCTATATAATGTGTTTCAGGAGTTATAGAAAAACGAAAAGAACCAGTATCTGTTATTAAACTTACATATAAGCAGGTAGCTATACGTAGGTCAATCATATTAAAATCACCTATACTGTTTATAATTCTAAAAATTATTATACTTGTAGAAGATGCTGTTGGATCATAAAATTTTAAATCAAAAAAATCATCATTTTTCAAATGATCATGATGATCAATTAACATTTTTATTGCTTTTGATTCTTCTAAAAAAATATCAATAGGTTTTATTCTATATAAATTATGAACATCTATAAATATTATTATATCTGAATATATAATTTTTTCTTTAATTACTCCTTGATTTTTTTCTGAAAAAATTATAAAATCTTCATTATTAGGTAACCATTTTAAAAAATGGGGATAATTTGTAGGAATAATGATAGAAACATCATGGTTAAGTTTTTTTAAATATAAAAACATTGCTAATGATGAACCTATAGCATCACCATCTGGATTTCTATGTGATAATAATGTAATTTTTTTTTAAAACTTTTTAATATTTTCTTTAAGTATTTTATATCCATAAATATTTAATTTTTTGTTTTTAATCCTAATTCTTTTCCTTTTTTTAACATGAAAATATAAGCATCATTTTTTTCATTATTTATTTTTCCATCTAAAATAGCTTCTTTTATAGAATTTTTTATAATACCTACTTGCTGACAAGGTTTTAAATTAAATGTATTCATAATACATTCTCCTGATATAGGAGGTTGCCAATTACGTATTTTATCTTTTTTTTCAATTTGCTTAAATTTAGTACTAACTAAATTAAAATTACTTTTATATTGTTGTTTTTTTGAAAAATTTTTTGTTGTAATATCTGCTTCACATAACATTATTAAATCTTCAATGTCATTTCCTAAATCAAATAATAATCTACGTATAGCAGAATCAGTAGTTTTATTACTTATTAATGAAATTGGACGTGAACTAGACCTTATTATTTTTTGAATATATTGCATTGTTAATCCCATAGGAAGTTTAAGACGTCTAAATATAGACGGTATCATTTTAGAACCTAAAATTTCATGTGCACGAAATGTCCATCCAACACCTGATAAATATTTTTTAGTTTTAGTTTTTCCAATATCATGAAGTAATGCTGCCCATCTTAGCCATATAGAATTTGTTTTTTTGCTAATATTATCGATTACTTCAAGAGTATGAATAAAATTATCTTTATGTGTGGAACCTTCTTTTTCTTCTATTCCTTTCAATGCTGTTAATTCAGGTAATATAATATTCAATAAACCAGAATCATAAAGCAAATTAATACCTATAGATGGTTTTTCACAAGAAAGTATTTTATTAAATTCATCCATAATACGTTCTATAGATACAATATGTATTCTTTCTTTATTTTTTTTTATAAATTTATAAGATAAATCTTCAATTTCAAATTTTAATTGTGTAGCAAAACGTATAGCACGCATCATTCTTAGAGGATCATCATAATAAGTAATATTGGGATCTCTAGTAGTACGTATGATTTTTTTTTTTAAATCATCTTTTCCCATTAAAGGATCTATTAACCTTCCGTAATCATTCTTATTAAGACTAATAGCTAGAGAATTAATAGTAAAATCTCTTCTAGTTTGATCGTCTATAAGTGAACCTTTTTCTATAAAAGGATTACGACTATTAATATTATATGATTCTTTTCTAGCTCCTACAAATTCTATTTTATCATTTTCATATATCAACATAGCAGTACCAAATCTTTTGAAAAAATTTACTTTAGGTTTTTTTTCAATATTTTTAGATACTTGTTCTGCTAAATGAATACCACTTCCTGTAGTTACAATATCAATATCTTTAGATGGTTTCCCCAATAAAAAATCTCGTACATAACCTCCTACAATATAAGAATCTTGTTTAAGTTCTTTAGAAGATTTACTTATTATCTTAAATATTTTTTTATTTAAGCATGTCATTGCTATATAATATTATGTTCTCGTAAAACTTTGTTTAGTGATGTTTTTTTATTTGTACTTTCCTTACGTTTTCCAATTATTAAAGCACATGGAACATTATATTGTCCAGCAGGATATTTTTTAGAATATGATCCAGGTATTACTACTGAACGTTTAGGTACTATACCTTTTAGTTCAATAGGATTATTACCAGTAACATCTATAATTTTAGTTGATGCTGTTAAAACTACATTAGCTCCTAAAACAGCTTCTTCTTCTATATAAACGCCTTCAACTAAAATACATCTAGATCCAATAAAAACATTATCTTCAATAATAACAGGTGAAGCTTGTAAAGGTTCTAAAACACCACCTATCCCAACACCTCCACTTATATGCACATTAGATCCAATTTGAGCACAACTACCTACTGTTGCCCACGTATCTATCATACTATTAGTACCTATATAAGCACCAATATTAACATAAGAAGGCATTAAAACAACACCAGGAGAAATATAAGATCCATATCTAGCTATAGCATGAGGAACTACACGAACTTTTTTTTCTTCATAAGAATTTTTTAATGGAATTTTATCATAAAATTCAAATGGACCTATTTCTATAAGTTCCATTTCTTTAATTGAAAAATACATAAGAATTGTTTTTTTAATCCATTCGTTTATTATCCATTTTTTATCATATGAACGAATAGCTATTCTAAGTGTACCATTATCAAGTTGTTTTATAACATCATAAATAATATTTTTTATTTCGTGAGTTTTCCAATTTTCTTTATTGTTCCAAACTTTTTCTATTATTGTTTTATATTTATCCATAGTTTATTATATTATTATTAAATAATACAATTTTATTAAAATACAATTTTATTTATATATATGATACTAGGTATAGATTATGGACACAAAAGAACAGGGATTGCAATTACTGATACTCTAGAAATAATAGCTTATGGATTAAAAACTATAAAGACAGAAAAATTAATGTTCTTTATAAAAGAATATCTTTCTAAAGAAGAAATAAAAAAAATTGTTATAGGATTACCTAAGCAATTAAATGGTAAATATGCACCTATTGAAATTAATATTAGACAATTTATTAAATTAATAAATCAAAAATATAATCATATTATTATAGAACGTATAGATGAACGTTTTACTTCTAAATTAGCAAAACAATATATGATAGAAGGAGGATTAAACAAAAAAAAAAGAAAAAATAAAGATTTAATAAATAAAATTAGTGCAACTCTAATTCTGCAATCTTATCTTTTGCAAAAAAATAATAATAAATCATAATATGATATTACCTATAATAATTTATGGTAAATCTATTTTAAATAATTCTATTCTAAGAAAAAAATGTGTTAACATTTCTAATTCTTTTCCTAAACTTAATTTATTGATTTCAAATATGTTTGATACAATGTATAATGTAAAAGGAATAGGATTAGCTGCACCTCAAATTGGAAAAAATATAAAATTATTTATTGTAGATATGTTATATGTATTAAAACATAATCAATTATCTTATTCTAATTATAATAATTATAAAAAAGTTTTTATTAATGCTAAAATAATAAAAAGTTTTGGTAAAACAGTAGTTTTTAAAGAAGGTTGTCTTAGTATTCCAAATATAATTGAATTAGTAAAAAGAAAATCTCATATCTTGATAAGATATTATGATGAATATTGGAATATACATACAGAAATATTAAATGGATTACAAGCAAGAATTGTACAACATGAATATGATCATATTGATGGAAAACTTTTTATTGATCGTTTATCTACTTTTAAAAAAAAAAATATATATAAAAAATTATTTATTTAAATATTCTATAATAATATATTTTAAAATATTAGGATTGTTAATTGCTAAATCCGCAATAACCTTGCGATTAAGATTAATATTATTATTATATAATAAATCTATAAATTTTGAATATGATATTCCAAATGTTCTAACTACTGCATTGATTCTTTGAATCCACAAAGCACGAAATCTTATTTTTTTTTGTTTACGACCAATATAAGCATGCTGAAATGCTTTTTCAACTCTATTTTTAGCTATTGTATATACTTTACTTCCTACTCCATAATAACCTTTAGCATATTTAAGTATATTTTTTCTTTTACGTTTTGCAGCTACTGAATTTACAGATCTAGGCATATTATATTAATAATTGTTTTTTTATATTTTTAATATCTGCTTTTGTTATTATAGCAAATTTAGTTAAAAAACGTTTTTTTTTAGTAGATTTTTTAGTCAACAGATGATTTTTAAATGCATGTTTTCTTTTAATAATACCACTAGCAGTAATTTTAAATCTTTTTTTTGCTCCAGATTTACTTTTCAATTTTGTCATTATAATGTTTTGTTGGTGATATAATCATATACATTTTTTTACCATCCATCATTGGCATTTGTTCTACTTTTCCATAAAGATTTAGTGCATCTGAAAATTTCAATAAAATAACTTTTCCCTGATCTTTATAGATTATAGAACGTCCTTTAAAAAGGATAGATATTTTAACTTTGTCTTTAGATTTTAAAAATTTTTTAGCATTTTTTATTTTAAATTCAATATCATGAATATTTGTTTGTGGCCCCATACGTATTTCTTTTGTAAAAACTTTATATTGTTTTAATTTAATTAATTTTTGTTTCTTTTTTTGTTCATATAAAAACTTTTTATATTCAAGTATTTTACATATAGGTGGATCAATTTTAGAATTAATTTCTACTAAATCTAATTCCTTATTTTTAGCAATTTGAAGTGCATTTTTTAATGTATAAATACCAACTTTTATATTTTCTCCAACTAAACGTACTTGAGGAGCAACTATATATTGATTAATGCGATATATTTTTATAATTTATAAAATTTAATTAATTTAGAATTAAGTTAATTCTTTTTTTATAAAATTCAAAAATTTTTCTATTTTAATTTCTTCAATATTATTTGATCCTCTACGTCGTATAGAAATTGATTTATTTTTTTCTTCTTTATATCCTATTATAATCATAATAGGAATTTTGCTAATTTCTGCATATAGTATCTTTTTACCTATTTTTTCATCTCTATCATCCATAAAAACTCTTATATTTGAACTTAATATAATATTATATATATTTTTAGCATATACTATATATTTTTTACTTATAGTAAGAATAGATACTTGATAAGGAGCTAACCATAATGGAAAATCACCTCCAGTATGTTCAATAAGAATTGCAATAAAACGTTCTAAAGATCCAAAAGGAGCACGGTGAATCATTATTGGTCTATGTAATTTATTATCATATCCTTTATAATTAAGATCAAAACGTATAGGCATATTATAATCTACTTGAATTGTGCCTAATTGCCAATTACGTCCTAAGGCATCTTTAACAATAAAATCAAGTTTTGGACCATAAAAAGCTGCTTCACCATAAACTAATTTTGTTTTTAATTTTTTTTCTTTAGTTGCTTTAATTATATATTCTTCTGCTTTTTGCCAATTTTCATTAGTACCAATATATTTTTCAGTGTTATTATAATCTCTTAACGATATTTGGGCAGTATATTCTTTAAATCCTAAAGAATTTAATATATAAATTACTAAATCAATAACTAATTTAAATTCATTTAATAATTGATCAGAAGTACAAAAAATATGTGCATCATCTTGTGTGAAACTTCGTACACGTGTTAGTCCGTGAAGTTCTCCACTCTGCTCATAACGATATACAGTACCAAATTCTGCAAAACGTTTTGGCAAATCTTTATATGACCATTGATGTGAACGGTAAATTTCACAATGATGAGGACAATTCATTGGTTTTAAAATAAATTCATCTTCACTATTAGGAGTTAAAATAGATTTAAAACTATTTTCCATATATTTATCCAAATGTCCAGAAATAGTATATAAATCTTTATGCCCAATATGCGGTGTAATCACCATTTCATAACCTATTTTTTGTTGAAGTTTAGTTAAAAACTCTTCTAAAAGTTTACGCAATAAAGTTCCTTTAGGTAACCACAAAGGTAATCCTGATCCAACACGTTTAGAAAACGTAAAAAGTCCCAATTTTTTTCCTAGTTTTCTATGATCACGTTTCTGATATTCAGAAATATCGTATAAATATTTTTTGAAATAAAATTCATTAGGGAATGAAATTCCATAAATACGTGTTAATTGTTTATTATTTTTATTACCACGCCAATATACTCCTGAAATATTTATTAATTTTATATATTTTATAAATGCTGTATTTGGAATGTGACCACCTCTACAAAGGTCAGTAAAATTATCGTTAGTACAAAAAGTAAGATCTTTATCTTTAATATTTCTTATTAATTCAGTTTTATATATATTATCTTTATAAAAAGATAAAGCTTTTATTTTAGAAATATTATATACTTTAAATCTGGAAGCTTTTTTAGCATTTTTAATCATTATTTTCTCTACAATAGAGAAATCTTTTTCAGTAAATGATGTATTTACAAAATCTATATCATAGTAAAATCCATTATTAATAGCTGGTCCAATACTAAGCTTAACTTGTGGATATAATTCTAAAATAGCTTGAGCCAATAAATGAGCAGAAGAATGCCAAAATGCTTTTTTACCTAATTCATCTTCCCAAGTATAAAAACATAATTTTGAATTGGCATATATAGGAGTATATAATTCTATTTGATTATCATTAATACTAGCAGATAATAATTTATCTATATTTTTTTCACTAAAAATATCTTTAGCCACTTCAATAGGTGTTACTCCTAATTTGTATTCTTTAACTGTATTATCAACTAATGTTATGTATATATACTTATTCATTTGGTAAAATAAAAATGCATTAATCTATCACGATCATGCTTAATTTTTTTTAATTTTTGATTTTATAATTGATAAAGCATCTTTTATTGATAAATTTTTCATATGTTTAAGCATATTACTAAAATATAAAAATTTAGCAATAATATTATTAATATCTTCAATAGAAGTTCCAGATCCTTTAGCAATACGTATTTTTCTACTTTCTTCTATAATTAGAGGTTTTTTACGTTCAATAGGTGTCATTGAATTAATAATGGCTTCTATTTTTTTAAAAAAATTATTATCAAGATCCACACCAACACCCAAACCCATAGGCATCATATCTATGATATCTTTTATATTGCCCATTTTTTTTATTTTTTTAATATGTTCTAAGAAATCATTAAAATTAAATTTACTTTTTTCTATTTTTTCTTGTATATCTTGAATTTGCGTTTCATCAAATTGATCTTTTACTTTTTCTACTAAAGAAACAATATCACCCATTCCTAAAATACGACTAGCCATTCTATTAGGATAGAAT
This sequence comes from Candidatus Bostrichicola ureolyticus, assembly GCA_029851085.1. Taxonomy (GTDB): domain Bacteria; phylum Bacteroidota; class Bacteroidia; order Flavobacteriales; family Blattabacteriaceae; genus Bostrichidicola; species Bostrichidicola ureolyticus_A. The sequence continues at coordinate 303,887 of CP100318.1, read as the reverse complement.
ACGCTTATAGCTTCCATCTTTTCACCATAACTAATAAATTTAATAGGTTTATTGATAACACTACAAACAGTTAAAGCCGATCCACCCCTAGTATCACTATCTAATTTAGTTAAAACAACTCCATCAAAATTAATCTCATTATTAAATGATTTTGCTATGTTAATAGCATCTTGCCCCATCATAGCATCAATTATAAATAAAGTCTCTGTTGGAATTATGGACTGGTAAATATTTTTTATTTCATTCATCATAAATTTATTAACAGATAAACGACCAGCTGTATCAATAATAATAACATTATTATTATTAACTTTAGCATTCTCAATAGATTTTGAAATTATATCTACGGTATTTTTATTATCTTTAATAGAAAACACAGGAATATTAACTTTTGTTCCTAAAATATTAATTTGATTAATAGCTGCTGGACGGTATATATCGGCTGCCACTAACAAAGGATTCTTATTTTTTTTTATTTTTAAAAATTGAGCCAATTTAACTGAAAAAGTAGTTTTACCACTACCTTGTAATCCAACTATAAGTATGATATTAGGATCTTCTGATAAATTAATATCTACATTATTTCCACCCATTAAATTAGTTAATTCATCATAAACAATTTTTATTAAATAGTTTTTATGATTAATTTTAGTATTAGTAACTTTGTTTTTTATTTTTTCAATGAAATCTTTTGCTATGTGATAGTTAACATCAGCATAAATTAAAGCATTATGTATTTCTTTAAGCGTTTTTGTAATATCATTTTGTCCATTTAATAATTCAAAAGCTTTATTTATTTTTTTTTTAAAAATGTTAAACATATTTTATTTATTTAAATATTTATGTATTTACATACGTTCAAGCATTGAAATTCCTAATAATTCCATACCATTTTTTAAAATATATCCTACCATTGATGATAATTTAATACGAAAATATTTTTTATTTTCATTTATTTCATAAATAACATTTATATTTTGATAAAAATCATTGAATTTTTTTGCTAAATTATATATATAATTTGCCAAAATAGAAGGATCTAAATTATTTGCTACACTTTTAATAATTGAAATGTATTGTTCTAACATTTTAATAATAGTACGTTCATACATATTTAATGATATAGATATATCATATTTTTTTTTTATTTGCATGCTTTTTATTTTTAATGAGCAAATACGTGCGTAAGTATATTGAATATATGTACCAGTACATCCTTTAAAATCAATAGACTCCATAGGATCGAATATAATACTTTTCTTAGGATTAACTTTAAGTATATAATATTTTAAAGCAGCAATACCAATTTTTTCAAATAATTGATATTGTTCTTGTTTTGAACATTTTTTTAATTTTCCTAATTTTTGAGTAATGCTCATAGCTGTATTATGCATTTTGCTCATTAAGTCGTCAGCATCTACAACAGTACCTTCTCTTGACTTCATTTTTCCATCAGGTAAATTTACCATACCATATGATAGATGAAAAAGTTTTTTATACCATGGATATCCTAAACGATTTAAAATAATAAATAAAATTTTAAAATGATAATTTTGTTCTTCACCAACAGTATAAATTAATTTATCAATAGGATATTTTCTAAAACGTTCTACAGCTGTACCAATATCTTGAGTAAGATATACTGAAGTTCCATCAGATCGTAACAGTAATTTTCTATTTAATGTTTGATTCTTAAAATCAATCCATACAGAACCATCATATTTCTTATAAAAAATACCTTTTTGAATACCTTCTTTAACAATTTTTTTTCCTAAAATATAAGTATTACTTTCATATTGAACTTCATCAAAAGTAATTCCTAATCTACGATAGGTTTCTTCAAACCCTTCATAAACCCATTTATTCAATTTATTCCAAATCTCAATAGTATAATTGTCACCATTTTCCCATTTACGTAAAGTTTCACGTACAGATTGCATGATTGTAGATTTTTTTTCAGCTTCACTATAATTATATCCTAATGATAATAATCTTTCAATTTCTTTACGTTTCAAATTTTCAAATTCTACATAATATTTACCAACAAAATGATCTCCCTTTATATTTGTATTTTGGGGAGTTTTGCTTTGACCTAATTTTTGCCAAGCAACCATAGATTTACAAATATGTATTCCCCTATCGTTAATAAGTTGGGTTCTGATTACTTTATATCCTATAGTATCAAATATATTGGACATTGATTGTCCTAATATGCAATTACGAATATGTCCTAAATGTAAAGGTTTATTAGTATTAGGTGAAGAATATTCTATCATTAATAATGGACGATGTTTTTTTTTATTTATTTTAAATAATCCTTGTTTCATTTTTAATAATAATTCCAAATAATACTCATCTTTAAATTCTAAATTTAAAAATCCATTAATTACATTAAATGATTTAATAAATGATAATTTTTTTTTAATGTTATTGCCTAACTCTTGTCCAATTTCTTTCAAAGGTTTTTTAAAAATCTTTAATAATGGAAATATTATTAATGTAACATCTCCTTTATATTTTTTAATAGTATACTGAATTTCTAATTCAAACGTATCTATAGATATACTATATAATTTAATATCTTTTAAAACTGATTTTATACATTTGATGCTATTCATATGATGCTAAATTATGTGCATATATTAATACTTTTTAGAAGATAAATATAGTGCTACACTTTTATGATCAGTTTTTATACCTTTATCACCTAATTTCCAATTAGCTGGACATACTTCTCCATTTTTTTCAAAAAAAATAAGTGCATCTATAATACGTATCGCTTCATTAACATTTCTGCCTAGAGGCATATCATTAATTAATTGATGACGTATAATACCTTCTTTATCAATTAAAAAAAGTCCTCTATAAGCAACCAATTCTTTATATGCTTCTATTTGATCATTTTCTTCATCATAAATCCAATCACCTGCTAAAACTCCATAATTATAAGAAATAGTTTTATTAGTATCAGCTACAATAGGATAGGTTATGCCTTTTATTCCACCTTCTTGTTTTGATAGCTGCATCCATCCCCAATGGGATTGTTCTGTATCTGTAGATACAGCAATAATTTGTACATTTCTTGATTCAAAATCTTGTATTTTTGCTTGAAAAGCATGTAATTCAGTAGGACATACAAAAGTAAAATCTTTAGGATAAAAAAATAATAATACATATTTTCCTATAAATTTTTTTAAAGTAAAATTTTCTATTATTTGATTATTTATAATAGCATTAGCTTTAAAATTAGGAGCATTTTTTCCTACTAAAACTTTCATTATGTTTTTTTTTTAAATAATAAAGTTAAATTAAAATTTAATTATATTTTTTCATAATTTTACTTATCTCATATCCTATTTGATCCAAAGATGTAACTATATACATACCACATTTTTTCATAATTTCAATTTTAAATTGTGCTGTATCATTTTTTCCACCAATTATAGCTCCAGCATGTCCCATAATACGTCCTTTTGGTGCAGTTACACCAGCAATAAATCCAATAACTGCTTTATTACACTTTTTATTATTTTTTATCCATTTAGCTGCTTCAATTTCAAGTTGTCCACCAATTTCTCCTATCAATACAATAACATCAGTATCTGGATCGTTCATAAATAATTTTATAATTTCTAGTATACTAAACCCAATAATATAATCTCCACCAATACCAATAGCTGTAGATATACCATAACCAGATTTAACTATTTGATCAGCTACTTCGTAAGTTAATGTTCCAGATCTAGATATAATACCTATATTTCCTTTTTTAAATATAGAACTAGGCATAATACCTATTAAAGTTTCTTCAACAGTTATTATTCCAGGACAATTTGGACCAATTAATTTACAATTTTTATTATTTATATAATATTTTACTTTAATCATATCTAAAATAGGTATGCCTTCAGTAATACAAACTATAAGTGATATTCCAGCGTCAGCTGCTTCAAGTATAACATCAGCTGCAAATATTGCAGGAACAAAAATTATGCTAACATCAATTAATCCTAATTGTTTTACTGCTTCTTCTACAGTATTAAATACAGGTTTTTCCAAATGTCTTTGTCCACCTTTCCCTGGTGTAACTCCTCCTATTACATTAGTTCCGTAAGCAATCATTTTTTCTGAATGAAAACTTCCCTCTTTTCCAGTAAATCCTTGTACAATGACTTTTGAATTTTTGTTAACTAAGATGCTCATTGATTTATATTTTTGTATATTCTTTATATCTTTCTATGTATGAACATTTTTCAATATTTACTTTAATATATTCTCCAATATTTATAAATAAAGGTACTTGCACAGTAACACAATTTTCTAATTTAGCAGGTTTTGTAGCATTTGTAATAGTGTCTCCTTTTATACATGGTTCTGTATAAATTACTTTTAATATTACATTATGAGGCATATCTACATATAATGGAATATCATTATCTGCAATAAAAATTATTTTAACTGTCAACCCTTCTTTCAAGAATTGGTAATTATTTATAACTTTTTTATCTAAAAAAATTTGATCATAATTTGTAACATTCATAAAATAAAATAATGTTTTATCTCTATATAAATATTTATAAGTACGGGTTTCTATACGTACGTTTTCTATCTTATGTCCCGAAGGAAAAGTATTTTCTAATATATGTCCTGTAATTAGATGTTTTAGTTTAGTACGTATAAATGCAGATCCCTTTCCAGGTTTTACATGTATAAATTCTATTACTTTATAAATTTCATCATTTAACAATAAACATAAACCTTTTTTAATATCTGTAGTATTTGATGCCATTTTTGTTTTATATTTTAGATATTTTTGCAATTAATTCTGTTTCTACTACTATATTATTATTAACATATCCATATCCATGCATATTTATTATGTTTCTTCTAATAGGTTTTAATAAATTTAATTTAAATATAATAATATCTCCAGGAACTACCTTTTTTTTAAATTTTGTTTTATCTATTTTTAATAAATAAGTATAATATTTTTTAGGATCATCTACTTTACTTAGAACAAAAATACAACCTACTTGTGCAATTGCTTCAATTAATAATACCCCTGGCATTATTGGTTCATTAGGAAAATGTCCAACAAAAAAAGGTTCATTTATAGTAACAGCTTTTATTCCAACAACATGATTATCTGTAGATTCTATAATTTTATCTACAAAAATAAAAGGTTGCTTATGTGGTAAAATAGACAATATATAATTAATATCATATATTGTATTTTTAATATCAAATGTTATTTTTTTTTGTTTTTTTATCATATTTAAATATTTATTTATGCTTTTTTATATAAAAAAAAAAAATAACTTATTACAAGTAGGTAATTATATTTCACAATATTATTATCATAATATAATAGCTTTTTATGGAAGTATGGGATCAGGAAAAACTACTTTAATAAGTTATATATGTCAATGTTTAGGTAGTACTAATTTAGTAAATAGTCCTACTTTTTCTATAGTAAACGAATATTTGTCTAATGAAATAGGAAAAATTTATCATTTTGATTTCTATAGAATAGAAAACGAATATGAAATATATGATTTAGGATATGAAGAATATTTTTATTCTAAAAATATTTGTTTAATTGAATGGCCTGATAAATATGAACATATATTACCTATTAATTATCATAAAGTAATAATAAACAAAAATGGAATTATTCGTAAAATAAAATTTATATGAATTTTTATCAACGTTTTATATATTTTTTAGTTGGAATTTTATTAGGTATAATTCTATGCAATAGAATGAATTTATATTCATGTTATTTGCCTAATTACAGAGTATTATGTAATATAATACGAAAACAATTATTATTTGATAATAATTGTGATACATGTTCTATCTATAATATAGAATATATTAAAAAACTTTTAATAAATGGTAAAGTTGATTTTAATAAAAGTAAAATTAGAAGAAAACCTTTTCCCATATATTATATTTTATATAAAGAAAATAAATCTGGAAAAACTTTTATTATTAAAATAGAAAATCAAAATAAAATAGCTTTAATAAAAAGTATTATACAATTTTAAAAAATGAAAAGAACATATCAACCATCAAAAAGAAAAAGAGTAAATAAACACGGATATATTAAACGTATTAGCAATAATAATGGAAGGAAAATTTTAGCACGTAGACGAAAAAAAAATAGAAAAAAATTGACAGTTAGTAATGAGTAAAATTATTAAATAAGTTTGAAATTAGCACATTCACCTATGTTAGGATAAGTTTTACCATATTTTCCAATATAATTTTTTCCATAAGCTTTTACCTCATTTCTATAAAAATAATGATTTAGATCACCTATTTCAATTATTTTAGGAATAAATTCAATAGTATTTGTGTAAATATTATATTTTTCTTCATACATAATACCAATATCTACATAAAATTCCATTCCTTTTTTTCTAATTTTTACATTTTTATAAATTAAATCAATAATATTTTTGCTATTTTCTGGAATAGAAAAATAATATCTATAATCTTGTTCAATATTTTCTTCATTAGCTAAATAAAACAAACCGGATAAAATTGCAAGTGCATTATATTTTCTAACTTTAATTTTTTTCAAATCATTTAAATAATATCCAGCCTCAAATAATACACATGGATATCCCATTCTTTGAAGATTATCTCCTGTAGCTGTAGGATAAAATTTATCATAATATCTACCTATCATACCTGGCAAAATAATTTTAAGGTTTTTTTCAATAAAATTTATTATATTCATAGTTTTTTTTCTATAATCTGTTATAGCACGTTTTTTATCCTCAGAAGGAGCTAAAAAAGATAATACTGCCGGATTATGTGTATCACCTACATTATATATGCTTTTTTGATCATGTAAATTAAAAAGAATATCAGGAGTTAAAGATTTAATATTATTAAATAATATATTAATTTCAGGAGACTTTAAAGCTATTGCATCTCTATTTAAATCAATATCTATTGCATTATTACGTTTAAATATTTCTGATCCATCAGGATTAAGTATTGGAATATATGAAATATTCAACTTTTTTTTTAAAAAGTTAGTAAATGGGTTATCCTCGTTAAGATAACGTAAAACATCAAACATAGCTATGGTACCTGTAGTTTCATTTCCATGCATTTGAGACCATATCATTATTTTTTTTGTTCCTTCACCCAATTGGATTTTATAAATTTCTCTTTTTTCTATAGAATGTCCTATTAAATCAATAATACATTTATTATTATATTTTTCTAATTGTATTAATAATTCAGAATGTCTAAATATTCTAGAAGTAATTGTATGTTCTTTAAACGTATCATAATATTTATCTAAATAAATAATATCAAATATCATTTTTTTTTAATTTTATACCATTTTTTTTAAGTTTATTAATAATTAATATGTTATAATCTTTTGAAAAATATTCTTTTAAAGAAAAAATAATTTTATTTCCTATATTGTTAATATTTTTTAATTTATCGTAATCAGCAAATATTAATTCATCAATATTAAAAAATATATGTGTGAGTTTTTTAGCTATATATTCTCCAACATTAGGAATACATAATGCATATAAAACTTTATAAAAAGGATTTTTTTTCGATTTTTCTATTTCTTCTATAATATTTTGTGCATTATTTTCTGATATATGCATTATATTCATTATATCCTTTACTTTTAAAGTATATAAATCTGCAATTGTATGTAATAATTTAGCGTTAAATAACTGTTTAATAGTATTACTACCTATATTGTAAATATTCATAGCTTTTCTACTAACAAAATGATTTATTTTTTCTATTATTTGTGAATAACAACCAATTTCATTAGGACAGTAATATATATTATTTTTTTTAATTAAAAATGTATTACAATCAGGACATATATTTATAAATTTAATCTTATTATTAGTAGTACGTTTAGTAAAATCAACGCCTATTATTTTAGGAATAATATTTCCACCTTTTTCTATAATAACAAAATCAGACTTATAAATATCTAATTTATTTATAATATCTTCATTATATAATGAAGCTCGTTTAACAGTTGTTCCATCAAAAAAAATAGGTTTAAGTTCTGCCACAGGAGTAACTACTCCAGTACGTCCTACTTCAAAAGTAACATTTAAAATTTGCGTTATTACTCTTTGTGATTTGAATTTATAAGCAATAGCCCAACGTGGATATTTAGAGGTATAACCTAATATTGCTTGTTGATGATAATTATTAACCTTTATAACAATTCCATCAATATTATATTGTAAATTATATCTAGCAAAATTCCAATATTCAATATAATTAAAAATACTTGTAATTGATTTACAAATATTAACACTTTCAGGAACTTTAAATCCCCACTCACGTGCATACATTAAATTATAATATTGATTATTATAATTATTATTACTAATAATAGAATAAACAAAACATTCCAAACATTCTAAATAATTTTTATTTTTTTGTTTTAATAAACCATTAACTGTATTACGAGGATTAACATAAGGTTTCTTTCCTTTTTTTATACGTTCTTGATTAATTTTTTTAAATTCTATTAAAGGTAGAATAATTTCAGCACGAACCTCAATATCATAAGGATAATTACCTTTTAGTTTTAATGGAATTGAATTTATAATCCGTATATTATCAATTATTTCATTTCCATGAATACCATCTCCACGAGTTAAAGCACTAATTAAATATCCATTTTCATAATGTAAACTTATAGATATTCCATCATATTTTAATTCACATACATATTCTAATGAAGATTTTAAATGTTTTTTTATACGTGTTTCCCAATCAATTACCTCTTGTTTACTATAAACATTATTTAATGAATACATTGGATAACGATGATTTACAATAGGAAAACATTTAATAACATCTTCACCAATTTTTTTAGTAGTATAAGTTAAATCATTATATTCATTTTCAAGTTTCTCTAATTCTTTTAATTTCATATCAAATTCATAATCTGATATTTCAGGATTATTAGATATATAATATTTATAATTATGTTTCGAAATTTCTTTTCGCAATTTTATAATTTTTTTATGCATATCACATAATTAAAATTTTTTTACATATAAACATATATTTAAACATTTGAAAAGAAATAAACTCTATACAATAGGATATGGATACGTTTTCATTATATTAATATTAGTATAGGATTTTCAATTATATCTTTAAAAGTTTGTAAAAAAGTACTACCTACCACACCATCTACAATACGATGATCACAAGCTAGAGTTACTTTCATGGTTTTACCTATTACGATATTTCCTTCTTTAACAATAGGTTTTTCTAAAATAGAACCTATAGAAAAAATACAAGAATTAGGTTTATTTATAATCGAAGTAAAAAATTCTATTCCAAACATTCCCAAATTAGAAACAGTAAATGTACTACCACATATTTCATTAGGATATATTTTATTTAAATTAATCCGATTAACTTTATCTTTTATTTCATAAGATATTTTACGTAATGATTTTTGATCAACTTTTGAAATAACAGGAACTATTAAACCATCTTTTATTGCAACTGCTACACCTATATTAATATCAGAATGATAAATTATTGAAGAATCTGTCCATGAAGTATTAATTTTTGGATTTTCACGTAATGCAATAGCAGAAGCTTTAATAATCATATCATTTATAGATATTTTTTTATCCTCAGAAAATTTCTTATTAATTTCAATTCTTAATTTTATAAGATTATCCATATTAATTTCCCTCATTAAATAATAATGAGGAGCAGTAAATTTAGATTCAGTTAAACGTATTGCAATAATCTTACGCATATAAGAATGCGGAATGATTTTTTTATTATGTTGTTTTTCACGTTGTTTTTCACGTTGTTTTACAATATGTTTTTCAATATCACGTTTTACAATACGATTATTAATACCACTTCCAACAATATTATGTAAAGATATATTTTTTTCTATAGCTAATTTTTTAGCTAATGGTGAAGCTAAAATTTTTTTATTCTCATCTTCATCTTCATATTCATCTTCATCTAAATCTTCATCTTCATATTCATCTTCATCTAAATCTTCATCTAAATCTTCATCTTCATCTAAATCTTCATTTTCATCTAAATCTTTATTTTCATCTAAATCTTTATTTTCATCTAAATCTTTATTTTCATCTAAATCTTTATTTTCATCTAAATCTTTATTTTCATCTAAATCTTTATTTTCATCTAAATCTTTATTTTTAGTAATTAAATTACTTATGTCTTCATTAGATTCTCCAATTATAGCTAATATATCATTAACTTTTGCACTTTTTCCTTCAGGTACACCTATATAAAGTAATATACCATTAATGTCAATTTCAAAATCTTGAGTAGCTTTATCAGTTTCTATTTCAGCTAAAATATCACCTTCGAAAACTTTATCACCTACTTTTTTATACCATTTAATTACTTTACCCTCATTCATTGTATCACTTAAACGGGGCATTGATACTACTTCTGCCATATTATTTATTTATTATTTTATCCACAAAAGGATAATCCTTTTGATAATAAACTGTATTATACATTGTATCAATATAAGGAAAATCAGATTTTTCAGCAAAATTAACACATTGATCAATTTTTATATTAATTTGATATTCAATCTCTTTAATATCTTTTTCTGTATACCATTTATTAGTTAAAATCATATTTTTTATTTTTAAAATAGGATCTTTTTCTTGATATTTAAGTATTTCATCTTTAGTTCTGTAATTTTCTGCATCTGAAACTGAATGTCCCCTATATCTATAAGTACGCATCTCTAAAAATGTAGGACCATCTCCTTTTCTAGCCTTTTCAACTGCTTCATAAGTAGCGGATGCTATTTTAGCAGGATCCATTCCATCTATTTCTAGAGATGGCATATTATATGCTAATCCAATTTTATAAATTTTTTTTATATATGTACTTCTTTCAACTGAAGTGCCCATTGCATATTTATTATTTTCACATATAAATATAACTGGTAGTTTCCAATTCATAGCAATATTAAAAGTTTCATGCAAAGATCCTTGATTAACTGCTCCATCTCCAATAAAAGTTAACGTTACCGAATTACGACCAAAATATTTATCTGCAAATGCTATACCTGCTCCTATAGGTATCTGTCCTCCTACAATACCATAACCTCCATAAAAACGATTTTTTTTACTAAAAATATGCATAGATCCACCAATTCCTTTAGAAGTACCAGTAATTTTTCCATAAAGTTCTGCCATAACAATTTTAGGATCAACACCCATAGCAATTGCAAGTATATGACACCTATAAGCTGTAATTACTATATCTTTGTTAAGATCAATTGCATGAGTAACTCCTGCTGCAATAGCTTCTTGTCCATTATATAAATGTAAAAATCCTCTAATTTTTTGTTTAAAATATAAGTAACGACATTTATCTTCAAATCGTCTCCATAAACACATATCCTTAAACCATTTGAGATAAGTTTTAGAAGTAATATTTTTCATAAAATTGATAATATTATGAATATACAAAATAAAAAGCAATTCAAAAAAAATTATTCAGATTTATCTATTACTTTTATCATATTTGTTATATGTTCAGCTGATTTTTTCAAAAAATTCATTTCTTCATTATTTAATTTTAATTCTAAAATTTTCTCTATACCATTTTTTCCTAAAATTACAGGAACACCTAAATATATATTTTTTAAACCATATTCTCCTTGTAACCAAGCACTACAAGGAAATATCCGTTTAGAATCTTTAATAATTGATTCTACCATTTGAGCAACAGCAGCACCTGGAGCATACCAAGCAGAAGTACCTAACATATTAACAATTTCTAGACCACCTTTTTTAGTACGTTCTATAATAGAATCAATTTTTGACTTATCAATTAATTCTATTATGGGAATACCAGATACAGTAGTATAACGAGGTAAAGGTACCATAGTATCTCCATGACTTCCTAATAATAAAGTTTGAATATCTTGAGGATAACAATTTAATTCCGTTGCTAAAAAAGTACAATAACGAGCTTTATCTAAAATTCCAGCCATTCCGAATACACGAGAAGCATTTATTTTAGATGAAATAAAAGCAACATATGTCATTACATCAAGCGGATTAGATACAACAATAAATATTGTATCAGGAGAATATTCTATAGATTTTTTAATTACTGATTTTACAATATTAGCATTTATATTGATTAAATCATCACGACTCATATTATATTTTCTAGTAATACCTGAAGTTATTACTATTACTTTAGAATTTTCTGTTTTAGAGTAATCATTAGTTACGCCAATAATCTTACTATAAGATCCATTTATAGGAGCAGTTTGCGAAATATCTATTGCTTTTCCTTCAGCAAGATTTTTTTTTACATCTAATAAAATTATTTCTTTTACAACATTTTTTTTAAATAAAATCTCAGCAGATGTAGCTCCTACATTACCTGCTCCTATTATTGTAATTTTCATTATTAATAATATTTTTCTATATTTGTGATAGAATAGAGGTAAGTTTCTCCTATTATTGTAATTTTCATTATTAATAATATTTTTCTATATTTGTGATAGAATAGAGGTAAGTTTTTTGGCACAATCAGCTAATGCTAAATCCCTCCAGGGTGGGAACACAGCAAAGGTAAGGTAGTTATAGCGATGTGTGGCATATGACTTGCCTCTTTTTATTTTTTATATGTTTTATTAAAATCAACTAATTCAATCATAGCCATATCTGCTCTATCTCCTAAACGATAAACAGTTTTTATTATTCTAATATATCCACCTAAACGATCTTTTACTTTATTAGAAATTACTTTAAACAAGTCTGACACAATTTTTTTATTTTGCAATTGTTTAAAAACTATACGTATTGTATTAAGATCATTTTTTTTGCTTTTAGTTATAAGTGGTTCTATATATTTTTTTAATGCTTTTGCTTTAGATAAAGTAGTATTAATTCTTTTATATTTTATTAATGATATAGCCATATTAGAAAGCATAAGTTTACGATGAGAATATTTCCTACCTAAATGATTTATTTTTTTTCCGTGTCTCATAATATTTAGAGTTCATATTTTGATATGTCCATTCCAAAATATAATTCATTATTATTCATTTCTTCTTCCAATTCAGATAAACATTTTTTTCCAAAATTTCTAACTCTTAAAATATAATTTTTATCATGAGATACTACATCAGCCCAAGTTTCTATTTCAGCTGAATGTAAACAATTTAATGTACGTCTAGATAGCTTATCTGTATCAGTAAATTTTGATTTTAACAATTTTTTAATACGTAGAAATTCATTATTTAATTTATCATTATTTTTTATTAACTCATTAATTTCAGATTTTGATGATAAATTTAAATGATAATTTTTATCATTAGATAAAAGTAAAAAATGATCTATCAATATTTTTGAAGCTTTATTTAAAGCATCTTTTGGATGTATAGTACCATCTGTTTTAATATATAATAAAAGATTTTCAAAGTCAGTTTTTTTGCAAACTCTACAATTTTCAATTGTATATTTAACGTTTATTATAGGTGTAAATATAGAATCTATTGCTAGAGTACCAATTATATCTTTTCTATTTTGTTCAGATGGTACATATCCCCTACCCTTTTCAATATAAAAGGTTATATTAAAATTTACTGATTTATCCATATTACAAATTACTAAATTTGTATTAATTATTTTAAATCCTGAAATAAATTTATTAAAATCTCCAGCTATAATTTGTTCTTTATCTGTTATAGATACTGTAACAATTTCTTTATCAAGATCAATTTTTTCTTTTTTAAATCTAATCTGTTTAAGATTAAGAATAATTTCAGTAACATCTTCTAATACTCCTTTTATAGTATTAAATTCATGCGTTATACCTTCAATTTTAATTGAAGTAATAGCATAACCTTCTAAAGAAGATAATAATACACGTCTCATAGCGTTACCTATAGTACAACCAAAACCAGGTTCTAAAGGTTTCAATTGAAAAATTCCATTAAAATTTGTAGACTCCAACATTATATATTTTTCAGGTTTTACAAAATTAATAATTTCCATATTGTTTTATTTAGAATATAATTCAACTATTAAATTTTCTTTTATGTTTTCTGGAATTTGTGATCTATTAGGTATAGTTTTAAAAGTTCCTATCATTTGTTCATCATTCCATGTTAGCCAATCTATTAATAATTTTATTTTATTTAAATGTTGTTTAATTACATTATGATTTTTAGACTTATTAATACCTATTATATCACCAGGTTTTAATAAATAAGAAGGTATATTAATAATTTTATTATTTACTGTAATATGACGATGGGAAACTATTTGACGAGCTTCAGATCTAGAACGTGCAATATTCAATCTATATACAATATTATCCAAACGAGATTCACACATTTGAAGAAGTAATTCTCCAGTAATTCCCTTTTTTTTTGATGCTTTCTTAAATAAATTTAAAAATTGACGTTCTAATATCCCATAAGTATATTTCGCTTTTTGTTTTTCAAATAATTGAATAGCATATTCAGAACGTTTTTTACTTTTTTTACTTTTTTTACTTTTTTTACGATGACTCTGTACATGTCCATGTTGATATTTTCTACGTTTAAGTATTTTAGTTCCAAATATTGGTTCTCCAAATCTACGTTCTATTTTACCTTTAGGTCCTAAATATTTTGCCATATTAAACTCTTCTTCTTTTAGGTGGTCTACAACCATTATGAGGTAATGGTGTTACATCTTTTATTATATTAATTTGTATTCCCATATTATTTAATGTACGTATAGCGGAATCTCTACCAGCTCCAGGTCCTTTAACAATAACATCTACTTTTTTTAATCCAGCATTTAATGCTGCTTTAGCAGCATCTTCTGATGCCATTTGAGCAGCATAAGGTGTATTTTTTTTAGAACCTTTAAATCCCATTTTACCGGCTGATGACCAAGCTATAACTTCTCCTTTAGTATTAGTTAATGTAATAATAATATTATTAAACGTTGAACTTATATGAGCCTCTCCTTTAGCTTCAACTATAACTTTTCTTTTTTTTGTTTTATATGATTTTGATTTAACCATTTATTTTAAAATTTATTATTTAGTAACTTTTTTCTTATTAGCTACAGTTTTTCTTTTACCTTTTCTAGTCCTACAATTATTTTTTGTTTTTTGTCCTCTAACAGGTAATCCAATTCTATGACGTATACCTCTATAACACCCAATATCTATTAAACGTTTGATATTTAATTGAATTTCAGAACGTAATTCACCTTCTACTTTCAATGTATTTGATATATATTCTCTAATATTATTAATTTGTTCATTTGTCCAATATTTTACTTTAATATTTTTATCAATATTATTTATATTTAAAATTTTTGTAGCTGTACTTTTACCTATACCATAAATTTCTGTAAGAGCTATTATACCTCTTTTATTTTTAGATAAATCTAGACCTGATATTCTAGCCATTTTTTTTAACCTTGTTTTTGTTTAAATCTAGGATTTTTTTTATTTATAATATAAAGACGTCCTTTACGTTTAACTAATTTACAATTAGCACTTCTTTTTTTTATTGATGTTCTTACTTTCATAAGTATTTTTATATCTAAATATAATTCTAGCTCTATTCAAATCATAAGGAGACATTTCTAATTTAATTTTATCACCTTGTAATAATTTAATATAATGCAATCTCATTTTTCCAGATATATGAGCTAGTATAAAAGATCCATTATTTAATTTTACACGAAATGTAGCATTTGGCAATGCTTCAACAATAATACCATCAATTTCTATATTTTCTTGCTTGGCCATAATTTATAAAATGATCATATTTAAAATTAATTATTAATAAATAAATAATAATAAATATTATTTAATAATTTGTTGAATCTTAAAATGATCATATTTATAATTTAATAAATAAATATTAATTTGTTGAATTGTATCTAATATTACACCTATTATAATAAGTAATGAAGTTCCTCCATAAAATAAAGCAATATTTTTTGTTATACCTATTTTAATTACTAATGAAGGTAATATTGCTATTATAGATAATAATATAGCTCCTGTAATAGTTATTTTATATAAAATATTATCCAAATAATTAATTGTATTTTTTCCAGGTTTTATATTAGGTATATAACCACCATTTCGTTTTAAATCATCAGATATTTGGATCACAGATATAGTAAGAGCAGTATAAAAAAATGTCAATATTATAATCAATATAACAAATATTAAATTATACCAAAAACCATATATATTATTAAATATATATTTAATTTTTTCATTTTTAATATATGTTGATATAGTCATAAAAAATAACAAAATAGATTGTGAAAATATAATAGGCATTACTCCAGCTGTTGTTACTTTAATAGGAATATGTTGAAATATTTTAGAAGAAGAAGAATAACTATTTACATATCGTATTGGTATTTTTCTTACTGCTTGAATTACAATAATACAAAAAACTATTACTAATATCCACAATAAAAATTCAATTAATAAAAATCCATAACTTCTATTGTAAATTTCATAAATTACATAAATAGGAAAACGTGATATAATACCAGTCATAATAATTAATGATATTCCATTACCTATTCCTTTATGAGTAATTTTATCTCCTAACCAAACAGTAAATAAAGTTCCTGTAGTTAATATTATTACAGATATAAATAAAAATAATAATTTATTACTAATATCATGTGTATATAAAGGTAAAAAATGTGTTGTCAATGCTGTTATATATGCAGTAGCTTGAATTAAACACACTAATATAGTAACCCATTTTATAATATAATTCATTTTTCTATTACCACTTTCACCCTCTTTTTGTATTTTTTTTAAAAAAGGAAATGCAAAACTTATTAATTGTACAATAATAGAAGCTGATATATAAGGCATTACACTTAAAGCTAAAACAGATATACGATTAAAAGCTCCTCCTGTAAAATAAGATAATATTTGCATAATTCCTTTAGCTCCAGCTCCTAAAGCTCCTCCTCCCGATCCTAAAGCTCCTCCCGCTCCTAAAGCTCCTCCTCCAGCTCCTAAAGCAGCTCCTAAAGCAGTAACGCCATTAGGATTTATTCCTGGTAATGGAATATAAGAACCAAAACGATATATTATTAATAATAATATGGTTATACCTATTCTCTTACGTAATTCACTAATATTATATATATTTTTTATAGTTGAATAAAAAAAATATTTCATATTTTTATAATTTCTCCACCTACTTGTTTAATTAATTTAACAGCTTTTTTGCTAAATTTATTAGCTGTTATATTTAAATTAACTTTTAATTTACCCCTACCTAAAATTTTAATTAATTCATTTTGTTTTATAAAACCATTAGCTACTAAAATATTTTTATTTATGATATTATTTTTAATAATTCCTTTGTCAAATAAAATTTGCAAATCATCTAAATTAAATAGTGCATATTTTTTTTTGTTAAATGGTTTAAAACCTACTTTAGGAACACGTCTTTGTAAAGGCATTTGTCCTCCTTCAAAACCAATTTTTTTACTAAATCCTGAACGAGATTTAGCTCCTTTATGTCCTCTTATACATGTTCCACCTCTACCTGATCCTTGACCTCTACCTAAACGTTTATTAATTTTTACAGAACCTGGTGCTGGCTTTAAATTATTTAATTTCACTTTTAGTTATATTAGAAATATATAATAAATGTTTTACTTTTTTAATCATACCCAATATTTGAGGATTTATTGTATGTAATACTGTATGATTAATTTTTTTAAGACCTAAAGCATATATAGTTAATTTTTGTCTTTTAGGTTTATTAATAATACTTTTTATTTGTTTTATATATATTTTTTTATCCATTAAAAACTTTTTTAATATGAATACCTCTTTCTTTAGCAATTATATTTGCATTCCTAAGATTTATTAATGCTTTAATTGTAGCTTTTACAACATTATGATGATTAGATGATCCTTTAGATTTAGATAATACATTAGATATACCTGCCATTTCTAAAACAGCACGCATAGCACTACATGCAATTATTCCAGTACCTTCAGAAGCGGGACGTATAAATATTTTAGATCCTCCAAACTTAGCACTTTGTTCATGAGGTATTGTTCCTTTATATATTGATATTTTTACTAAATTTTTAGTAGCTTGTTCACCTGCTTTATGAATAGCATCAGATATATCAAAAGATTTTCCTAAACCATAACCAATTATTCCATTTTGATTTCCTTTAATAACAATAACACTAAAACTAAAATAACGTCTACCTTTAGTAACTTGACAAACTCTTTCTACTGTTAGTAAACGTTCTTTTAATTCAATATTAGCTATTCTTATTTTTTTTTGTTTAAACATTAAAAAATTTATTTATAATTTTAAATATTTTTTAACACCTTCAGCTAAATTTTTAATTCTACCATGATATAAATATCCATTTCTATCAAAAACTACTTTTTTAAGTCCTATATTTTTAGCTTTAAGACCTAAACGTTTACCTACTTCAGTAGCAATAAATAATTTTGATTTATTATCATCATCTTTCTTATTTAAAGAAGACGATGATACTAATGTAATTCTTTTAGAATCATCAATAATTTGTGCATAAATTTCTTTATTACTCCTAAAAACAGATAATCTAGGAATTTGTGATGTTCCAAATATTTTTTTTCTAATTCTATATTTTATTTTTAATCTTCTATTTATTTTCAACATTAATAATTTTTTAAGCTGATTTACCAGTTTTTCTTATAATATTTTCTCCTAAATATCTGATACCTTTACCTTTATAAGGTTCGGGTTTTCTAAAAGAACGAATTTTATCCGCAACTATTCCCAACAGTTGCTTGTCATAAGATGATAAAATGATTAATGGATTTTTTCCTTTTTCATTTTTAGTATCTATTTTAATTTCATCAGGACATTTAATCATAATATTATGAGAATAACCTAAACTTAATTCTAAAAACTGTCCTTTATTAGAAGCTTTATATCCTATTCCAACTATTTCTAATATTTTTTTAAAACCTTTAGTAACACCAATTATCATATTATTAATTAGTACTCTATATAATCCATGCATAGATCGTCCATTTTTTTCATTTAAAGCTTTATTATTTATAAATAAATAATTATTTTTATTTACTATTTCAATATTTTTATTTGAAAATGATTGATATAATTCTCCTAATGGACCTTTTATTATAATTTTTTCATTTTCTATTTTTAGAATAACTTCTTTAGGTATCAATATAGGAATTTTACCTATTCTAGACATTATTTTATTTTATTAATAAATATAACACAATATTTCTCCTCCTATATTTTTTTCTTTAGCTTTTTTACAAATCATTAAACCTTTAGATGTAGAAATTATTGCTATTCCTAAACCATTTAATACACGAGGAATTTTTTTTGAACTACAATATTTTCTTAATCCAGGTTTACTAATACGTTTAATATATTTTATTACTGGATAATTTTTATGGTATTTTAATGCTATTATAATATTTTTTTTAAAATTATCATTTTCACATTTAAAATTTAAAATATATCCTTGATCTAAAAGAATTTTAGTAATTTCATTTTTTATATTAGAATATGGAATTTTTACTATTTTATGACATGCATGTAATGCATTACGAATACGTGTTAAATAATCAGCTATAGTATCTATATTCATTTTTTTAATTTTTTGTTATGTTAATTTACCAACTTGCTTTTCTTATTCCGGGTATTAAACCTTCAGAAGCAAGACGTCTAAATTCTATACGAGATATACCAAAATCACGTATATAACCTCTTTTCCTTCCTGTAATATTACATCTATTACATAATCTTACAGGAGATGCATTTTTTGGTAATTTTTGTAATGAATTATAATCTTTAGCATTTTTTAAAAGTAAACGTTTTTTTTTATATTTTAATACTATTTTTTCACGTTTTCTTTGTCTAGCTTTTACTGATTCTTTAGCCATTTTTTTATTTTTTTTTAAAAGGTATTCCAAAATATTTTAATAAAGATAAAGCTTCTTTATCTGTTTTAGCAGATGTTACAAAAGCAATATTCATTCCTAAAATTTTTTTTGTTTTATCAATATTTATTTCAGGAAATATTATTTGTTCAATAATTCCTAAATTATAATTACCTTTTCCATCAAAACTATTATTTTTAATCCCGTTAAAATCTCTAACTCTAGGTAAAGCTATAGTAATTAATCTATCCAGAAATTCATACATTTTTTGTCTACGTAAAGTAACTTTACATCCTACAAACATTCCTTTACGTAATTTAAAACCTGATTCATCACGTTTTGATAAACAAGGTACAGCTTTTTGTCCAGTAATAATAGAAATTTCTTCTATTGCATTATTAATAATTTTTTTATCATTAATAGCCTCACCAATTCCTTGACTAATAACTATTTTTTTCATTTTAGGTACCTCCATAATTGATTTATACCCAAATTCTTTAATAAGAATAGGAATTATTTTGTTTTTATATAAAATTTGAGGTCTAGGTAAATAAAACATTTTTATTATATATTTTCATATATTTTACCATTTTTTTTCATTATACGAATTTTATTATTATTATTTATTTGAAAACCTATACGTGTCGGATTTCCACTATCATTATCAATAATAGATATATTAGAAATATGAATAGGTGCTTCTATATTTATAATTTTACCTTGTTTTTGATTATATTTAATATGTTTTTTTATTAAATTTATA
The DNA here is from genome assembly GCA_029851085.1 of Candidatus Bostrichicola ureolyticus. Lineage (GTDB taxonomy): Bacteria > Bacteroidota > Bacteroidia > Flavobacteriales > Blattabacteriaceae > Bostrichidicola > Bostrichidicola ureolyticus_A. Next base: position 283,132 of record CP100318.1, on the reverse strand, counting down.
CCACTAACAATTACTTTATTTTTATTTTTTAAAATATTAATAATAATACCTGTACGTGATTTATAATTTCCAGCTAAAATAATAACTTTATCTCCAACTTTAAATTTTAACATATTATTATATTTTATAATACCTCCATAGCCAATGATATAACTTTCATATATTCTTTATCTCGTAATTCTCTTGCTACTGGACCAAATACCCTAGTTCCTATTATTTCTTTTGAAGTAGAAAGTAATACACACGCATTATCGTCAAATGAGATATATGAGCCATCTTTACGACGTGTTTTATATTTTGTTCTAATAATAACGGCTCTAGATATTTGTCCTTTTTTAATATTTGATCTAGGAATAGCTTCTTTTACAGAAACTATAATAGAATCTCCAACATATCCATATTTTTTTCTAGTTCCTCCCAATACACGTATTAGCAATACTTCTTTTGCACCAGTATTATCAGCTACTTTAAGTATTGATTCTTGTTGTAACATATTTAAATTTTTTTTATTAATCTCCAACGTTTGTATTTACTTAAAGGACGAGTTTCCATAATAATTACATTATCTCCTTTATTAGAAACATTTTTTTCATCATGTACCATATATTTTTTATATTTAATTACACTTTTTCCATAACGTGGATGATTTACGCGTTTAGTTTCTAAAACTACTATAGTTTTATTCATTTTAGTACTTATTACTAATCCAGTTCTTTTTTTTCTAAAATTTCTTTGTATAGTCATATTTTAAAACTTTTAATTATTGTCTTAATACGAGCTATATCTTTTCTAAAATTATTAATTATAAGAGGATTTTTTAATTTTGAAATTGCATTATCAAATTTTAATTTTTGATAATTATCTTGTTTCATTTTTAATTGATGCTTAAGTTCTTCAATTGATAAATTTTTTAACTCATTAATTTTCATTATTAATTAAATGATTGGAAATAATAAATTTAGTTTTAACAGGTAATTTATGTGATGCTAATCTTAAAGCTTCCTTAGCAATAGAAATACTAACTCCACTAATTTCAAATAAAATACGTCCACGTTTAGTATTTGCTACCCAATGATCTACATTACCTTTTCCTTTTCCCATACGGACTTCTTGAGGTTTTTTTGTAATAGGTTTATCAGGAAATATTTTTATCCATAATTGTCCTTCTCGTTTCATATAACGAGTAGCTGCTATACGTGCTGCCTCTATTTGACGAGCAGTAATCCATGATGATTCTAGAGTTTTAATACCATATTCACCATATGAAAGTCTAGTACCTTTTGTAGAATTCCCTTTTACAGGTTGTTTTTGTTGTTTATTATATTTTGTTCGTTTAGGTTGTAACATATATTATGATATTTTCCTAATATTAAAAATTCTTTCTATTAAAAATTCTTTTTTATTATAAATTTCTCCTTTATTTATCCAGACTTTAATACCTATTCTTCCATAAATAGTATGTGCTTCAACCATTGCATAATCAATATTAACACGAAAAGTAGATAAAGAAATGCTACCATCTTTATAAGATTCAGTACGCGCCATTTCTCCTCCATTTAATCTACCTGACACTTGTATTTTTATACCTTCTGCACTAAGACGCATAGCCGATATAATAGCCTGTTTAATAATTCTTTTATAAGAAAATCTATTTTCAATATAACGAGCTAAATTTTTAGCTACTAAAGACGCATCAAGTTCAGGACGTTTAATGTCCAATACATTAATTTGCATTTCTTTTGTAGTAATTTTACTTAATTCATTTTTTAATTTATCTACCTCATTTCCAGCCTTTCCAATAATAATAGCTGGACGAGAAGTATATATAGTTATAGTAATAAATTTTAAAGTACGTTCTATAAATATGCGTGATACAATATATTTGGGAATACGTTTTTCAATATAATGTCTTATTTTGAAATCTTCAGTAATTCTTTCTAAAAAATCACCACACCAACTAGATTTCCATGATAAAATAATACCTAATCTATTAGCAATTGGATTTGTTTTTTGTCCCATTATTTAATTATTTATTATAATTTTAACATTATTAAATGTTTTTTTAATTTGATTAGCTCTACCTTTAGAAACTATTCGTAATCTTTTTAAAGTATGAGCTTTATTAACAATAATTTCTCTTATATATAAAGGTTTATCTAGATTTTCTATATTTTTATTTTTTAATTTCCAATTTGATAATGCTGATAATAAAAGTTTTTTTAAAAAAATTGATGATTTTTTTTTGTTATTATTTAAAATATTTAATGCCTTATTCACACTAATATTACGAATATTATTTGTCATTAATCTCATTTTACGTGGAGATATTGGAACATTTCGTAAAAAAGCAAATACTATTTTTTTTTGAGATTTAATATTATTCAGAGCCATTATCTTTTTTATTGACCCCATAAAATTATTTTGTTATTTTTTTATTACCTGTTTTTGTTTTATTACCGGCGTGACCTCTAAATATCCTAGTATAAACAAATTCTCCTAATTTGTGTCCAACCATATTTTCAGTAATGTATACTGGAATATGTTGTTTTCCATTATGAACTGCAAAAGTTTGACCTACAAATTCAGGAATTATCATTGATGATCTTGACCACGTTTTTATAACTATTTTTTTATTTATTTTTTTATTATTAATTACCTTTTTTAACAATGTATAAGATACATATGGACCTTTTTTTAATGAACGTGCCATATTATTTTATTTTTTTTGATTTAGATAATGTTTTACGTGTTTTAAATCCTTTTGAAGGTATACCTTTTCTATTTCTAGGATGACCTCCAGAAGATTTTCCCTCTCCACCACCCATAGGATGATCTACTGGATTCATTGCTACACCTCTAGTACGTGGTCTTATTCCTAACCATCTATTTCTTCCAGCTTTTCCTGATATTTCTAATTGATGATCAACATTAGATACAGAACCTATAGTAGCTATACAATTATTCAATATCATTTGATTTTTACCGGAAGGTAATTTAACTATCACATATTTACCATCTTTAGAAAGCAATTGTGCATAAGAACCAGCACTACGAGCTAGTGTTGCTCCTTTACCAGGTTTTATTTCTACACACGAAATAATAGTGCCTAAAGGAATGTCATTTAAATATAATGCATTGCCAATATCTGTAGAAATATTTTTACCTGAAAAAATTTTTTGACCTATTTTAATACCATTTGGAGATATAATATATCGTTTTTCACCATCAGCATAAAATAACAAAGATATAAAAGATGATCTATTAGGATCATATTCAATAGATTTTACAATAGCTGGTATATTGAATTTATTTCTTTTAAAATCAATAATTCTATATTTTTTTTTATGTCCTCCTCCAATATAACGCATAGTAATTTTTCCATAATTATTTCTTCCACCTGATTTATTTTTTCCTCTACTTAAATATTTAATATTTTTTTTATTAGTAGTAGAAATTTCTTCATAATTATTAACAACTCTAAATCTTTGACTTGACGTTATTGGTTTTAATTTTTTTATTGACATTATTATGTATTTTTTTTAAAATTTATAAAATTACCTTTTTCAAGAGTTATTATAGCTTTTTTAAATGTTTTTGACTTTAAAAAACCTTTTTTAGTAGATTTATTTTTTTTTTGTTTATAACAAATTATTGTATTAACATTTTTAACTAGAACATTATAAAATTTTTTTATTTCATTTTTAATTTGAATTTTATTTGCTCTATTATTAACTATAAAAACATAAGATTTATTATATTTTTCAACTTTATTTAAAGGTTTAATTAAAATTGTCATTTATTCAAATAATTTGAAAGTTTTTCTATAGAACTCTTAAACAAAATAATATATGAAGCTTTTAAAAGATCATAACTATTTAATTCATTAATTGATATAAGTTTAAATTTTGGTAAATTACGAGATGCTAAATATAAATTTTTGTTATACGTTTCTAAAACCATTAGAATATTTTTTTTATTTATTGATAAATAATCAAAATATTTTAATTTATCTAAAAAATTCTTAGTTTTAGGAACTTCTAAAGAAAAATCTTCTAAAATTAATATTGAATTATCCTGAATTTTTTTACTTATAATAGAACGTTTAGCTAATTTTTTTAAAGATTTATTTAATTTAAAATTATACTTTCTAGGAGTAGGTCCAAAAACTCTTGCTCCACCTCTAAATAAAGGATTTTTAATATCACCTTTTCTTGAACTTCCAGTTCCTTTCTGACGATGTAGTTTACGTCTACTTCCTGATAATTCACTTCTTTCTTTTGTTTTATGAGTTCCTTGACGTTTTGATGCTAAATATCTTTTAATTTCAAGATATACAGAATGATAATGAGGATTTATATTAAATATATTATTATTTAATTTTAAATTATCCGTTTGTTCACCTTTAATATTAAATACTTTTACTTCCATTTATTATTTTATTTATAATTAAATACGAATTTTTATATCCAGGTACAGATCCTTTAACAATTAATAAATCTTTTTCTATATCTATTTTAATTAATTTAATATTTTTAATAGTAATTCTTTCATGACCTGTTCTACCTGCCATTAAGGTACCTTTAAATACACGAGAAGGATCAGATCCAGCTCCAATAGATCCGGGTGCTCTTAAACGATTATGTTGACCATGAGTACTTTCACCAACACCTGAAAATCCATGACGTTTTACTACACCTTGAAATCCTTTTCCTTTAGAAAAACCTGTAATATTAATTAATTCATTTTCATGAAAAATATTTACTTTTATATTATCTCCTAATTTAAGATTAGGAAAATATCCTGTAAATTCTACAAGTTTTTTATGAGGTAATGTATTAGCTTTTTTAAAATGTCCTTTTAAAGGTTTATTAGTATTTTTTTCATTTTTATGTTCAAAACCCAATTGTATAGAACAATAAGAATCTTTATCTATAGTTTTAATTTGAGTTATTGTACATGGTCCAGCTTTTATAATACTACATGGAATACTTATTCCATGTATATCATATAAGCTAATCATACCTATATATTTTCCTATTATTCCTAGCATATTATTTAAACTTTAATTTTTACTTCAACTCCACTAGCTAATTCTAACTTCATCAAAGCATCAATAGTAGTAGAACGTGCATTACAAATCTCCAAAAATCTCTTATGTTTAGGTAAAACATATTGTTCACGAGATTTTTTATTAACATGTGGTGAACGTAATACAGTATAAATTTTTTTAACAGTAGGTAAAGGTATAGGACCTTTAATTATAACACCTGTAGGAATAACAGATTTAATAATTTTTTCCATAGAATTATCTAATAATAAATGATCATATGATTGTAATTTTATTCTAATATTTTGACTCATTTTATATATCTTTTGTTTTTAAAATAATTTCTTCTGCTATATTAGATGGTACAACTTCATATTTATAAAATTCCATTGTTGAAATTGCTCTACCAGAAGATAACGTACGTAAAGTAGTAACATATCCAAACATTTCTGATAATGGTACAATAGTTTTAATAATTTTTGTCTTATTACGACTATCTATATTTTGTATATTACCTCTTCTACGATTCAAATCTCCTACAATATCTCCCATATTTTCTTCAGGAGTTACTATTTCTAATTTCATAATAGGTTCTAATAATACAAATTTTGTATTTTTTGATGATTCTCTAAACCCAGATTTTGCTGCTAATTCAAAAGATAATTGATCAGAATCTACTTGATGATAAGAACCATCTATTAATGTAATTTTCATTGCATCAATTTCATAACCAGCTAAAGGTCCACTTTTCATTGATTCTATAAAACCTTTTTCAATAGAAGGAATAAATTCTTTTGGAATATTTCCACCTTTAACTTTATTTATAAATTCTAACCCATTTTTATTTTTATCAGCAGGACTTAATATAAATATTATATCTGCAAATTTACCTTTACCTCCAGTTTGTTTTTTATAAACTTCTCTATGTTTAATTGGAATTGTTAATGTTTCTTTATATTCAACTTGAGGTTTTCCGTGATTTACTTCTACTCCAAATTCCCTTTTCATACGATCTATAATAATTTCTAAATGTAACTCTCCCATACCTGAAATAATAGTTTGTCTTGTTGATTTATCAATACGTACTTGAAGAGTAGGATCTTCTTCTAGTAATTTTGAAATTGCAATACTCATTTTATCAAGATCTTTTTTATATTTAGGTTCAATTGCTAATCCTATTACTGGGTCAGGAAACAATATTTTTTCTAAAATTATGGGATATTTTTCATCACAAATAGTATCTCCTGTTTTAATATCTTTAAAACCTACTATAGCTCCAATATCACCGGCTACCACTTTTTCTATAGGAATTTGTTTATTAGTATGCATTTGATATATACGTGATATACGTTCTTTATTTTTTGAACGCGTATTATATACATAAGAACCAGCATTTAATAAACCAGAATAAACTCTTATGAATGCTAAACGTCCAACAAATTGATCAGTAGAAATTTTAAATGCTAATGCTGAAAATGGTTCATTATCATCATGTTTACGTTCTTCTGGTTTATTTGTAATAGGATTTATACCAACAATTTTTTTTATCTCAATAGGAGATGGTAAATATTGACATATTGCATCTATTAATATTTGAACACCTTTATTTCTAAAAGACGATCCACAAAACATAGGAACTATTTTAAGATTTATTGTAGCTTTACGTAAAGTTTTATATAATTCATATTCTGAAATAGAATCAGGATTATTAAAAAATTTTTCTATTAAAACATCATCATATTCTACAATATCTTCTATTAATTTTTTTCTATATTTAATAGAAATATTTTTTAGATTATTAGGTATTTCACATTGTGTATATGTTACACCTTGATCATTATCATTCCAAATAATAGCTTTATTTGAAATTAAATCTATTATACCTTTAAAATCTATTTCATTACCAATAGGTATTTGCATAATAACTGCTTTACTGTACAAAATATTTTTTACTTGATCACAAACATCAAAAAAATCTGATCCTCTACGATCCATTTTATTTACAAAACCTATTCTAGGAATTTTATATTTATCAGCTTGTCTCCAGACAGTTTCTGATTGAGGTTCTACACCATCTACTGCACTAAATAAAACTACCATACCATCTAATACCCTAAGAGAACGTTCTACTTCTACTGTAAAATCTACATGTCCAGGTGTATCAATTATATTGATATAATATTTATTATTAAAATATGTCCATTCGCAACGTGTTGCTGCAGAAGTTATTGTAATTCCTCTTTCTTGTTCTTGAGCCATCCAATCCATTATAGCAGTTCCTTCATGGACTTCACCAATTTTATGAGTTTTACCTGTATAAAATAAAATCCGTTCTGTTGTAGTTGTTTTACCAGCATCAATATGTGCTACAATGCCTATATTTCTTGTATATTTTAATTTTTTTACCATAAATAAATAAAATATGTTTAAAATCTAAAATGAGAAAAAGCTTTGTTAGCCTCAACAATTTTATGAATATTATCTCTTTTTTTAATTGCCATACCTTCTTCATTAAACGCATCTAAAATTTCTGCTGCTAATTTAAATGCCATACTTTTTTCATGTCGTAATGATGCACATTTAATTATCAATTTTATTGCTTTAGTTATTTTAATATGTGACGATATAGTAACAGGAATTTGAATATTTATTCCTCCAATTCTACGACTTTTAACTTCTACATGAGGCATTACATTTTTTAATGCCTGTTTCCAAATATCTAAAGCTGTTTTTTCTGATATTTTTTTATCTTGATCTATTTTTTTTAGAGCATTATAAAATATATCATAAGCTTTTATTTTTTTTCCATCTTTAATAAGATGATTTACAAATCTAGTAACTAATGTTTCCCCATATTTTGGATCTGGTAAATAAGACTTTTTTAAGTCTTTAACTTTTCTCATTATTTTATTTATTTTTAGAACTTTTTTTAGTACCATATTTACTTCTACTTTTCATACGACCCACAACTCCAGCAGTATCTCTACATCCACGTTCTACATGAGCACGTACTCCTGAAAGATCTCTAGCAATTTTTCCTCCTGCAACACATACGATTGAATGTTCTTGAAGATTATGACCTTCACCACGTATATAAGCAATTATTTCTTTTCCATTAGTTAAACGTACTCTACAAACTTTACGCATAGCAGAATTAGGTTTTTTAGGAGTAGTAGTATATACACGTGTACATACACCTCTTTTTTGAGGACAAGAATTTAATATAGCTGATTTACTAGTTTTTTTAATTGAAATTCTTCCTTTTCTAATTAATTGTTGAATAGTTGGCATTAATTATTAATATTATTTTGTTTTTATTTTTAAAGATTTATAAATATATTTAAAAGTAGATAGTAAAGAAGCTTTTCCATTAATAATTGCTATATTATGCTCAAAATGAGCTGAAGGTTGTTTATCAAACGTATAAATTGTCCAACCATCTTTATCAAATTGGATTTTATCAGTTCCCATATTAACCATTGGTTCTATAGATAAAACCATTCCTTCCTTTAAAAGATCACCATCACCTTTTTTTCCATAATTAGGTATTTTAGGATTTTCATGTATATTACGTCCTAACCCATGTCCAACAAATTCTTTAACTATGTTATATCCATATTTTTCTACATGGTTTTGAATAGTAAAACCAATATGTCCTATACTATGTCCTTTTTTACATTCTTTTATTCCTAAATATAAAGATTCTTTAGTTATTTGTAATAATTTTTTTTTTTTGTAATTTATTTCACCTACTTCAAAAGTATATGCTTGATCTCCACAATATCCATTCATTTTTACTCCACAATCTATAGAAATAATATCTCCATCATATAAATAAACATTATTTTTTGGAATTCCATGTACTACTTGTTCATTAATAGATATGCAAATAGTATTAGGAAAATCATATAATCCTAAAAATGCTGAACTACCACCATTATCATAAATAAATTCTTTTGCCAATTTATCCAAATATAAAGTATTAATACCCGGTTTTATTTCTTTAGCTAAAATACCCAATGTTTTTGATGTTAATAATGCACTTTTTTTAATAATTTCAATTTCTTCTAATGAATAAATAGAATACATATAATTTTAAATTTTATTAAATATCTTATATTCTTAATAACGATTTTACAATTGATAAAAAAATACCTACCAAAGCATTATAATAAATTGTTTTATGTGCTATAATGATTGATCAAAAAGGATTATATTATCTACAGAAATGTTTTATAATATAAAACATAAAGAAATTTATATAGTTATACAAAAACTTTTATTCTTAATAATTCTGAACCTATAGATTTATATACAATATCAAATACCTTATGGATTTTTTAAAATAGATGAAATTACTTCTGGTTGGAAAAATTCTGACTTAATTATATTGTAAGCACGTACTGGAATGGGTAAAACAGCATTTATATTATCGATAATTCTGTATACCTATAGCTTTTTTTTCATTAGAAATGTATTCTATACAATTAATAGATTAATTGCATATGAAACTGATATATCAATTAATAAATTAAAACAAGCTAATTTATCTGATTCAGAATGGTATATACTTAATCAAAAAATAAAAAAATACGTATTATTATGATTGATTATCTACAATTAATTACTGTAAATAAAAATACTATTAATCGTGAACAAGAAATATCAATAATTTATTTTAAATCTATTGCAAAAGAACTTATTATTATATTCCTATAATTGCTATATCTAAATTATCTCGTTATGTAGAAATTAGGTTAGGTAATAAACGGCAATTATTATCTGATTTACGATAGGTGCAATTGAACAAGATGCTGATATTGTTTTTATATACCTGAATATTATGGTTTTAATACTTGGAATAATCAATAACTGGAAAAGATCAATCTGAAATAATTATTGCTAAACATCGTAATGGAAAATTAGATAATATTCGTTTACGTTTTATTAAAGAAAAAGCCCAATTTTTAAATATTTAAAACAACAAATACATAAATATTTTTATGTATTTGTTGTTTATTTAAACTATTTAACTATTTAACTTCTTCAAAATCAACATCTTGTATATTTTCATTTTTTTCTGATGATTTAGAATTATTTTTAGATGTTGTTTCTTTTGAAGAATTTATTTCATTTTTTTCTTTTTCTTTAACTGCAGAAATTTCTTTATAAGCATTTGAAAAGGCTTCATTAACTTCTTTGGTTGCTTCATCTATCATAGATAAATTTTTATCATTATATGCAGATTTAAGTTTTTTTATTGATTCTTCAATATTTTTTTTATTTTTATCTGAAATTTTATCTCCATATTCTTTTAATTGTTTTTCACTATTAAAAATTAAATTATCAGTAGCATTTAATTTGTCAATTTCTTCTTTTATTTTTTTATCTTTATCAGCATTTTCCTGAGCTTCTAGTTTCATTTTTTCAATTTCTTCTTGACTTAACCCAGATGAAGCTTCTATCCTAATAGATTGTTCTTTTCCTGTTTTTTTATCTTTAGCAGAAACATTTAATATACCATTAGCATCAATATCAAAAGTTACTTCAATTTGAGGAGTTCCTCTTGGAGCAGTTGGAATATCTATTAAATCAAAACGTCCAATTTCTTTATTATCCTTAAACATAGAACGTTCACCTTGTCCTACACGTATAGTGACAGCTGGTTGATTATCTGTAGCAGTAGAAAATAATTCTGATTTTTTTGTAGGAATAGTTGTATTAGATTCTATTAATTTAGTAAAAACTCCTCCCAAAGTTTCTATTCCTAAAGATAATGGAGTAACATCTAATAAAAGTACATCTTTTACATCACCAGTCAATACACCTCCTTGAATAGCTGCACCAATAGCTACTACTTCATCTGGATTTACTCCTTTAGATGGTTTTTTACCAAAAAATTTTTCTACTTCTTGTTGTATTTTAGGAATACGTGTAGAACCACCTACTAAAATTACTTCATCAATATCTTTAGATTTTAATCCTGAAGATTCTAAAGCTTGTTTGCAAGGAGCAATAGAACGATTAATTAATTTTTCAGATAATTGTTCAAATTTTGCTCTTGTTAGTGTTTGTATTAAATGTTTAGGACCAGAAGCTGTTGCAGTAATATAAGGTAAATTAATTTCAGTTTGCATACTTGAGGATAATTCTATTTTTGCTTTTTCTGCAGCTTCTTTTAAACGTTGATGTGCCATAGGATCTTTACAAAGATCTATACCTTCTTCATTTTTAAATATCGTAGATAACCAATTAATAATAATACTATCAAAATCATCACCTCCTAAATGTGTATCTCCATTAGTTGAAAGTACTTCAAAAACACCATCAGCTAATTCTAATATTGAAATATCAAAAGTTCCTCCTCCTAAATCATATACCACTATTTTTTTAGATTTTTTACTTTTATCTAAACCATAAGCTAATGCCGCTGCAGTAGGTTCATTAATAATACGTTCAACTTTTAATCCAGCTATTTCTCCAGCTTCTTTAGTAGCTTGTCTTTGGGCATCATTAAAATATGCAGGAACAGTAATTACTGCACTATTTATATTATATCCTATATAATCTTCAGCTGTTTTTTTCATTTTTTGAAGTATCATAGCTGATATTTCTTGAGGAGAATATAATTTTCCATCAATACTAACTCTAGGAGTATCATTACTCCCTTTTATTACTTTATAAGGCACATTTTTAATTTCTTCATTAACTTCAGAAAATTTTCTTCCCATAAAACGTTTAATAGAAAAAATAGTTTTTTGGGGGTTAGTAACCGCTTGACGTTTAGCAGGATCACCAATTTTTCTTTCACCCCCTTCTACAAAAGCTACAATAGAAGGTGTTGTTCTCTTTCCTTCTGAATTAGGTATAACATTTGGCTCTTTTCCATCTATTATAGCAACACATGAATTAGTAGTACCTAAATCTATACCTATAATTTTACTCATATTTATTATATTTATTTATTTCAATTTTTTAAAACTACATAATCTTGTAGCATTAACTACATAATCTTGTAGCATTTAAGAATCGTTATTATTCAATCATCATGCCATTAATATAAAAGGACTTTTTGTCATTTTATTTTTTTATAATTATTATTTATTATACTTTTATTTATTATTATGGATACTTTAAGTTTTAAAACCATTTCAAATAAAAAATCAATAAAAAAAGAATGGTATATTATAGATGCAAAAAATAAAATTCTAGGAAGATTATCTTCACAAATTGCTCTATTAATAAGAGGAAAACATAAACCATATTTTATTGATAATGTTAATATAGGAGACAATATTATTATTATAAATGTTGATAAAATTAAACTAACTGGAAAAAAATGGAATAATAAAACATATATTACTTATACTGGATATCCAGGAGGGAAAAAAACAATTCTTTTTAAAGATTTATTCAAAAAAAATCCTAAAAAAATTTTAGAAAAATCAATAAAAGGAATGTTACCTAAAAATAGGTTAAGAAAACAATTTCTTAAAAATTTACATATATATGTTGGATCAAAACATAATCATTACGCTCAAAAACCTAAAATTTTATTTTAATTAAATGGAAGAAAAAAATATTATTCATACCATAGGCAGAAGAAAATGTGCAATTGCTAGAATTTACTTGAAAGAAGGACATGGAGATATTAAAATTAATAACCGTTCTTATAAAGAATATTTAAAACATTATTCACTATTTGTAAAAATATTACAATCTATTATATTAACTAATAACCAAAATAAATTTGATATATTAATTACAGTATTTGGAGGTGGAATTAATAGTCAAGCAGAAGCTATTTCATTAGCTATTTCACGTGCACTTTGCAAAATTAATTTAGAAAATAGATCTATTTTAAAACCTAAAGGATTATTAACACGTGATTCACGAATTATAGAAAGAAAAAAATATGGTAGAAAAAAAGCACGTAAAAAATTCCAATTTTCAAAACGTTAATTTTAAAATGATACCAGAAATAAATATTCAAGAATTATTAAAAGCAAGAGTTCATTTTGGACATTTAACTGATAAATGGAATCCATATATGAAATCTTATATTTTATTTGAAAAAAAAGGCCTTCATATAATAGATTTATTTAAAACACGTAAAAATCTGATAAAATTTTGGGATCCCTTAAAAAGGATTGCATCTTCAGGAAAAAAAATATTATTTGTTTGTACTAAAAAACAAGGAAAAAAAATAATATCTAATTATGCTCAACAAGTTAACATGCCTTATGTTACAGAACGTTGGTTAGGAGGACTATTAACTAATATTTTTACTATACGTAAATCTATAACAAAAATGAATACCATTGATCGTCATAAAAAAGAAGGTATTTATGATAAACTTTCTAAAAAAGAACAACTTCTTATAGAAAGATTACAAACAAAATTAAATCGTACATTAGGAACTATTTCTCAAATGAATAATTTACCATCTGCTCTTATTATAGTAGATATAAATAAAGAACATCTAGCTGTTAAAGAAGCAAAAAAACTTAATATTCCAATATTTGCAATGGTAGATACTAATTCTAATCCTAAAGAAATTGATTATCCCATACCTGCAAATGATGATTCTTCTAAATCAATTGAATTTATTATTTCGTATCTAACAAAAGCTATTAATGAAGGTATTTCTATAAAGAAATCAAATATAAATTAAATTATGTATAAAATATCAATTGATGATATAAGTAAATTAAGAAAAATAACTGGATCAGGTATAATGAATTGTAAAAAAGCATTAGAAAAAACCAAAGGAAATTTTAATCATGCTATAAAACTTTTAAGAAAAAAAGGACAAGAATTTTTAATAAAAAAACAACAAAACATTACAAATAAAGGATTAGTAATTACCAAAGTATGTAATAATCATAAAAAAGGTATAATTATTTCTTTAAATTCAGAAACCGATTTTGCAGCTAGAAATGAAAAATTTATACAATTAATAAATAAAATTTCAGAATTAGCTATTATTTGTAATTCTAAAGAAGAATTAATGTTAAAAAAATTTGATGATGGATTAAGTGTTAAAGAAAAAATAACAGAATTAGCAAGCATAATTAAAGAAAAATTGGTTTTAACATGTTTTGAACAATTAGAAGCTCCATATATTTCATCATATACACATCAAAATAGAATTGCTGCTTTAGTAGGATTTTCTAAATATATTAATTGTAAAGAAGATATATATAAAAATGTAGCTATGCAAGTAGTTGCTATGAATCCTATCTTTTTAGATGAAAAAAGTGTTGATAAATCAATAATTGAAAAAGAAATAAAAGAAAATTTTGAAGAAAAAAATAATTTTTTTTCAGAAAAAGTACTTATTAATCAACCTTTTATTAAAAATAATAATATATCTTTAAAAGAATATATTACAAATATTAATTTAAATATTAAAATTATTAATTTTAAAAGAGTCTCAATTTGAAATTTTTATAAAAAAAAAAATGGATTTCTTTTTTAATCTTAAAACATATATTGTTTTATTAATGTTAATTTTTTTGGAAATTGTTTTAGGAATAGATAATTTATTATTTTTATCAATTATTTCGAATAAATTACCTCCTAAATTACAAAATTTATCCAGAATAATAGGTTTAAGTTTTGCTATGTTCATTAGATTAATACTTTTATTACTTATTACTTTAATTTTTAATTTAAAACAAACATTAATTAGTTTTAATATAAGTTGGATAAAAGGAGAATTTTCATATAAAAACCTAATTTTATTATTAGGAGGATTTTTTTTACTTTATAAAAGTGTTAACGAAATTTATTATAAATTAAAAGGTAAAAATAATTTTATTAATTATAAAATATCTAATTTAACATTATTTAAGACAATTGTACAAATTATATTAATTGATATTGTATTTTCTTTAGATAGCATTTTAACATCTATAGGTATAGTTAGTTTTAAACCTTATCCTCAAGGATTTGGTTATAAAAATGGTATTATTTTAATAATGTTAGGAATAATAATAACAATGACACTAATGTTAAGTTTTTCTAATTATATTAGTAATATAATAAATAATCATCCTACTCTACAAATTTTAGTATTATCTTTTTTATTATTAATTGGATTAATGTTAATTACAGAAGCTGCTAAAATAGGTAATTTTATTATATTTAATAATTCTATAAAAACTATACCAAAAAATGTGTTATATATAACAATAACATTTGCATTATTAGTTGAAATGATAAATCTTAATATAAGAAGAAATCAATAATATATTTATTTATTTAATAATGCAAGTTTTATTAAAGCTATTTCTGCAGATAATCTAGGATTTGAACTTTTTTTACAATTAAATTCTGCATTTTGACATATTTCAATAGCATTAATTAATAAATTTTTATTTATTTGTGATGCCTGTATACAGTAAAGTTTTTTCATATCTTCTGTATTTTCTATTAATTTAATAGTTATTGGATCTTTAGATATAAAAAGTTCTCTAAAATGATTAGCTAATCTATTAATAAATAAATCAATATAAAATCCACGTTCTAAAATTTTATCAAATAATAATAAAGTTCTTGAAATATCGTTTTTTATAATAAAATTAGTAATTTTAAAAAAAAATATATTATCAAGTATACCTAATTGATCTTCAACATATTTTTTAATTAAAATTTTACCTGAATAAGAAACTAATCTATCAAAAATAGAAAGTGCATCTCTAATAGCACCATTAGCATGTTGAGAAATCATAAATAAAATATCATCAGTTACTTTAATACCTTCTTTTTTTGCAATTAATTTTAAATATAATTGAATATCTGTTGTAGATATACGTTTAAATTCATATACTTGACAACGAGAAATTATAGTAGGTAAAATTTTATGCTTTTCTGTTGTTGCTAATATAAATATTATATGTGCAGGTGGTTCTTCTAAAGTTTTTAAAAAAGCATTAAAAGCCGCTTGAGAAAGCATATGAACTTCATCTATAATATAGATTTTATATTTTCCTTTTTGTGGAGGAAAATATATTCTATCAATTATATTACGAATATCTTCAATTGAATTATTAGAAGCTGCATCTAATTCAATTATATTTAAATTTACATCTTCTAATGGTTCATTAATTTTTTTAGCAACAATACGTGCACAAGTTGTTTTTCCAACTCCTTGTGGTCCACAAAATAACAAAGCTTGCGCTAATCTTTTTTTATATATAGCTCTTTTTAAAGTTTCTGTAATAATATTTTGTCCAATAACATCTTCAAATTCTGTAGGACGATATTTTATTGATGAAATATACATTTAGACTAAAAATTTGATTTTTTCCATAGCTTCTTTTAAAGAAAAAGCATAATAAATATTTTTTAATCCATTATTATTAATAATATTTATTGCTAAATTATAATTAGTACCATTAAAACGAATAACTATAGGTTTTAATATTTTATGTTTTTTACAAGAATTAATAATACCTAATGATACTATATCACAACGAACAATTCCTCCAAAAATATTAACAAATATTATTTTAACAGTTTTATCATTTAAAAGAATATTAAAAGCTTTTTCAATACGTTTAATATCAGCATTTCCACCAATATCTAAAAAATTAGCTGGATATAATCCATATAATTGAATCATATCCATAGTAGCCATGGCTAAACCAGCACCATTAACTACACAAGCTACATTTCCTTTAAGTCTTACAAAATTTAATCCAAATTTATAAGCTTCTGCTTCAATTGGATCTTCTTCTTTTATATCACGCATAGCAACGTAATCAGAATGACGAAATAATGCATTATCATCAATAATTATTTTAGCATCAATAGCAACAATATGATTATCTGAAGTTTTCAATAAAGGATTTATTTCTAATAGAGTAGCATCAGATTTAATATATGCTCTATATAAAGAATATAAAAATTCAATAAATTCATTAAAAGATTGTCCATTTAATTTTAAATTAAATGCAATTTTTCTAGTTTGAAAAGCTTGAAGTCCAATAGATGAATCTATTTCTTCAATAAATATTTTATTATAATTATTTATAGCTGTAGATTCAATATCTATTCCACCTTCATTTGAATATATAATAATATTTTTGTTTTTAATTCTATCAAATAATAAAGATATATAATATTCTTTTATTTTATATTTACCTTCATAATAAATATCTTCTGCGATCATAACTTTATTTACTAATTTTCCTTCTTTAGAAGTTTGTGGAGTAATTAAATACTTTCCTAAAATTTTAGATACTTTTTCTTTAACTTCTTTTAAAGATTTTGCTATTTTTATGCCTCCACTTATTCCTCTTCCACCAGCGTGAATTTGAGCTTTTATAATAAAATATTTAGTACCTGTTTCTTTCTGTAAAGTTTTAGATAATTCTATTGAATTCTCTATATTGTTAACTATAACATAACGAGGAACTTTTATACCAAAATATTTTAATATTTCCTTACTTTGATATTCATGTAAATTCATATATTTATTTTAATACGTGGTAAAAATTTATTAATATATATTAAAATATTTTAATATTTCTTTCAATATTTCTTTTATTATATTAAAATCTTGTTTATTATTATTAGAAATAAAACTAACAATACGAAGATTATTGGATAAAAATGATACAATTTGGATAAATATATTTAATATGCTAAAACATTTAACAAAACCACCTTTAATCAAAAAAAAGAATCCACAATTATTTTTATTTTTACATGGATATGGAGGTAATGAAAATGATTTTTTTTCATTTACAACTTCCAATGAATTACCACCATATTTTTTTTTTATTAGTTTACGTGCATTACATAATTTAAATGATAATACTGGTTTTTGTTGGTATAACATTAATTTATCAAATATAAAAATCTATAATATTTCACAAGCTCTTAAATCAATAAAAGAAATAATTAAATTTATTTCTGAAGCAATATTATATTATGATTTAAATAAAAATAAAATATGGTTATGTGGGTTTAGTCAAGGAGCTATTTTAAGTTATGCTGTTGCTTTTCATTATCCTGAAATAGTTAAAAACATAATAATATTAAGTGGATTTCCTGATAAAAATTTATTACCTAAAACAACAATTAAAAAAGAAAATTATAAAACATTAGATTTTTTTATTTCTCATGGAAAAAATGATGCTATCATACCAATAGAATTAGCAAAAACAGGTACTATATTATTAGATAATTATAATATTAATTATTTATATAAGGAATATGAATCAGAACATAATTTAAATATGGATAATTATTATGATTTAACTAAATGGATAACAAAAAAATATGTGAATGAATTCTAAAAAATATTAATGTTTAAAACATATAAAAAATTAAATTTTAAAAAAATATATAATATTATAATAGATTTTTGGAATAAAAATAATACTTTTGAAAAAAGTATTTCATCTAGAAAATCTTCAAACACTTATATATTTTATGAAGGTCCTCCTTCTGCTAATGGAATGCCTGGTATCCATCATGTTATGGGAAGAACTATTAAAGATATTTTTTGTCGATTTTTTACTTTAAAAGGTAAACAAGTCAAACGTAAATCAGGATGGGATACTCATGGATTACCTATAGAACTTAATGTAGAAGATAAATTAGGCATTACTAAAGAAGATATTGGAAAAAAAATTAGTATTAAAGAATATAATAATATTTGTAAATCATCAGTAATGCGTTATACCAATCTTTGGAATGAATTAACTAAAAAATTAGGTTTTTGGATAGATACTAAAAATCCATATATTACATATGAAACTAAATATATAGAAAGTATTTGGTGGTCTATAAAAGAATTATATAATAAAAACTTATTATATAAAGATTATACAATCCAACCTTATTCTCCTGCTGCAGGTACTAGTTTAAGTTCACATGAATTAAATATGCCTGGTGCTTATAAGAATATAACAGATATAACAATAACTGTTCAATTCAAAATTATTAAAGAAAGTATTCCAGTTGAATTTAAATCAATTAAAGGAGATATATATACTTTAGTTTGGACTACTACACCATGGACTATACCATCTAATACTGCTTTAGCTATAAATAAAGATTTAGATTATCAATTAATATCTACTTATAATCCTTATAATTTAAAAAAAATTAATATTATTTTAGCTAAAAAATTAGTAGAAAACAATTTGCATACAAATTTTATTTCTTTAAATAAAAAATTATATAATACATTTGATACTACTAAAATATCAAATAAAAATATACCATATTTTACTTTATTAGAATTTAAAGGTAATAAAATAATAGGTTGTAGATATGAACAATTATTAAATTGGGCATTACCATATAAAAATGTAGAAAATGCATTTAAAATTATTCATGGAGATTTTATCAATACAAATGAAGGTACAGGAATTGTACATATAGCTCCAACATTTGGAGTTGATGATGCTTTAATCGCTAAAAAATATGGAATTCCACCTATGTTAATAATAAATGAAAAAAAAGAAATTGTTCCTTTGGTCGATTTACAAGGTAGATTTTTAAAAATTATTAATAATAGTTTCGCTGGAAAATATGTTAAAAATCAATATTATAGAAATAATAATGAAATACCTAAACATTCAGTAGATGAAGATATTGCTATTCTTTTAAAAAAAAATAATAAAGCGTTTAAAATAGAAAAATATACTCATGCTTATCCACATTGTTGGCGTACAGAAAAACCTATTTTATATTATCCAATAGATTCTTGGATTATTAAAACTACATCTGTAAAAAATAGATTAGTAGAATTAAATAAAATGATTAATTGGACTCCTAAAGTAACTGGTGAAAAAAGATTTAATAATTGGTTGAAAAATATTAATGATTGGAATATATCTCGTTCTAGATATTGGGGAATACCATTACCCATATGGAAATCTATAGAAAATAATGAAATACTAATTATAGGATCTATAGAAGAATTGATTATGGAAATAAAAAAATCTATTAAAAAAGGATTTATGAAAGAAAATCCTTTTAAAGATTTTATAATAGGAAATATGAGTGATGAAAATTATAATAAAATTGATTTACATAAACATATTGTAGATCAAATTATATTAGTATCTAAGTCAGGAAATATTATGAAAAGGGAACCTGATTTAATAGATGTATGGTTTGATTCTGGAGCTATGCCATATGCACAATGGCATTATCCATTTGAAAATAAAAATTTTATTGATAATAATAAATTTTTTCCTGCTGATTTTGTTGCAGAAGGTATAGATCAAACACGTGGATGGTTTTATACACTTCATGCTATATCATGTATGTTATTCGATTCAATTGCTTATAAAAATGTTATATCTAATGGAATAGTTTTAGATAAAAAAGGACATAAAATGTCTAAAAGTAAAGGAAATACAATAAATCCTTTTAAAATTTTAGAAAATTTTGGTGCAGATACAGTTCGTTGGTATATGATATCTAATACTCAACCTTGGGAAAATTTAAAATTTGATATCGAAGGTATTGAAGAAATAAAACGAAAATTTTTTGGAACACTTTATAATACATATATTTTTTTTGCAGTATATGCTAATATTGACGGATTTAAATATGAAGAAAAATTTATTAATTTAAATGATCGACCAGAAATTGATCGTTGGATACTTTCAAAGTTAAATTCTTTAATAAAAAAAGTTGATTATTATTATACTAATTATAATCCTACTTTAGCAGCTAGATCTATAATGAATTTTGTAATAGATAATTTAAGTAATTGGTATATACGTTTATGTCGTCGTCGTTTTTGGAAAACTAATTATTCAATAGATAAAATTTCAGCATATCAAACACTTTATGAATGTTTATTAACTATCTCTAAAATGGCTTCCCCAATTTCTCCTTTTTTTATGGAAAATCTTTATAAAGATTTAAATGATAAAATAAAAAAAGAATTTTTTGATAGTGTTCATTTATCATATTTTCCAACATATAATAATAATATTATAAATGAAGAATTAGAATATAAAATGGATTTTACTAAAAAAGTAACTTCTATGGTATTTTCTTTAAGAAAAAAAGGAAAAATTAAAGTTAGACAACCTTTAGAAGAATTATTAATTATTACAAATAATAAAAAAATATATATAGATTTACAATCTACACTATCTATAATTAAACAAGAAGTTAATGTAAAAAATATATATTTTTGTGATAAAAAATCAAATTCTTTAATTAAAAAAATTAAACCTAATTTTAAACTTTTAGGATCAAGATTAAAAGAAAAATTAAAATTAGTAACTAATGTTATAAATAATTTTACTCAAAAAGATATATTAAAAATAGAACAAGAAGGAAAATATATACTTAATATTCAAGGTGAAAAAATTTTTCTTCTAAAAGAAGAAGTTGAAATTTATACTGCTGGTATAAATGATTGGTTAGTTCTTTCTGATAAAGATTTTACTTTGAGTTTAAATACACATATTACAGATAGTCTTAAAAAAGAAGGAATAATTAGAGAGTTTATTAGTATAATACAAAAATTAAGAAAAAAAAATAAATTAGAAGTAATTGATAAAATATTACTTTTTTTAAAATGTGAAAAACAAATTTATAATATAATTAAAGAACATATAAATTATATTTGTGAAGAAACTTTAACAACAAAATTATCATTTCAAAATAATAATAATGGAGAAATGATTAATTTATCGGGTTATATCATATATATATATATTAAAAAATATGACAATAAATAAAAAAATTGGTTATTCAATAAAAGAAAGAGAAGAATTTGAAAAACTTATTTTAGAAAAACTTAAAAAAGCAAAAAAAGATTTTTTCTTTTTAAAAGAATCATTTGTAAATGATCAAAATAATGGAACTGATGATACATCTCCTACATTCAAAGTTTTTGAAGAAGGAGCAGAAACTTTAAGTAAAGAACAAAATGCACAATTAATATCACATATACAAAAACTTATTTCTAATTTAGAAAATGCTTTATTGAGAGTTAAAAGACCAGATTATGGAATTTGTAGTCTAACAGGAAATATTATACCTAAAGAAAGATTAAAAGCTATACCTTATACCACTTTAAGTATTGAAGGAATACAAATAATTGAAGGAAAAAAACAAATAATTGAAGTAAAAAAACCAATAATTGAAGGAAAAAAACAAGGAAAAAAACAAGGAAAAAAACCAGGAAAAAAACCAGGAAAAAAACCAGGAAAAAACAAATAAAACAAGTAAATAAAACAAGTAATAAAACAAGTAAATAAAACAAGTAAAAAAACAAGTAAATAAAACAAGTAAAAAAACAAATAATTGAAGTAAAAAAACCATGAAAAAACAAATAATTGAAGTAAAAAAATAAAAATTATTTTGAAAAAATTTGTATTAATTACATTAATTATAATTTTAATAGATCAAAGTTTAAAAATATATATAAAAACTCATTTACAATTGGGTGATAGTATATATATATTTCCATTTTTTAAATTTTATTTTATAGAAAATCCAGGAATAGCTTATGGTTTTAATTTAGGATTGGGATATATAGAAAAAATTATTATAAATATAATGCGTTTTATATTTATAATAATTTTATTATGGAAAATAAAAACATATACAAAATATAAAAAATTAATTATTCCTATAAGTTTAATTTTTGCAGGAGCTATAGGAAATACTATTGATTCGACTTTATATGGTTTAATATTTAATACTGGTACTATATATGATACAATATATAATAAATGGATAGGTTATGATGGATTATCTAAATTTTCTAATCATGGTTATTCTTTTTTTATGGGAGGATGTGTTGTCGATATATTTAAATTAACTTTAATTGATAAATATATTAATATTCCATTTTTTGGTTTAAAACATTTTGAAATATTTAAACCAATTTTTAATATTGCAGATGTTTCTATATTTTTAGGAATAAATACTTTAATTATTAATTACAAATATTTTGATTTTTTTTTAAAAAAAATTTTTAATAAATAAATAAAAATTTTTAAATAAATAAATAAATAATAATCTTTATACTATTATGTACTTTAAACTTCCTATTTTATCATATAAATATAATGCTTTAGAACCTTATATAGATTCTATGACTATGGAAATACATCATACTAAACATCATGCATCATATACTTTAAATTTGAATAATGCTATTAAAGAATTAAATTTATGTGAACAATCAATAGAACAAATTTTAAAAAAAAATATAGATAATCCTACTATTCGCAATAATGGAGGTGGATATTATAATCATAATTTTTTCTGGAAAATTATTTGTCCCAAAACAAAAAATAATATACCTTCAGAATCTTTAATTGTAGATATTAATAATAAATTTGGTTCTTTTGAAAATTTCAAAAAAATATTTTCTAATGTTGCTATAAAACATTTTGGTTCAGGATGGGCTTGGTTATATTTAAATGTTAATAATGAATTAACAATTAATTCTACAATTAATCAAGATAATCCATTAATGGATAATATGGGAATACCTATAATTGCATTAGATGTCTGGGAACATGCTTATTATCTACGTTATCAAAATCGTAGAAATGAATATATAGAAGCATTTTGGAATATTATTAATTGGTCGGAAATATCAAAAAATTATGATTTAATTAAATCTAATAAATAGAATGGAAAAATGGCACCGTGGCCGAGAGGTTAGGCATAGGTCTGCAACACCTTCTACAACGGTTCGAATCCGTTCGGTGCCTCATTTCATATCTTTTATATACAATTGTGTATAATATTTCCCTTTCCAAAAAATTTCTTCTATAGTATATACAATATCAAATGATCTATTATTTACAATATTAATATATTTTCCTAATCCAAATCCAATAGCCATAAAACTTTTTTGTTGTTGATATACATTTAATTTTAAATGATTATTACCTATTACTTTAGCAAATCCTTTAACTTTTTTTGATAAAAAAACTGGTTGTAAATTTTCTTTTCCAAAAGGAGAAAATTGTTTTAAAATACGTAAGAACTTAGGGGTTATCTCATTTATAGAAATGCTATAATCAATTTTTATACTAGGATAACGTTGTTTTTCATCAATACTATTTTTAACTATATTTTCAAATATAGATTTAAAAATAGGAAAAACTGATGAATCTATAGTAAGACCTGCAGCATATTTATGTCCTCCAAAATATTCTAAATATTTTGAACATTTTTTAATAGCATTATAAATATCAAATCCAACCACAGAACGCGCAGAAGCTACTAATTTTCCATTATTTGTTTCTGTAAATATTAATGTAGGACGATAATATTTTTCAATAAGACGAGATGCAACAATACCTAAAACTCCTTGATTCCAATTAGATTTATAAACTATTGTAGTATAGTTATTTTCTTCTTTATGATATTTAATAAGTTCTATAGCTTCTTTAGTGACCATACTATCAATATTTTTTCTTAAATTATTCAATTCAATAATTTGTTTATATAATTGTTTTATTTCTTCTGTTGTTTTTGACAATAATAATTGAACAGCAATATTAGCATGTTTAATACGACCAGCAGCATTAATTTTAGGAGCTATTTTAAATACAATATCAGACATATCAATTGTCTTTTTTATATTCTTAATAATTATACTAATACCTCCAAAAGGATTTGTATTTAGTTTTTTAAGACCATAAAATGATATTATGCGATTTTCATTAATAACAGGTACCATGTCTGCCGCAATGCTCAAAGTGACAAGATCTAAATATAAATAAACATTTTCTTTATTTATATTTAATTTATTAGCTAATCCTTGAATTAATTTAAAACCAATACCACATGCACTTAATTCTTTAAATGGATATTTACAATTATTATATTTAGGATTAAGTACTGCATAAGCAGTTGTAATTATTCTTTCAGGTAAATGGTGATCACATATAATAAAATCAATTCCATGTTTTTTAGCATAATTTATTTCTAATGAATTATTAATTCCGCAATCTAATGCAATAATTAAAGTAATTTGTTTTGATAATGCAAAATTGATACCATTATAAGATATACCATATCCTTCTTTATATCTAGAAGGTATATAATAATATATAACTTTAGATAATTTTTTTAAAAAATTATAAATCATTACTACTGAAGTAATACCATCTACATCATAATCTCCATATATTAAAATATTTTCATTGTATTTTATAGCTTTTAATATTCTATCTACAGCTTTATTCATATCTTTCATTATAAATGGATTATAAAGATCTTCTAATTTAGGACGAAAAAAATTTTTTGCTTCTTCAAAAGATTTTATATTTCTTTGTGCTAATAAAATTGCAATAATATGATTTACACCAAGATCTAATTTTAATTTATTTATAATTTCATATTTAGGAATATCTTTATATATCCATTGCATATTTATTTATTTTTATCTTTTTGGCCTTCTAATACAATTACAAATTCTCCTCTAGGAATATTTTTATTAAAATAAATAGTCATTTCTTGGATAGTTCCTCTAATAATTTCTTGAAATTTTTTTGATAATTCTCTACAAATAGTTATTCTTTTTTCTAAACCTAAAAATAGTTGTAAATCATATAAAGTTTTTACAAGTTTATGAGGTGACTCATATAAAACAATAGTTTTATTTTCTTTTGAAAGATATTTCAATTTTTTTTTTCTTTTATTTTTAGATGGTAAAAAACCCATAAATACAAATTCATTTATAGGAAAACCTGAATTAACTAAAGCAGGTACAAATGCAGTAGATCCTGGTAAACAGTCTATTTCTATTTTAGCTTTAATACAATATTTTATTAGCAAATAACCTGGATCTGATATACTAGGCGTACCAGCATTAGAAATTAATGATAATATTTTTCCTTCTTTAAGTTTTTTTAAAATATCATGAATAATTTTATGTTCATTAAATATATGATAAGTTTTAATAGGTTTATCAATATTAAAATAATTTAATAATTTTTTAGAAAAAAAAATATTTTCAACTAATATCAAATCTGATTCTTTAAGTATTCTAATACTTCTAAAACTAAAATCTTCAAGATTTCCTATAGGAGTTGGAACAATATATAACATATGATTAAAAATATATATTTTTTTTACATATAAAATTCCATTATTTTATGGTTTTAAAACATCAATTTAATGATATTAAAGTACAATATAAAATTTATAAGGGAATTAATAATTGTTTAATTATTAATGATAATTATAATTTTAATATACAATCAATAAAAATTGCTGTAGATTTTATACAAAAATATAAAAATTATAAAAAAACACTTATTATTATTTATAATTTATTATATATAACCAAATATACTACTATTATTGAAAATTTGATTTTTAATCAAAAAATAAATAGATTAATTATAATTGGAACAAAAATTACCATTTTCAAAAAAATTAAAAATTGTGATTATTATTTAAATACAAAAGATTTTATCTTAAAAAAAAATCATTTTCAAAATGAAGTTATCCTTGTAAAAGGAACTCTTAATTCAGAATATAAACAAATAGTTGAATCTTTAGAAGAAGATTATAATATAACAGTATATGAGATTAATTTAAAATCATTGATTTTTAATTTAAACTACTTCAAATCTTATTTAAAAACTACAACTAAGATAATGGTAATGGTAAAATCTTTTTCTTATGGTATTAGTAATTGTGAAATTCCTATTATTTTACAAGATCATAAAGTTGATTATTTAGGTGTAGCATCTGTTAATGAAGGAATAAATTTACGTAAATGTGGTATTACTATACCAATTATGGTTATGAATCCTGATTGTAGTAATTATTTTGCTATTATTAAATATAATCTTGAACCCGAAATTTATAATTTTTATGTTTTACATAAATTTTTAAAAGAATTGAAAAAACATACTTTAAATACTCCATATCCCATACATTTAAAAATAGATACTGGTATGCATAGATTGGGTTTTTTAGAATATGATATTATTATGTTAGGTAACATTTTATTAAAAAATAATAAAAAAATATTTGTTAAATCTATTTTTTCTCATTTAGCAGTTAGTGATAATAAAAATGAAAATAAATTTACTTTCCAACAAATAAATAATTTTAATAGTATATATAAACAATTAACAAATATTATAAAATATAATTCTATTAAACATATTTTAAATACTTCTGGTATTGTGAATTTTACTCAAGCTCAATTTGATATGGTTAGATTAGGTTTAGGTATTTATGGAATAATATCTGAAAATAGTTTTTTATCAAAAAAATTAATGGTTATAGGTGTCCTAAAAACTATTATTTCTAAACTTAAAAAAGTTCCTATAGGATCAACAATAGGATATGGATTAAAGTATAAAGCTAAAAAAAATTTAACAATAGCTATTATCCCTATAGGATATGCAGATGGTATTAATTTAAAATTAAAATATATTATGATAGGTAATAATAAAGCATTTATTATAGCTATTTGTATGGATATGCTTATTGTAGATATAACTTCTATTAATTGCCAAGAAGGTGATGAAGTTGTTATATTTGGAAATAAACCTAATGTAATAGAATTAGCTAAAATGTGTAACACAATACCATATGAAATATTAACTTCTATTTCTTTTAGAGTTAAACGTATTTATTTATATTAATAAATATGATTTATTTTTTTTATGAAACTAACTTTTTTTTTACAAAAAAAAATAGACTATTATTTATTAAATGGATATTATTTGCAATAAAAAATGAAGTAAAAAATTTAAAAAATATTAATTTTATTTTTTGTAATGATGAATATTTATTTAAACTAAATCAAAAATATTTAAATCATAATAATTATACTGATGTTATAACTTTTAATTATACAATTAATATAAATATATTATATGGAGATATATTTATTAGTATAGATCGTGTAATTGAAAATGCTTATATATTATCTAATAATTTTAATGATGAATTAAAAAGAGTAATGATACATGCAATATTACATTTATCTGGATATGATGATAAATCAAAAATTGATAGACAAATAATGCATTATAAAGAAAACTTTTATATTAAATTATTTCATATTAATTATAAATAATAATGTTTATATGTTTATAAATTATGATGTAATTGTTGTTGGTGGTGGACATGCAGGTGCTGAAGCTGCTGCTGCTGCTGCTAATATGGGATCAAATACATTATTAATAACCATGAATATACAATTAATCGGTAATATGTCATGTAATCCAGCTATAGGTGGAATAGCTAAGGGACAAATTGTTAGAGAAATAGATGCTTTAGGAGGTTATTCAGGCCTTATTACGGATAAAACAATGATACAATTTAGAATGTTAAATAAATCTAAAGGACCAGCCATGTGGAGTCCTAGAGCACAATCAGATAGAAGACGTTTTACAGAAGAATGGAGATTAACTTTAGAAGCTATTCCTAATTTAGATCTTTTTCAAGATACTGTAACATCTTTATTAATAAAAGGGGATAAAGTAATAGGAGTATGTACTATTATGGGATTAAAAATTAAAAGTAAATCTGTTATATTAACTAATGGAACATTTTTAAATGGTGTAATACATATAGGAAATAAAAAAATTAATGGAGGAAGGATATCAGAAAAATCATCTTTGGGAATTACTGAACAATTGAAAAATTTAGGATTTTCTTCTGGAAGAATGAAAACAGGTACTTCACCAAGAGTAGATGGAAGATCTTTAAATTATTCCAAAATGTTTAAACAACAAGGAGATAATCCATCAAAACAATTTTCATATTTAAATACTATAAATTTAAATCATCAACGTAATTGTTATATAACATATACTAACGAACAAGTACACGATATTATACGTAATAATTTGGATAAATCTCCTATTTTTAATGGATCTATTAAAAGCAAAGGACCTAGATATTGTCCTTCTATTGAAGATAAAATTTATCGTTTTCAAAATAAAGACCAACATCAAATATTTATAGAACCAGAAGGTTGGAATACAATAGAAGTTTATATTAATGGTTTTTCTACTTCTTTACCTGCAGACATTCAATATAAAGCTATGCAAAAAATATCAGGTTTTGAAATGGTTAAAATATTTAAAATAGGTTATGCTATAGAATATGATTATTTTCCTCCTACTCAACTTAATTATAATTTAGAAACAAAAATTATAAATAATTTATTTTTTGCTGGACAAATTAATGGAACGACTGGATATGAAGAAGCTGCAGCACAAGGTATTATGGCAGGTATAAATGCACATTTAAAAATTAATGAAAAAGATCCATTTATTTTAAAAAGAAACGAAGCTTATATAGGTGTGTTAATTGATGATTTAATTAATAAAGGTACTCAAGAACCTTATAGAATGTTTACATCAAGAGCAGAACATCGTATGCTACTTAGACAAGATAATGCTGATGAAAGACTAACTCCTATAAGTTATAAATTAAACTTAGCAAGTATTGAACGTATGCAAAAACTTGAAAATAAATTAAAAAAAATAAAATCTTGTTTATTTTTTTTCGAAAATAAAGATATTCTTCCTGAAGAAATAAATACTATTTTAAAAGAAAAAAAATTATCATTAATTAACAAATCAAATAAAATTAATGTTTTATTATTACGTCCAGAAATATCTATTAAAGACATAGTATCAATACCTATAATATATAACTATATAAAAGAGCACAATTTAAATGAAGAAATATTAGAAGAAGTTTCAATTCAAATAAAATATAAAACATATATAGAAAAAGAACTAAAGAATGCAAATAAATTATTACAATTAGAAAATATTAGTATACCTTCTAATTTTGATTATTCAATCATAAAATCTTTATCTTCTGAGGCTATAGAAAAATTAAATTTATATAAACCATTTTCTATTGGCCAAGCTTATAGAATTAGTGGAATTTCACCATCTGATATTAATATATTATTACTTTATATACATACAAAGAAAAAAATAAATAAAAAAAATTCAATAAATAAAAAAAATTCAATATTTTATATATAGATAATATTATTTGGTATTATGGTGGGCGTAGCTCAGTAGGTTAGAGCATCAGATTGTGGTTCTGAAAGTCGCCGGTTCGAATCCGGTCGTCCACCTAGTAATAAACCTTTTCCTATTTTTATAATTTTTGTATCTAATATTTTTAATATTTTATCTAAAATACCATTAATAAATATTGGACTTTTAATAGTAGAAAATAATTTTATTATTTCTATATATTCATTAATAGTTACTTTAGTAGGTATATTAGGAAAATATAAAAATTCACATATAGCCATATGCATAACAATTAAATCTAATATAGCTATACGTTTTATATCCCAATTAATAAGCACATTAGATATTAATTTATTAAATTTAAATTTATTAGTTAATGTTTTACAATATAGATTAATAATAAAATTTTTATAATCTATATTTAATTTATATAAATTAACATTATTATATTTAGGGTTTATATTTTTTAATGTATTATAAACCATTAAATGTGCATAATTTAAATCCAATGTTATATTATCTTCAAAAACTTTATAAAGTTTTTTCATAATAAAACATTCATAATATTTTATTAAAAAATTTTTATCTCTTAAAAAAGATGTAGGAGTATTTATATAATCTTTATACAAAGATGAATTACAGAATTCATTTAATAACATTAAAATATCGTCATCATTTATTAAATGAAATTGAAATAATTTTTCATTAAAATTAGATATATAAATATTATTCATCAATAAATTAATAACATTATTTTTTAAAAAAAAATCACTTATAGATTTTTTTTTAAAAGATTCTTTAGCTTTATTTCTAATAATTAATATTAATTTTATTATATAAATATATAAATTATGTAATGTATCAATACTATTAGTTAATTCTACTATATTATGATCAATATTAGTGATATATTTAGCATATAAAAATTGCATACTTTTTATTCTAAAATAACGTCTAAAGAACATTTTTAATATTTAAAATATTTTATATATTTATATTAAATATAATTAGATTTTTAATCTTAAAAATTTTTTTTTTAAAACTAAAGTATAATGGACGAAAAAAGCAAGATAAAACATATGGTTTATTCAAACGTTTTAAAATCTGGTAATCGTACGTATTTTTTTGATGTTAAAGAAACACGTGCTGGAGATTATTTTTTAACTATTAATGAAAGTAAAAGATTTTTTTCTGAAAATGGAGAAATCATATATAAAAAAAATAAAATTTATTTATATAAAGAAGATTTTCAAGAATTTAAAGAAATATTAAATAATGTAATTGAATTTATTTTAGAAAAAAAAGGAAAAGAAGTTATTTCAGAACGTCATAATAAAAATTTTGTATCACCTAAAGATAAATTACCTTAAATAATTTAATAAATTTTTACTACGAGATTGATTTTTTAATCTTTTTAATGCATTATTTTGTATCTGTCTAACCCGTTCTCTAGTTAAATTAGCAACTATTCCTATTTCTTCTAATGTCATTGGTGTACAGCCACATAATCCAAAATATAATTTAATTACAAGACGTTCACGTTCATTAAGTGTATTAAGTGCTCTTTCAATTTCTTGACATAGTGATTCTTTTTCTAAATTTATATCAGGACTTGGCGATTCATCATATTTGATAACATCATATAAATTAGAATCTTCACCTTCTATTAATGGAGCATCCATAGAAATATGTCTTACTGAATTTTTTAAAGATTCTTCTACATCTTTTTCAAACATATTTAAAAAATCAGCTATTTCTCCTATATATGGAGATCTATGTAATTCTTGTTCTAATTTAGCAATAGCTTTATGAACTTTGCTGTTCAATCCTTGTTTATTAGTAGGTTGACGAACAGGACGAGATTGTTCAGCAATAGCTTGTAAAATACATTGTCTTATCCACCATACTGCATATGATATAAATTTAAATCCTTTAGTCTCATCAAAACGAAATGCTGCTTTAATAAGACCTACATTTCCTTCATTTATTAAATCACATAGACTTAATCCTTGATTTTGATATTGTTTAGCCACAGATACAACAAAACGTAAATTACTTTCTACAAGTTTTTTTAATGCTATTTTTTCTTCTATTTTTTCTGATTGTGTAGCATCAGGCTTAACTCCTAATCTTATTTTACGTGCATATTTTATTTCTTCTTCAGGAGTTAATAAATTTATTTTTCCAATTTCATGAAGATATTTATCTAATGATTCAGCCTCTCTATTAGTTACTTGTTTAGTTATTTTTAGCTGTCTCATAATATTTTATTTTAAATTTTAATAATTTGATTTATTAGGTAATAGTATTTTTCTGGATAATCTAATTTTTCCATTTTTTTTATCTATATCTAATAATTTAACTTTTATTTCATCACCTATTTTTAATACATCTTCTACTTTTCTTAATCTTTTATGTTCTATTTCAGATATGTGAAGTAATCCTTCTATTCCTTTAGATAATTCAAGAAATGCACCAAATTCTCTAATAGATTTAACTTTAGCATTATATATTTTTCCTACTTCAGGTATAAATACTATTTTTTTAATTTTATTAACTGCATCTTCTATTTTAGAAGATTCTTTTCCCAAAATTTCAACAACACCTAAATTTTCTTTTTCTTCAATTGATATACTAGTATTTGTATCAACTTGTATTTGTTGAATAATTCTACCATTAGGTCCAATAACAGAACCTATAAATTTTTTAGGAATATTAAAAATATAAATTTTAGGAGCATTAGGTTTTAAATTTTTTCTCGGTTCATGAATAGTATTTAGCATTTTATGCAAAATATATAAATAACCTTCTTTTGCTTGTAAAATAGCTTTTTCTAAAATTTTATATGATAAACCATTAATTTTAATATCCATTTGACAAGATGTAATTCCATTATTAGTACCTGTTATTTTTAAATCCATATCACCTATATGATCTTCATCACCTAAAATATCTGATAATATTATATATTTTCCTGTAATATTATCAATTATTAATCCCATAGCAATTCCTGCTACTGGATTTACTATAGATATTCCTGCATCCATTAAAGCTAATGAACTAGCACAAACAGTAGCCATAGAAGAGGATCCATTAGATTCTAAAATATCTGATACTACACGAATAGTATAAGGTATATTAGTAGGAATTACATTTTTTAATGCACGTTTGGCTAAATTACCATGTCCAATTTCACGTCGTGAAACTCCTCTAATAGGACGAATTTCCCTAGTAGAAAAAGGCATAAAATTATAATGTATATAAAATTTTTCTTTATCTGCCATAAGAGCATTATCTATCTTATTAACATCTAAAGATGAACCTAAAGTTATAGTAGTTAATGATTGAGTTTCTCCACGAGAAAATAAAGCTGAACCATGAACACATGGTAAACAATCTACTTCACACCATATAGGCCTAATTTCTTTATAAGTACGACCATCTAAACGAATACCTTCTTTTAAAAGATTATTACGAAATAATTCTTTTTTAATTTCTGCAAAATATTGATCAATAAGTAATTCATATTCTTCTAATTCTGTATTTGAAAAATTCTTTTTAAATTCTTTTAAAATATTATCATAAATTATTGAACGATCCTGTTTATTTAATTTTTTTTTATAAACTTCATTAAGTTTTTTTTTAGAAAAAAATAAAAGTTTTTCTTTCAAATCTAAATTTGAATTATTTATTTCTTCTTCTATATATTCATATTTTTTTTGGGGATAATACAAATTTAATTGTTCAAGTAAACGACATTGAGCATCTATTTGTAATATTATATCTTTGTGTGCTTCTTTAATAGCATTAATTAAATCAAATTCTGAAACTTCTTTCATTTCACCTTCAACCATAATAATAGAATCTTTAGAAGCACCAACTACTAAATCTAGATTTGCTTTTTTTAATTGTTCTATACCAGGATTTATAATGAATTTATTATCTATTCGTATAATACGTACTTCTGATATTGGGCCATTAAAAGGAATTTTTGATAATGTTAATGCAGCTGAAGCAGCTAATCCTGCTAAATTATCTGGTAATACATCTTTATCATATGATAAAAGTGAAATCATAATTTGTATTTCTTTATAAAAATTTTTAGGAAAAAGAGGACGTAATACACGATCTACTAAGCGCATTGTTAAAATTTCTTCATCAGATGGTCTACCTTCACGTTTAAAAAAACCTCCTGGAATTTTTCCTCCAGCAGAATATTTTTCTCTATAATCTACTATTAACGGTAAAAAATCTACTCCTTCTTTAATTTTTTTAGCTATTACTACAGTAGCTAATAACATAGTATTTCCAAGACGTACTACAACTGATCCATTTGCTTGTCTAGCTAATTTTCCAGTTTCTAATATAATAGTTCTACCATCTTTTAATAAAATCTTTTCTTGTATAATTTTTGGTATCATACTTATTATTTTCTAATTCCTAATTCATTTATAATTTCTTTATAAAGATAAAAACTTATATTTTCAATATATTTAAGTAATCTTTTTCTTTTGCAAACTAATTGGACTAACGATCTTTCACTATTAAAATCTTTTTTATTCTTTTTAAGATGTTCACTTAAATAACTTATACGATAAGTTAATATTGCTATTTGTACTTTTATTGAACCGGTATCTGATTTAGAAATACCATATTTTTCATATATTTCTTCTTTTTTTTCTTTTGTTAAATTCATTTTGATAATTGTATTAATAAATTATTTTTCAGCTAAATATATAGAAACAATTCCAAAAGTTAACGGTAACGTATTTAAATTTAAAAATCCACATTTACTCAGTAAACTTTCCATATAACCATCATATCCAAAATTTTGTATAGATTTATATAAATATTTATAAGCTAATTTATTATTAGAAATAATATTTCCAATACACATTATATAATAAAAATATTTTTTATATAAAAATCTTATAATACTATTTTTTGGTCTAGAAAATTCTAAAATAATCAATTTACCTCCAGTTTTTAACACTCTAAACATTTCTTTTAAACTTTGATTAATAAATTCTAAATTGCGTATACCAAAAGCTATAGTTATTATATCAAATGATTCATTATTAAAATGAATATTATTAGAATTACCTTTATATATTTTTATACGATTTTGTAACCCTTTATTTAAAATTTTTTTTCTACATATTTTTAACATTTCAGAAGAAATATCTAAACCTACAATATTAGCATCTTGTAAATATTTAGCTAACATTATAGCCAAATCTCCAGTACCTGTAGCTAAATCTAATATTTTTTTGTGATAAAATTTCTGTACTATGTTTACAACTTTTTTACGCCATAAAACATCAATTCTAAAAGATATAACACGATTAATTATATCATAATTCTGTGAAATAGAATTAAACATATGTTCTATTTGTTCTTGTTTAGTTAAAGATGTATTGTCATACGGTGTTATATTTGTATTTTTTAACACAAAAATTAATAATTTATTTAATAATATAATACTTTTCTACTTTTGCTGCTTATATATATGGAAAATATGAATATGTTTTTAAAATAAAATTTACATAATATTATATAAACTTTGTATAAAAAAAAAATGAAAAAAAATATACATCCTAAAAATTACAGAATTGTAGTGTTTAAAGATATTAGCAATAATAATACTTTTATATGCAGATCTACAATTCAAACTAAATCTACTATAAAAATAAATAATATAGAATATCCTTTGTATAAACTTGATATTTCTAGTTATTCTCATCCTTTTTTTACTGGAAAAATGAAATATGTAGATACAGCAGGTAGAATAGAAAAATTTTTTAAAAAATATAAAAAATAAACTCTTTTTTAAACTAAGAATTCCTCATATTGATTTTAAATCATATATAGCACAAGGGGTAACATTTAAAGAATCAAATAATTTACGTTCATATTTTAATTGACCTACCATAGCTATCATTGCTGCATTATCTTTAGTATATTCAACAGGAAGAATATATGGTGTCCAATGTTCTTTTACAGCAGTTTGAATAAATTGTTTTCGTAATTCAGTATTAGATGAAACTCCTCCAGCTAATACTATTCTATTAATTTTAAAATTTAAGGAAGCTAATTTTATTTTTTCTAATAAAATTTCTATAATAGTTTGTTGTAAAGAGGCACATATATCATATATATTTTTTTTTATAAAATTCAAATCTTTTTTTATTTTTTTTTCTAAAAAATATAATATATTTGTTTTTAATCCACTAAAACTAAAATTTAATCCTGAAACTTTCGGTTTTGAAAAACAAAATTTTTTTTTGTTACCTTTACTAGCATAATTATTAATTAATTGTCCTCCAGGATAACCTAATCCACATATTCTAGCTATTTTATCAAAAGCTTCTCCAGCTGTATCATCAATAGTATCACCCAAAACAGTCATTTCAAAAAAATCATTAACTTTTACAAGTTTTGTATGTCCACCACTTACTGTTAAACATAAAAAAGGAAATTTAGGTGGATTATTATGAATACCGTTTATAAAATGTGCTAAAATATGTGCTTGTACATGATGAATTCCTATTATAGGAATTCCTAAAGATATTGCAACAGATTTTGCAAAAGATGCTCCAACCAATAAAGATCCCATAAGACCAGGTCCCCTAGTAAAAGCTACAGCATTGATTTCATTTTTATCAATATTAGCTAATAATATTGTTTTATTTATTATTGGAATAATATTTATTTGATGGGATCTAGAAGCTAATTCAGGAACTACTCCACCATATATTTTATGAATATCTTGGGATAATATTATATGAGATAATATTTTATTATTTTTAATTAAAGCTGCAGATGTTTCATCACATGATGATTCAATACCCAATATAATTTTATTATTCATTATAAATTTATTATTTATATTATGAATTAAGGAGAGTTGCCGGAGTGGTTAACGGAACAGTTTGCTAAACTGTCAGTAATATATATACTGCGTGGGTTCGAATCCCACACTCTCCGCTAAAACGGGGTGTAGCGTAGTCCGGTTATCGCGCCTGGTTTGGGACCAGGAAATCGTAGGTTCAAATCCTACCACCCCGACATTACTTACGACATTTATAATATCGGTTACGTAGCTCAATAAGGATAGAGCAACTGCCTTCTAAGCAGTTGGTTGCAGGTTCGAATCCTGCCGTGACCACTTAGTGGACATTATCGGATTTGAACCGATGACCTTTACTCTGTCAAAGTAATGCTCTAAACCAACTGAGCTAAATGTCCAATTAATAAAAAAAAAATTAAGGATTTTTTAATCCTTAATTTTTTTTTCATTTTAAAAAATGATATTTTGCTATATAAACGATATATATCGTATATATTACGATTAATTTAATTTTTAATTAAATTATTATTTGATAACAACAACATTATTTTTTTTATATTGTTCAATCATATTTTTTTCTTGTTTTTTATAAAAATCATCTCTTTCATTTATTAATTCAATTAATTTTATAAAAAATTTTGGTACACAACAACAAGGTTGATTTTCTTCATTTTGTTCATTTATTTCCTTTTTTTCATATTCTTTATAACTTTCCATATCTATATCATTTTCATGATATTTTTCTTCTTCATATTCTTTACGTAATTTTTCAAAAAAATCATTATTTATTATATCATCATTTATATCAGAAAGATCATAATTTTTTGATTTATTATCATATTTTTTATTTTCATAAAAAGAATTTTCTTCTTTTTCAAAATCATCATAATATGAATTTATTTTTGATTCATAATCCATAAACATATATTCATCATTAGGATCTAAAGTATATTGATTGATATTTTCAACTTTTAAATCTTTATAAGATTCTATTATTGGTTTTTTTTGATTAAAATATTCAGAATAATCATTAAAAAAATTATTAAAATCAAAATTTTCATTTATTTCTGACATTGAATCAAATTCTTTTTTATTTAATTTGTATTCTTTGTATTTATCATTTATATTATTGATTTTTTTAATTAATGTTTCATTATTTGTATCTAATGTTTTATCATTTAAATTGAAAGTTTCATTATTTACATTTATATTATTTACTTTTTTTAATGTTTCATTCTTTTTATTTAATGTTTTATCCTTTATATTTAAAGTATTATTATTTATAGGAACTATATCAAAATTTTTATTTAATTGAAAATTAAATTTTTCTTTTTTAGAAATTATTTTGTTATGATTTTTTTTAAAAATTGATAAAAAATTATTTGTTTTAAATTTGAAATAAAACCACATTTTTTTGATAAAATCATATTTGGATTTATTAGATATTAAATAATCTAAATTATCGTTAATTTTTTTTAAATCTTCATTTGATAAATTAACTTTATGTGATTCATATACATTATATAAATTTGATTCTTTTTCATTGAATTTATCATCATTTAATGAATTTTCATTTGATTTTTTATCATCATTTAATTTATCATTATTATTAGATGAATCATCATTAGATTTTTTATTATCTAATTTATCATCATTAAAATTATTTTTTTCTGGAATATTAAAAATTTTTCTTGATTTATAAGAATCATTAGAATGTAATACCCCTATATTTAACAATGATATAGATAATATAATTGATAATATTATTTTATTCATATAAAAATTTATTATGATATATAATCATATATTATTAAATTTTTTGAATTTATTCAAATTGGGGAATAATTAGTTAATAAATATTTCTTTTAAATTCTTTTTCTTGGATAAATTTTCGTTTATCATAAATTTTTTTTCCTTTTGCTAAAAAAATTTGCAATTTTGCAAACCCTTTTTTATTTAAAAATAATTTATAAGGAATAATAGTCATTCCTGTATTTTTTAATTTTCGTTTTAATCTTAATAATTCTTTTTTTTGTAAAAGTAATTTTCTTTCTCTTTTAGGTTCATGATTCAGATACGTACCAAATTTATATTCTGATATATGCATATTAATTATATATAATTCTTCATTTTTTATTTGACAATAACTTTCAGTTATACTTACTTTATATTGTCTAATAGATTTAATTTCAGTTCCTAATAATTGTATCCCTGCAATATATTCATCATATAAATTATATTTATATGAAATTTTTTTATTAAGTATATTAATTTTATTCATAATTATGCATTATGTTTAAAATGAATAATATCACCATCTTGTATTAAATAATTTTTTCCTTCTAAATATACTTTACCTACTTCTTTTGCTTTACTATAAGAACCATATTTAATAAAATCATCATAATGTATAATTTCAGCACGAATAAAACATTTTTTAAATTCAGTATGAATTACTGAAGAAGCTGCCAAAGCTGTACAACATTTATCAATAGTCCAAGCACGTATTTCTTTTTTTCCAACAGTAAAAAATGTTTTAACATCTAATAAAAAATAAATAGAATTAATTAATTTAGTTATTACATCATTAGAATCAATATTGGATGATTTAGCATTTAATATTAAAATTGGTGTCTTTTCTTCTTCTAATTTTTTAATTAAATCAATATTTATATTTGATTTATCTGTATTACAAAGATATATTATAGGTTTAGAGGTTAATAATTGTATATTATTATTATTTAATATTTTAAATTCATTATTTGATAATGGAATATTTCTAATATTTTTACCTATATTTAAATTTTTTAATATTAACTTTAATAAATCTATAATATTATTATCATTATTATATTTTTTAATATATTTTTCCAATGTTTCTATATCTTTTAGTTGTAATTCCAAATCAATTATTTCTTTATCTCTTATAGGATTAACATTACCTTCTACATGAATTATATTTTCATCTTTAAAACAACGTAATACATGAATAATAACTTGTGTTTCACGTATATTAGCTAAAAATTGATTTCCTAATCCTTCTCCTTTATGAGCACCTTTAACTAAACCAGCAATATCTAAAATTTCTAATACAGCATGAACTACTTTTTTAGGATTAATTATTAATTTTAATTTATTTAATCGTTTATCAGGTACTTTAACACTACTTATATTAGGTTTAATGGTACAAAATGGAAAATTATATGATGGAACTTTAAAATTTGATATACAATTAAAAATAGTGGATTTACCAACATTAGGTAATCCAATTATTCCACATTTCATTTTTATGAAATAAAAAATAAATAAATTTATATATAAATATATATAAATTATACATATGTATTAATTATTATGATTATAAATTCAAAAAAAAAATATCTTTTATAAGTCATATTAAAATATTAAGACAACATATTATTCGAAGTTTATGTAGTATAATTTTATTAGTAATAATTTTAATGTTTAATAAAGAAATAATTTTTGATAAAATTATTTTTGGACCAATTAAAAATAATTTTATTACATATCGTATTATTAATAAAATTAATAATACTAAAAATTTTTCACAAAATATTAAAATAATAAATAGAAAAATTTTAGGTCAATTTAATATATATATGTTTGTCTGTCTAATTGGAGGTTTTATTATATCATTTCCATATATTTGTTATGAATTATGGAAATTTATTAAACCAGGACTTACAATAAAAGAACAAAAATTTTATAGACTAATTATTATTAGTTCTTATGTTTTATTTAGTTTAGGAATTCTTTTTGGATATTTTTTATTATCTCCTATGATAATACAATTTGGTGATAATTTTAAAATTAGTGATATTCCACAAAATGTATTTGATTTATGTGATTATATTTCTACAATTATAAAATCTACATTATATATGGGAATAGTATTTTTATTTCCTATTTTTGCATTTGTATTAACAAAATTAGGAGTAATAACACCTCAATTATTACATAATTATAAAAAACATGCAATTTTAATAATTTTAATTATTGCTTCTGCAATAACTCCAGGAGATATTATAAATACAATTGTTGCAATAATTCCTATTATATTTTTATATCAAATAAGTGTATTTATCGTTTCATTAGTTTATAAAAAAAATTTATTAAATAGAAATTAAATAGAATATGAATATAAAAAAAAATGAAATACATGTATATACTGATGGCTCATCACATGGAAATCCAGGACCAGGAGGATATGGTATAATTATATTATATAATAATTTTGGTAATTCTTATGTGAAAAAAATTTCAGGAGGATTCAATTATACAACCAATAATAGAATGGAATTAACCGCCGTTATTTTAGCATTAGAAAATATAAAAATAAATACAAATAACAAAAAAATTATTATTTTTACAGATTCAAAATATATAGTTAATGCTATAGAAAAAAAATGGGTTTTTTCTTGGGAAAAAAATAATTTTAATAAAAAAAAAATTCTGATCTATGGAAACGTTTATTAATTATTTATAGAAAACATACATTAATTTTATTTCAATGGATTAAAGGACATTATTTATTATATAATAAATATTGTGATATGTTAGCTAAACAGTTTATTAAAACTAAATATTTAAAAATTGATTACGGATATAAAAGAATAAAATTCTGAAATAATTTTATTCTTTAAAAAAACGTTGTCTAATAGCTTCAAAAATTATAATAGCTGCAGCATTACTTACATTAAGTGAATCAACAGTTCCATACATTGGAATTTTAACAATTTTATTAGCATTTTTTAACCATTTTTTTGAAAGTCCAATAGTTTCATTTCCTATTATTATAGCTATTGATGTTGATAAATCAATTTTATATATATTTTTTGCATCTTGTTTTAAACAAGTAGCTATTATTTTTATATTTTTGTTTTTCAACCAACAAAATATTTTATTAAATGATTCTTTTATTTTATTTATAATAAATACACTGCCTAAACTTGATCGTATTATATTAGGATTATATAAATCTATTTTTTTATCTAAAATTACTATATCAACAGATGCTGCATCAGCTGTACGAAAAATTGCTCCTATATTACCAGGTTTTTCAATTTTTTCTATAATTAGAATAAGTGGATTAGATGATAATTGTATTTGTTCCAAAGTACAAAATTTTTTTTGTTTAAAAATAACAATAATACCACCACTATTATCACGATATACTAATTTTGTAAATACTTTTAAACTAATAAAAGTTTTTTTTTTAAAAAAATTTAAAAATTCTTTATTATTATTAGAATATAATTCTATACATATAAAAGCTTCTTCAGGTATATATCCTCCATTAATAGCCATTTTTATTTCTTTAATACCTTCTACAAGAAAAATTTTTTTATCATTACGTATTTTAGATTTTTTTTGAAGTGCTAATAATGTTTTAATTTTAGAATTAGATATTATACTTTCATTTTTCATTTAAATATTAAAATAATTTATATTTTTTAAATTAAATTCATTTTTATTAAATATTCTGCTATTTGTATAGCATTAGTAGCAGCTCCTTTACGTAAATTATCAGCTACAATCCATAATTGTATTGAATTATAATGTGATAAATCTTTTCTAATACGTCCAACAAATACTTCATCTTTACCTTTAACATATAAAGGCATAGGATATAAATTTTTTTCTTTACAATCTTGAATAATTATACCTGATGTGTTATTTAATATTTTCAATATTTTATTATAACTTATTTTTTTAACAAAACTAATATTTACACTTTCAGAATGTCCACCTAAAACTGGAACACGTACTGCAGTAGCAGTTATAGCAATATTATTATCAGATAATATTTTTTTAGGTTCTTGCATAAGTTTCATTTCTTCTTTAGTATATCCAGATTTTTCAAATTTATCACAATGAGGTAATACATTATTATAAATAGGATGTGGATAAATTTTTTTTACAGGTATTTTGCATGATTCACCTTTCAATTGATCTACAGCTTTTTTTCCTGTTCCTGTTACTGATTGATAAGTAGATATAATAATACGTTTTATACCATAATAATTATGTAATGGAGCTAATACCATAACTAATTGTATTGTTGAACAATTGGGATTAGCAATAATTTTATCATTTTTATCTAAAATATTAGCATTTATTTCAGGAATAATAAGTTTTTTAGTATCATCCATACGCCAAGCTGACGAATTATCAATTACAATAGTTCCTAATTTAGCAAATTTAGGTGCCCATAATTTAGAAACAATTTCTCCAGCAGAAAATAAAGCAATATTAGGTTTTAATTTCAAAGCTTGTTCTATATCAATAATTTTATATTTCTTTCCTATAAAATTAATTTCCTTACCTATTGAATTTTGTGAAGCTACTGGAATCAATTTACTAATAGTAAAATTACGTTCATGTAATACTTTAAGCATTATACGCCCTACCATTCCTGTAACACCTATTATAGCCAATTTCATATAATGAATAATTTATAATATAATTGTATAAATATAATACATGAAAAAAATTCTAATAATAGGATTAGGAAATATAGGAACAAAATATGAAAAAACACGTCATAATATAGGTTTTTTAATAATAGATGAAATTATAAAAATTTGTCCATCATTTAATTTAAAAAATAAAAGATTAGGATATATTGCTACATCTTGTTATAAAGAACATTATTTTTTTTTATTAAAACCATCTTTATATATGAATTGTAGTGGTCAATCAATTAAATATTGGATTAATAAAGAAAATATACAAATAAATAATATTCTTGTTATTACTGATGATATCAATTTATCTTTAGGAATTTTACGTATAAGAAGCAAAGGAAGTGATGGTGGACATAATGGATTAAAAAATATTCAATATGAATTAAAAACTTATAATTATGCAAGATTACGTTTTGGTATTGGAAATAATTTCTGTAAAGGAGAAAAAAATAATTATGTATTGGGAACTTGGACACAAAAAGAATTAAAAAAAATTAATACAAAAATTAATATAGCCGCGGAAGCTGCATTATCATTTGGAATATTAGGATTACAAAAAACAATGAATTTATATAATAATAAATAAATTCCTTATTTTATAATTTT
The DNA here is from genome assembly GCA_029851085.1 of Candidatus Bostrichicola ureolyticus. GTDB lineage: Bacteria > Bacteroidota > Bacteroidia > Flavobacteriales > Blattabacteriaceae > Bostrichidicola > Bostrichidicola ureolyticus_A. The sequence goes on along the minus strand of CP100318.1, from coordinate 239,146 downwards.
TATATATACTTCTTCAATTCTATTTATAGATACTTTTTTAATTTCTATTGAAAATTCATTTAAAATTAATATTTCTCCTTCTTTAGGAATAGTACCATAATAAAACATTATCAAACCTCCAATTGTTTTATAAGATTCAGATTTTGTAAGATTTAATTTATATTTATCATTAATAAAATCAATTTCTAAACGACCAGAAAATATAAATTTATTTACACCTATTTTTTTATCAATTAATTTAATTTTATCATGTTCATCTTCTATATTTCCAATTATTTCTTCAATAATATCCTCAATTGTAATAAGTCCTGCTGTACCTCCATATTCATCTAATACAATTGCTAAACTTTTTCTTTTTTTTATTAAAAAATTCATTATATCTTGTGCTGATATAGTGATATGTACAAATTCAACAGGTAAAATAATAGATAATATATCTTTAGGTTTTTTAAATAATTCAAAAAAATGAATATATCCAATAATATTATCTACATTTTCTTTATATATAACTAATTTTGAAAGACCTGTTTTTATAAATTTTAAATTTATTTCTTTTATAGAACTATTTATTTCTGCAGTAATCATTTCTTTTCTAGGAATCATACATTCTATTGCTTTTTTTTTTGAAAAAAATAAAGCTCTATGAACAAATTTTACTTCAGATTCAATTTCTTCTTGTTTTACATTTTCAATATTTTCTAATATCAAAAAATTCAAATCTTCTTTATTAAATATTCTTATTTCATTTTTATCTTCATGACCAAATAATTTTAAAAAATTATTAGATATCCACATAATAAAATTTATTATTGGATAAAACATTTTATAAAAAAAGTAAATAGGTCTTATTAATATTTTTAATAATTCATAAGAATAAATATTAAATATTAATTTTGGAAGAAACTCTGCAGTGATTAAAATAATTATTGTAGAAAAAAAAGTTTGTAAAAATAAAACCACTATATAATATTCATTATATAATTTTTTGGATATAAATAATAAAATAAGTTTTCCCATATATATCCCATATATAACTAAAGAAATATTATTTCCTACCAACATAGTAGCAATAAATCTTTTAGGTTCTTGTATTATTTTTTTTAAAAATTTATATTTAAAATTATTTTTATTTTTTTCAATTTCAATTTTTAAATGGTTAAAAGAAATAAATGCCATTTCAATACCTGAAAAAAAAGCTGACATTAACATTGTCATAATTATAATACATACATAATCAAATATCATTTATAATGATGATTTAATTTTTAATTAAAAAAGCTCATAATTTATTAACCCAGTTCTCATTAAATGTAAATCCAAATATGAAGTTTACATAATTTTCTTTTCCATTATTACCTATAGTACAATTAACATTAAAAGATGAATAACTTTCATTTAAATAAATCTTATATTTAATAGGTAATTCCATTCCCAATGTTAATCCATAATTATAATTATATATTTTTTTTTCAAAAAATGATCCTACACGATATATTACTGTATCCAAATAATTTATAGAATTATATTTTGGTCTAAAAAAACCTCCTATAGAATATCTTTGTGAATTGACATTTTTATCATTAATTTTATATCTTACAAAATCCAATTGTGTACCTATACCCCATTTTTTATTTTGGCCATATAAAAAACCTATATTAATATCAACAGGAATATTTCTATTTTTAGTCGATTTAGCAGTAGTAGATTGTTTAGATGATTTTGCAGATGTTGTAGTCGATTGTTTACTAGCAGTCGATTTAGCAGTAGTAGATTGTTTAGATGATTTTGCAGATGTTGTAGTCGATTGTTTACTAGCAGTCGATTTAGCAGTAGTAGATTGTTGTTTAGCAGGTTTAGTAGATTTAGTAGGTTTAGATGTAGTCGATTGTATAGAGGCAGTAGATGATTGTGATGCAGTATATGAGGCAGATTGTGATGCAGAGGCAGTATATGATGCAGTAGATGATTGTGATGCAGTAGATGATTGTGATGCAGGTTTAGTAGATGATTTATCCGATTGAGATGCAATAGTATAATTTAATATATTAGAATTAATACCTATATTGCTATAATATTTATTTTTTAATGGAATTTTATACAAGATTCCTATTTTAGAATTTAATCCATTATAATGCTTATCATCATCTAATAATCCAAATAAATAATCCATTAAAACACCTCCACTTATTTTATTATTAATTTTATAACAAATAAATGTATTTAATACATTTAAATGATTTCCTTGATGAATTGCATATGGTTTAATACCAAATCCTCCTACAATATTTTCACTTATAGGGAAACCTAATGAAATATTAGAAAATAATAAATTATTATTATTTTTTTTTAAAAAAAAATAATCAATATTTGATAAGTCTGAAAATTCAATATTAAAATTCATATTAAATATTAAATTTTTTACTTTTGAATTATTTGCTGGATTTTTAAAATTTAATTCAAATTTACTATCATAAACAGTAGATATACCTCCCATGCTACTTATGGATATATCAGTATTAATTTTATTATCTAATAATTCATAATATTTGTTATCCCCATAAACTTTAAAGAAAAAAAGTAATAAAAATAAATAATATTTTAACATTTTAATTAAAGTTTAATTACATTGTTTTTTAAACAAAGATTTAATTTTATACATTAAAAATAATTTATTAATTCAATATATTAAAATGTACTTTAAATGAAATGGTATCTTAGCTCAGTTGGTAGAGCAATGGACTGAAAATCCATGTGTCCCCGGTTCGATTCCGGGAGATACCACACCCACACCAATATTATAAATTTTTATTACGTTGTATAATTTGTTCATTTTTCCAAAATTCTATTTTTTTTAAATCTCCAGATAATAAAACTTCAGGTACTTTCCATCCTTTATATATTGATGGACGAGTATAAATTGGCGGTTCAAATTCAGATTCATTTTGAAATGAATCTGTTAAAGCAGAATATATATTACCTAATACACCAGGTATTAATCGTATTATGGCATCAATAATAACTGCTGCAGCTATTTCACCACTTGATAATACATATTTTCCTATAGATATTTCTCTAGTTATTAAATGATCTCTTACTCTTTGATCAACTCCTTTATAATGACCACAAAGTATAATTAAATTTTCTTTTAAAGAAAGTAGATTAGCATCTGATTGTATAAATTGCTTTCCATCAGGAGCCATAAATATTATTTCATCATAATTTCTTTCTGACTTTAATTTTTCTATACACTTATATATAGGTTCTATACGCATAACCATTCCAACTTTTTTTCCATAAGGATAATCATCAATTTGTTTATATTTTCCAATACCATATTGATGAATATCATGAATATATATATTTACTAATTCTTTATCTATTGCTCTTTTAATAATAGAATGAGATAACGGTCCGTCTAACAATTTAGGTATTACAGCAATAATATCTATACGCATAAAAGATTAAATTTTATATTCTTTATCTTTTAATAAAAAACAATATTTATAATTAAATTATAATATAATTATTAAATATTATTTTATTTCATTTTTTTTTACTTAAAAAAGTACAAATATATTCTATACGTTTAATACTTTCTATTTTTCCAATAATTTCCATTATTAAATAAATATCAATACCTTGTAAATTTCCAACTAAAGCTAAACGTAAAACTTGAATTATATTTTTAGTTATCAAATTATTATGGTTAATATAATCCATAATAATTGTTTTTATATAATCTTTTGAAAAAATTTTTATATGTTTAAATATATTTTTAATTTCATTTAAATGATAAATATTAATAATAAAATTATTAATTAATTTTATATCATAATTTTTAGGTCTTTCAAAAAAATAAAATGAATTGTCCCAAATTTCATTTATAAATGAAACTCTTTCTTTTATATTATTTATAACTAATTTAATATAATTATCATTAACATATATTTTTCTTTTATTTAATTCTTTTTTAAATAAAAAAGAAATTTCTTCTACAGATTTTAATTGTAAATACTGTTTATTAAACCATATAGCTTTATTTATATTAAAACGTGCACTAGATTTATTTATTTTTTCTATTGAAAACTTATTAATCAATTCTTTTAATGAAAAAATTTCTTTTTGATCACCATGATTCCATCCTAATAAAGCAAGCATATTTATAAAAGCTTCAGGAAAATAACCTCTTTCATTATATCCATCAATATTTTTCCATTTTAATGGAAAAATAGGAAAATTTGATTTATCTGCATCACGTTTACTAAGTTTACCCTTTCCTTTAGTATTTAATATTAAAGGTAAATGAGCAAAATTAGGAATTTCCCATTCAAAAGCACGATATAATAGTACATGTAAAGGCAATGAAGATAACCATTCTTCTCCTCTAATAACATTAGAAATCCTCATAAGATGATCATCTATAACATTAGCTAAATGATATGTAGCTATACCATTTGATTTTACTAAAATTTTATCATCAATAAAATCAGTTTTAAAAGAAATATTTCCATGTATATCATCATATATTTTTATTCTTTCTGAAGATGGAACTTTAAATCTAATTACATAAGGTATTTTACTATTTAAATTATTAATAACTTCTTTTGAAGTTAAACATAATGAATTATTCAATTTATTTCTTATACTAGCATTATAAGAAAATATAATTCCTTGTTTATTCATTGATTTTCTAATATTTTCAATATCTTCATATCTATCAAAAGCATAATATGCATAACCCTTTTCTATTAAGTCTTTAACATATTTATTATATATTGTTATACGTTCAGATTGACGATAAGGTCCATAATTACCACCATAATTAAAACCTTCATTTGGTTCTATTCTAGCCCATTTTAAAGTATTTAAAATATATTTTTCAGAACCATTTATAATACGATTTTGATCTGTATCTTCAATACGTAAAATAAAATTACCTTTATATTTTTTTGCAAATAAATAATTATATAAAGCTGTTCGCACACTTCCTAAATGCAAAGGTCCTGTTGGACTAGGAGCAAAACGAACTCTTACATTTTTCATTTATTTATATATTATAATGTACCCGAGGCGGGAATTGAACCCGCATGGCCAAATAATGGCCACAGGATTTTAAGTCCTGCATGTCTACCTATTCCATCACTCGGGCATTAATTAAATTTATCATTTTCACTATAAGATAAATTTTTATCATCATAAATTTTTAACATATAATTAGCCCATATTGGTAATCCCTTATTATAAATATAATATAAATTAATGAATGGATATTCCCAACCTACCCATATAGTAGTAATTAATTTAGGAACTATACCTATAAACCAACTATCAGCATAATTATTAGTTGTACCTGTTTTACAAGCTATTTCTGCTTTAAATTTATAACGTAGAAACTTAGCGGTTCCAAAATTAGTAACTCCTTGCATTAAATTTAATACCATAGATGCTACTTTTTTATTTAAAACTTCTTTTTTAGAAATAGCAAATGTGTTTTGATCAGCAATAACTTCACAAAATCTATTTGTTATTTTTAATAAAATTCTAGGTTTTATGTATATACCATTATTTGGAAATATATTTAAAGCCATAGTTATTTCGTAAGGTGTTAAATCTGCTGATCCTAAAGCTATTGTTAAATTATTAGGTATATAAGATTTTATACCCATTTTATAGGCCATTTCAATTACTGACTTAGGTGTAGTTTGATATGTTAGGCGAATAGCAACAGTATTCAATGAATATGCTAAAGCTTCTTTTAAAGTATAATATCCTCCATATTTATTATTAAAATTTTTAGGTATCCAATTTTCTGTAGAAAAAGGATAATTGGAAATTTTAGTATTGGGAGTATAATTGAATTTATTAATAGCTGTTGCATATACTATAGGTTTAAAAACAGAACCTATTTGACGTTTACTATTTTGTACGTGATCATATTTAAAATGATTAAAATCTATTCCTCCTATCCAAGTTTTAATATATCCTGTATTAGGCTCAACGGATAACATAGCTACTTGTAATAAAGAATAGTTATATAATAACACTTCTAAATTAGAAGCATATACAATTTTATCTCCTTCCCATGTAAATATTTTTATATAATGTTTTTTTCTAAATTTATTCATTATCTCTTTTTCAGAATAACCATTATTTTTAAGATCCAGATAAGTTTTAGTATTACGTATTATTTTATAAAATAAATCTTTATGTTTTTTAAATAAAAAGTAAATATTTTTAATATTTTTAGAATCAAAAAAATTTTCTTGTATATACTTTAAATGGTTTTTAATTGAATCTTCAGCATATTTTTGCATATTAGAATCAATAGATGTATAAATATTTAAACCACTTGAATTAAGATCTAATATTTTACCAGTTTTTTTTTCATATTCTTTAATAAACTTGTTAACTTCTGATTTGATATAATCAGCATAATATGTAGAAAAAGTTAATTCTTTTTTTTGTAAATTAAAATTAATTTTTAAAGGTTTATTTATAGCAGATTTATAAATTTTATCATTTATAAAATGATATTTTTTCATTTGAAATAATACAAGATTTCTTTTTTTAATACATCTATCAGGATAAAGTACTGGATTATAATATCTAGGATTTTCCAACATACCAACTAATATAGCAGATTCTTCTAAATTTAATTTAGAATAATTTTTATTAAAATAAGTTTTAGCCGCCATATAAATTCCTTTGGAATTAAATAAAAAATCAAATTTGTTCAAATATATAGAAATTATTTCTTCTTTAGAATAAATTTTTTCTAATTTTACAGCTAGAATACATTCAATAATTTTTTGACGTATTCTTTTATATTTATTTTTATTGATATTACGAGTATATAATAATTTTATTACTTGTTGAGATATAGTACTACCACCACCTTTTGATCCTAAATAAAAAATAACTCTTAATAAAGATTTTACATCAATTCCCGAATGTTTTTTAAAACGAATATCTTCTTTAGCTAAAAGTGCATTAATTAAATTAATAGGTAATTTATCATAAATAATCGTTTTATTTTTATAAAATTTTCCTATTAATTTATTATTTATATCATATACTAATGAACTTTGTGATATTATAGAATCTTCTATAACACTTAACTTTGGAATTGTTAAACTTTTAATTATTATATAAAATGAAATTATTAATGATATTATCACTATCCAAAATATATATAATGTTATATATATTTGTTTTTTATTCATTTATTAAATTTATTGTTTAATTTTTTTATTAAAAAATTAATATCATTCGGTAATGGACATTTAAAATAATATTTTTTTTTATTAAATGGATGAATAAAACCTAATGAAAAAGCGTGTAAAGCTTGTCTAGGAAGTATATTTAAACAATATTTTAAAAATTCTTTATCTTTTTTTAAAATATTGTTTTTTAAAATAATTTTATTACCACCATAAATATGATCATTAAATACAGGATGTCCAATATATTTAAAATGTACTCTTATTTGATGTGTTCTTCCTGTTTCTAAATAACAAGATACTAAATTAACATATTTAAATCTTTTCAAAACTTTATAATGTGTTACTGCATATTTTCCATATTTACCATCAGGAAATACATTCATTTGTTTTCTCTTAAATAAATTTCTACCAATATGTCCTGTAATTGTTCCTGTATTATTTGATATATTTCCCCATACTAAAGCAATATATTTTCTTATAATTGTATGATAAAAAAATTGTTGTAATAAATGTTGTAAACAATATTCATTTTTAGATATTATTATTAAACCTGAAGTATCTTTATCTATACGATGAACTAAACCATCTCTACTCACAATAGTTTCTTTTTTTAAATAATATTTAAAAGCATTTAATAATGTATTATTATTATGTCCAAAACTAGGATGAACTACCATTCCTGAAGGTTTATTTATTAATATTAAATATTCATCTTCATATATAATATTTATAGGAATATTTTGAGGAATTATCTTTTTATCAATAGATGAATAGACAATTAAAATTTTAATAATATCAAAAGGTTTAATTCTATAATTAGGTTTTACTGTATTTCCATTTACCAAAATATTTCCAATTTTAGCGTAATTTTTAATTTTATTTCGTGTTAAAATAATATTTTTATTATTTATTTTGTAAAATAAAAATTTATCTATTCGTATAGATTTTTGTTCTTTATTAACTTTTAAATACATATATATAATATTTACGCATTTTGAAAATAATCTCAAAAGGAATTTTATTTATTTTGAATAAATAGTTAAAAAATAGTATTCTTAATATAATTATCTAATGATTTATAAAATAGTATTGAAAATACATATATAATTATAATTATAATAATTATTATTATACCTAATATTATACCTAATAATAATATTATATAAATAATATTTTTAATAATTTTTTTTAAAATTGATTTCATTGATTATTTATTAATATTTATTAATATTATATTTATTATTAATAAATTCATTAGTTTTGAAAAATGTTGCTATTATTATGGTAGGATATTCAAATGAATGTAGTATCTCTTTACAAAGTGGACAAACAATATTTAATAATATTAATCGTAATATATTCAATCCTTTTAAAATTTTATTATTAAAAGATAAATGGATATTGATAGACAATAATAAAGAATATAAAATAAATAAACATAATTTTACAGCTGATATTAATGGTAAAATTTTAAAATTTGATATTGTATATAATATTATACATGGTTCACCAGGTGAAGATGGTCAATTAAAAGCATATTTTAATATTCTAAAAATACCATGTACATGGTGTAATTTTCATCAATCCGCATTAACAATAAATAAAAATTTATGTAAAATTTTTTTAAATTCATTTGGAATTAATACAGCACCATCATTATTGTTATATAACAATATAAAATTGTCAATTGAAAAAATAATTAAAAAAGTTGGATTACCATGTATTGTAAAACCTAATAAATCTGGTTCTAGTTTAGGAATATCTAAAGTAGATAAAAAAAATGAATTATTATTTGCAATAAATAAAGCATTTAAGGAAGATAATGAAATTATTATAGAATCATTTTTAGAAGGTATAGAAATTTCTGTAGGAGTTTTAACCTACAAAAATGAAATTATTATACTTCCAATAACAGAAATTATAAGCGAAAATGTTTTTTTTGATTATGAAGCAAAATATTTAGGAAAATCAAAAGAAATTACTCCAGCACGAATATCATATTCTACTGAGCAAAAAGTAAAAAAAATAGCAAAAAAAGTATATTCTATATTAAATATGTATGAATTATCTAGATCAGAATATATAATAGTTAATGGAGAACCTTATTTTCTAGAAATGAATACTATACCTGGTTTTTCTGAAAACAGCATTTTTCCTAAACAACTTAAAATAAAAGGTATATCTATTTCAGAAATTATTAATAATGCTATCTATATATCATTAAAAATGATAAAACAAATTAAAAATTAATATGATTTATAAAATAATACAATTAATATTATGTATTTCTATTATAATAATAATACATGAATTAGGTCATTTTATTTTTGCTAAATTATTAGGAACACGTGTAGAAAGATTTTTTTTATTTTTTGATCCTGGTTTTTCATTATTTAAAATAAAAATTAAAAATACAATATATGGTATTGGTTGGTTACCTTTAGGAGGATATATTAAAATATCAGGAATAATTCCTGAAAATTCTAATCCTCCTAACAATGAGGATTTTTATTTAAAATCGAATTGGAAAAAATTATTAATTATGTTAGGAGGAGTAATAGCTAATGTCTTATTATCTATAATAATTTTTTCATTAATAATATTCAATTATAAAGAAGTATATCTCCCAGTTAAGAATATGAAATATGGTATTGTTGTAAATAGTCTAGGACGAAATTTAGGATTAAAAAATGGAGATTATATATTATCTGTAGATGGTAAACAAATTAAAAATTTTTTACATTTACCTAAATCTATTATATTAGGTAATTCAATTACTATAAATAGAATGGGTAATATTATTACTTTACCTATAAAAGATTATCAAAAAAAATTGTTGTTTGAAAACAAAAACTTATTTATAAGTCCCCGTATACCTATTATAATTGGAAAAATAATTAAAGATTCTCAAGCCGATAAAGATGGATTAAAAATAATAGATAAAATTATAGCTATTAATTCAAAAAAAGTGATCTTTTTAGATCAATTAAAAGAAATATTACAAAATTATAAAAATTCAAATATAATATTATCTATTAATAGAAATGGTAAATTATTAAATTTAAAAACTACAACGAATAGTCTATTAAATATTGTATTCACAGTAGATCTTAAAATAGAAAAAATCAATTATAATTTTATTGAAAGTATTCAGGCTGGAATAATAAAAACTTGGGACTCATTAAAAACTCAAATAAATTGTTTAAAACAAGTGTTTAAGTATAAAGCTTATAAACAAGTTGGTAGTTTTTTTTCTATTGCTAATATTTTTTCTACAAAATGGAATGGTGAAATATTTTGGGGATTAACAGCTACATTATCAATATGGATAGCTTTTTTAAACATACTTCCTATTCCATCACTTGATGGTGGATATGTACTTTTTGTTTTATTAGAAATGATAACTGGTAAAAAACTGAAAACTAATTTTATAGAAAATGCTATCACTATTGGATTTATTATTATAACATTTTTAATGTTAATTGTTTTAATTTTGGATATTTTAAATAATTTTATTTTTGTATAAAAATGTTTAATAGTAGGCGATACTGGATTCGAACCAGTGACCTTCTGCTTGTAAAACAGATGCTCTAAACCAACTGAGCTAATCGCCTATAAATAATAATATAATAATTTTTTATAAAATTTCTGCTACAACAAAGGTACTTCCTCCTACAAAAATTAAATCTTCATTAGTAGCTTTTAACCTAGCAATATCAAATGCTTCTATTACAGTATCAAAATATTGTGCAGATTTATAATCTTTAGTTATTTCTTTTATTTCTTTGATGGGAAATTTCCTATCTATATTAGGTTGACAAAAATAATATAAAGCATTTTTAGGAAAAAAAGATAACATCTTATGTATATTTTTTTCTTTAACAAAACCTAAAACTAAATGTAATTTTTTATAAAATTCTTGTTTTAACTGCATTACTAATATTTTAATGCCACTTTCATTATGTCCAACATCACAAATTATTTTTGGATTATATCTTAAAATTTGCCAACGACCTTGTATATTTGTATTATAAATAACGTTTTTAAATCCATTTTTTAAATCATATTTTGATACTTTTATACCTAATTTAGATAAAATGTCTATTGTTTTTACTACTGTTTTTTGATTAAAAATTTGATAATTACCTTTCAAATCAGTTTTATACTTATTAAAATAAGAATTACTATTTACAAATGTAATAGGAGCCTTTTTATTTTTTGCTATTTTTTTAAAAATTAATTTAGTTTTATGTGAATATTGACCAATTACCAATGGTGTATATGGTTTTATAATACCAGCTTTTTCATAAGCTATTTTACTTAAATTTTTACCTAAATATTTAATATGATCAAAACTAATATTAGTAATTATAGAAATAATAGGTAAAATAATATTAGTAGAATCTAATCTTCCTCCCATTCCTACTTCAATAATTGCTATTTCAACTTTTTTTTCTTTAAAATAGTAAAATCCTAATGCAGTAATTATTTCAAAAAATGAAAAATATTCTAGTATATTTTTATATTTTTTAATAAATGATATAATAAATTCTTTTTCAATCATATTCCCATTACAACGAATACGTTCACGAAAATCTTTTAAATGTGGCGAAGTAAATAAACCTACTTTATATCCTGATTCTTGTAAAATAGATGATAACATATGAGATGTTGAACCTTTACCATTTGTACCTCCTATATGAATACTTTTAAATTGTTTTTGAGGATGTTTTAAATATTCGCATAAACTAAATATACGATGTAATCCATATTTATATTTTTTATTTTGTTTATAAGGTAACTTATCAAAAATCCATTTAACAATTTCTATATAATTCATTAAAATTATTTTATGCGTGAAATACCAGCACCTAATATACGTAAACGTTGATCAATATTTTCATAACCTCTTTCAATTTGTTCTATATTATAAATTATACTACACCCTTTAGCAGATAACGCAGCTATTAAAAATGAAATACCTGTTCTTATATCTGTAGAATTTAATATAGATCCATTTAAAGGATATTTTTTATTTAAACCCATTACTATTGCTCTATGTGGATCACAAAAAATTATTTTTGCTCCCATTTCAATAAGTTTCTCTACAAAAAATAATCTACTTTCAAACATTTTTTGATGAATTAAAATACTTCCATTAGCTTGAGTAGCTACTACTAATATTATACTTAATAAATCTGGTGTTAGTCCAGGCCATGGAGCATCATAAATTGTTAAAATAGAACCATCTATAAATTTCTTTATAGAATAATTACCTTGTGAAGGTATATAAATATAATTATTATGTTCTTCTAATTTAATACCAAATTTTTTAAAAGTATTTATAATAATACCTAAACTTTTAATACAAATATTTTTGATAATAATTTCTGAATTTGTTATAGCTGCCAAACCTATCCAACTACCAATTTCAATTATATCAGGCATTATTACATGTTCACATCCATTTAAATAATTAACCCCTATAATATTTAATAAATTAGAACCAACACCTGTTATTATTGCTCCCATACTTATTAACATTTTACATAATTGTTGAATATATGGTTCACAAGCAGCATTAAATATAGTAGTTTTTCCATTAGCTAAAACAGATGCCATAAGTATATTAGCTGTAGCAGTAATAGATTGTTCATCCAATATTAAATATTTACCTAATAAACAATTATTTTTAGTATTAAGAACATAAACTTTATTTTTTTCATTATAAGTTATATTAACTCCTAAATCAATAAATCCATTAATGTGAGTATCTATATGTCTTCTACCAATTTTATCTCCTCCTGGAATAGGCATAATAGCTTTTCCAAAACGTCCTAATATAGGACCTGTTATCATAATAGATCCACGTATTTTAGAACTTTTTTTTAAAAAATCTTTTGTATTAAAATAATCAAAATTTAAATTTTTAGCTTTAAATGTATAATCATTTTTATTATTATAGATAATATCTACTCCTAAACATTTTAAAATTGAAATTAAACATTTAGTATCTATTATATTAGGTAGATTTTTAATACGTATTTTTTATGAAGTTAAAAGTACAGCACATAATATTTGCAAAGCTTCATTTTTAGAACCTTGGGGAATAACTTCTCCCTTTAAAGATTTACCTCCTATTATTTTAAATTTTGCCACGATTATTAAACTTTAAGTTAAGTTCTTTTAATTGTTCTAAACTTAATACTGATGGTGAATTTATCATAGTATCACGTCCTGAATTATTTTTAGGAAAAGCAATAAAATCTCTAATATTGTCATTACCAGTAATAGTAGAGATAAGTCTATCTAATCCTATAGCAATTCCACCGTGTGGTGGTGCTCCATATTCAAGAGCTTCTAATAAAAATCCAAATTGTGTATATATTTCATCTTTTGAAAGTCCTATACATTTTAAAACAGTTTCTTGTAATTTTCTTTTATGAATCCGTATAGAACCTCCACCTATTTCTACTCCATTTATTATTAAATCATATGATTTAGCAAAAACTTTTTTAGGTGAATTTTTTAAATATTTTATATCTTCATCTTTAGGACTAGTAAAAGGATGATGTAAAAAATTTAATTTTTTACTTTTTTCATCCAATTCAAATAATGGAAAATCAACTATCCATAATGGAGCAAATCTTTTAAATTTAAATTTTAAAAAAATTGCTATTTTTAATCGTAATCTTTCCATTATATTTTTAATATTTTTAGATTTTACTGTAATTATAATTAATAAATCTCCTGGATTAGCATTAATAGAATTAACCATTTTTTTTAAATTAATTTTATCAAAAATATCTAATGGATATTGAAATGTACCATTATTTAAATATTTAATCCATATTACATAATTAATATTTTTATTATATTCTTTAATATATTTAATAAGTTTATCAATTTCTGAATATATAGCATATTTAGGAATTAAAATACTAATAATTAATTCTTCTTTTTTAGAAAAAAAAGAAATTCCTGAATTTTTTAAAAAATTATTTAATTCACAATATCTAATATCAAAACGTAAATCAGGTTTATCAGAACCATACATTTTAATTGCATTAATATATGAAATTTTTAAAAATGGAGTTGAAATATTTAATCCACATTTATTCTTAATAATATAACAAATAAGTTCTTCAATAATATTTTGAATATTATTAGGTTCAATAAAAGACATTTCACAATCTATTTGTGTAAATTCAGGTTGTCTGTCTGCACGTAAATCTTCATCACGAAAACATTTAACAATTTGAAAATATTTATCTATACCTCCAACCATTAATAATTGCTTAAAAATTTGTGGTGATTGAGGCAATGAATAAAATTTACCTATATTTATACGTGATGGAACAACAAAATCACGTGCTCCCTCTGAAGTAGATTTAATCAACATTGGAGTTTCAATTTCTATAAATCCTTTATTAGACATAAATTTTCGTATTATTAAAGTAATTTCATGACGAAAAATAAGTTTATTCTTTATTATATTTCTACGTATATCAAGATAACGATACTTCATACGTAATTCATCATTTCCATCAGTTTTATCTTCTATAAGAAATGGAGGTACACGTGATTTATTAAGTATTTTTATTTCTGATACTAATACTTCTATTTCACCTGTAGGATTATTTAAATTTTTGAATTTTCTTTCTACAACTTGTCCTTTTATTTGAATAATAAATTCTCTACCTAATTTAATAATTTTTTCTTTTAAAGGATTATTTTTATAAAAAGTTAATTGAACTATACCATAATAATCTCTTAAATCAATAAAACTAATAGATCCTAAATTTCGATTTTTATGAATCCATCCTACTAATAAAACAGATTTTCCAATATCTGTTATACGTAAAGTACCGCAATAGTGTGTTTTATACATTTTATAAAAAAAATTATTTATGATTGTTTAAATAATTATGAATTTTATAACGAATTAAATCAATATTTATTGATCTTAAAAGTTTACCTTTAATCATAGCAAAAAAGTTATGTCCACAACCTTTTCCAAAAATATAATTATCAAATAAATTAATAATTAATCTAGCGTCTATACCATTTTTAATAAGATTATCTGAAAGTGCTGTACAAAATACTATTTCATTATTATTATTTATATTTATAATAATAATGCATAAATTAAATATATTTTTACGTAATTCTAATATTAGACTTTTATAAAAAATAAAATCTAAATCAGTATATTCCATAATAATAGTATATGAATTAATTTTTTCTGATCTAGATATCCATTCGTTTTTTAAAATATTAAGTTGTTTTTTAACAAAATTATTAAGCTTTAATTTTAGTATTTTATTAGTATTAATAATATTATTAATAGCTTTTATCGGATCAATAGGATGTTTTAAATTATTTATAATAATATTATATTTTTTATAAATGTCTTTAAGATATTTTATAGCATTTATTGATGTAATAGCTTCAATACGCCGTATACCTAAAGCTATAGATGATTCTGAAATTATTTTAAATAATTGAATATCTTTTGTATTAGATACGTGTGTACCAATACATAATTCTATTGAATTTCCAAATTTAATTGTTCTTACAATATTACCATATTTATTTCCAAAAAGTGCTATAGCTCCATCTTTTAAAGCTTGTTTTAATGAAATATTTCTTTTTTCTTCTAAAGAAAATCCTTTATTAATCATTTCTTCTATATTAGATTCAATAATTTCTATTATATTTGAATTTAATTTATATGAATTAGAAAAATCAAATCTTATCTTATCTGGTCCTACGTAAGATCCTCTTTGTTCAACATGATTTCCTAAAATATTTTTTAATACATAATGTAATAAATGTGTAGCAGTATGATTTTTTTCAATTTTTTTTCTTCTATCAACATCTACTATTGCTTTTAAATTATTATGGGGATTATTAGGAATTTTTGATACTATATGTAATATAAGATCATTTTCTTTTTTTGTATTTAAAATACAAATTTTTTCATCATTATTTATAATAAAACCAATATCTCCTACTTGACCACCACTTTCAGGATAAAAAGGAGTTTTATCTAAAACAATTTGATAATATTTATCTTTAGATGTTTCTACTAACCTATATTTAATAATTTTAGAATATGTTTCTAATTGATCATAACCTACAAAATAAGAATATTTATCATTTGTATTATTTATTTTGATCCAATCATGATATTGGATAATACTATTTTTTTTTGAACGTTGTTTTTGTTCCAACATTTTTTTTTTAAAACCACTATTATCAATAATCAAATTATTCTTTTTTGCTATAGTATAAGAAAAATCATATGGAAATCCATAAGTATCATAAAGTTCAAATATTCTCTCTCCATCGATAATCTTTTTATTTTTAAATTCTTTTATAATTTCTTTAATACGTATTAAACCATTATCTATAATTTTAATAAAAGAATTTTCTTCTTCTTTAATTACTTCTTTAATTAAATATTTATTATTATTTATTTCAGGGAATACTTCATTAATATTAATAGCTAATGTATCAACTAATTTATAAATGAAAGGATTTTTTTGTTCAAGAAAACTATAAGCATAACTCATAGCACGTCGCAAAATACGACGTATAACATATCCAGCACCAGTATTAGAAGGACGTTTACCATCTGATATAGCAAAAGCAATTGCACGAATATGATCAGCAATAATACGTATTGCAATATCTTTATTGGTCTCTATTCCATAAATATTTCCAGTATATTTTTCAATATCTTTAATTAAAGGCATAAATATATCAGTATCATAATTTGATGATTTTTTTTGAATTATTCTACATAATCTTTCAAATCCTAGACCAGTATCAACATGCTTTCTTGGTAATTTCTCTAAAGTACCATCTTCTTTACGTAAAAATTCTATAAAAACGATATTCCATATTTCAATAACTTTAGGATTTCCTTTATTTATTAATTTATAACCAGGAATTTTAATTTTTTCTTTATTACTTCGCAAATCTATATGAATTTCTGAACAAGGACCACATGGTCCAGTTAAACCCATTTCCCAAAAATTATATTCTTTTTCAAAGAAAAGTATGTGATTATCATTAATAATGTTTTTCCAAAATTTATATGTTTCTTTATCAAGAGGTAATTTATCTTTAACATCACCATTAAAAATTGTTACATAAATATCTTCTTTTGAAATGTTATAAATTTCTGTCAATAGTTCCCAAGCCCAATAAATAGCTTCTTCTTTAAAATAATCACCAAAAGACCAATTACCCAACATTTCAAACATAGTATGGTGATAATTATCATATCCAACATTATTTAAATCATTGTGTTTTCCAGTTATACGTAAACATTTTTGAGTATTTGCAATACGTGTATAATTTATTTTTTTATTATCTAAAAAATAATCTTTAAATTGGTTCATTCCAGCATTAGCAAATAATAATGTAGGATCATCTTTAATTATAATAGATGATGAATCAACTATTTTATGATTTTTTTTTTAAAAAAATCTAAAAATGTTTTACGTATATATTTAGATTTCATAATATTTTATAATAATTTTTTTATGGAAAAATTCCTAATATTTGATATGAATTATATATTTTTTGAATAGCTAATGCAAACGCAGCTATACGCAAATTTTCTATATTTTTATATTTTTTAATGTATAATAATTCATAAAAAGAATTTCTCATTGTATCTTCTAATCCACTATATACTAAATCAATTTCATCTGGACTGTGTAAAAGAATATTTTTTTCATATTCAGATATTTTTTTTCCACTAATTTTTTCTATTGATTGGAAAATTTTAAAATTTTTAATTTCATTAAAACGTCTTTCCATACGACCATGTCGTACATGACTTATATTTTTTAACCATTCAAAATAAGAAACTGTTACTCCTCCTGCATTAAGATATATATCGGGTATAATTAGTGTACCTTTTTTATTAAGAATTTCATCTGCTTCTATAGTTAATGGTCCATTAGCAGCTTCTGCTATAATTTTTGCTTTTATACGTTGTGCATTTTCACTATTAATAACATTTTCTAATGCCGCTGGAATTAAAATATCGCATTCAATTTCTAAAGCTTCTAAAGTATTTTTAATATTTTTAGCTCCAACAAAATTTAAAATAGATTTATTTTCTTTTAAATGATTCATCACTTCTTCAATATTAAATCCTTTAGGATTGTATATTGCACCTTCACGTTCTGCTAATGCTATTATTATAGCACCAGATTCATATAAAAATTTAGCAGTATGATAACCTACGTTACCTAATCCTTGTATTATTACACGTTTTCCTTCTAATCCTACCTCTAAACCTAGATTATTCATTTCTTTTTTAAGATTACAAATTTCTCTTATACCATAAAAAACACCTAATCCAGTAGCTTCTTTACGTCCACGTACACCTCCTTGTGAAATTGGTTTTCCAGTAACACAAGCTAAAGCATTAATATCACCAGGATTTAATGAAATAAAAGTATCTAATATCCAACTCATTTCTTGTTCTCCAGTACCATAATCTGGAGCTGGAACATCAATACCTGCACCTATAAAATTTTTTTTTATTAATTCAGATGTATATCTTCTAATTAATTTTTCTTTAAATTCATCTGGAATTCTAGGATCTATTTTTATACCACCTTTAGATCCTCCAAATGGTATATTTACTATTGCACATTTATAAGTCATAAGTGCTGCTAAAGCTATAACTTCATCTTGATTAACAGTTGGACTAAAACGTATTCCACCTTTACATGGTAATTTATGTTGAGAATGTTGTACTCTATAAGCCTCTATAACTTTTATTTCATTATCCCATTTTATTGGAAAAAAAATTTGATATACTGCATTACAAATTTTAATCTGTTTTAATATACCTTTATCATAATCTAAAAATTGAGAAGCCTTATCAAAATTTTTTTCTACACATTTAAAAAAACTATAAATGGGTAATTTTTTTTGATTTATAGACATAATCTTATTATTTTAACTACTATTATTATTTAGTAATAATAACAATATTATATAACAATATTTATTATTTTTTTTGGTATAAAAATAAAATTTTTAATTTTTTTACCATTTAAATAATTTATTATTTTGGTATCATTTAATATTATATTTTTAATATCTTCAGTTTTAACATCTATTTCAAAATCCATTTTGAATTTTAATTTTCCATTAATCATTATAGGATATGTAATATTTTTTTCTGATAAATATTCTGAACAAAATTTAGGAATTTTAGACAAATTAACTGAATATTTATGACCTAATTTACACCATAATTCTTCAGAAATATGGGGTGCAAAAGGAGAAAGCAAAATTACTAATGGTTCTAATATAACACGTTTATTACACTTTAATTTCAGTAAATTATTTACTGCAATCATAAAAGTACTAATTGAAGTATTAAAAGATAAATTATGCATATTATCTATAATTTTTTTAATTGTCTTATGTAATATTTTTAGTTCTTTATTAGAAGGTGATTGTTTATCATCTACATAAAATGTACCATTTTTATTATAAAATAACATCCAAAATTTTTTTAAAAAATTATGTACACCAGTAATTCCTTGTATATCCCATGGTTTAGAATATCTTAAAGGACCTAAAAACATCTCATATAATCTTAACGTATCAGCACCATATTTATCACAAATAATATCTGGATTAATAATATTAAATTTAGATTTTGACATTTTTTCCATTTTACGTTTACATAAAAACAATCTATTTTTCATATATAAGTTTGCTTTAAAAAATTCATTGTTCCATTTTCTAAATTTTTTTATATCTAATTCATTATTATTTTTCAACAAATTTATATCAATGGGTATATATTGTATAAATTGTAAATTTTTTTTTTTAACTAATTCATCAGATATCAATATATTATTTTTAATATCACGTGCTATATAAGCAGTATATCCTAAAATAAGTCCTTGATTTATAAGTTTTTTAAAAGGTTCTTCTGTTTTTACAATACCAATATCTTTTAAAAATTTATGATAAAATCTAGCGTATATTAAATGTCCTGTAGTATGTTCAGATCCACCTATATATAAATCTACATTTTTCCAATAAGATTCATTTTCATGGTTAACAATATTTTTTTTATTTAAAGGATCCATATAACGTATAAAATACCAACTTGATCCTGCCCAACTTGGCATAGTATCAGTTTCTATAGGAAATACATGTTTTTGATCTATTAAATCATTAGAAACAACTTTTTGTTTTATTTCATCCCAAGCCCATATTTTAGCTCTATTTAGTGGAGATTTTCCATTTTTTAATGGAAAATAATTATCAATATTTGGAAGTATCAAAGGTAATTTATCTAATGGAATTGTTTTAGGTATTCCTTGTTTAAAATATATAGGAATTGGTTCACCCCAATAACGTTGTCTAGAAAATACCGCGTCATGTAAATGATAATTTATCATAGAAAAACCTATCCCTTTTTCTTCAATTTTTTTTGTTATTATTTTAATAGCTTCTTTTACATTTAAACCATTAATAAAATAAGAATTGATACAAATTCCTTCTTTAGCATCATAAGCTTTAATTTCTACATTAATATTGCTTTTAATTACTTCTAAAATATTTAATCCAAATTTTTTAGCAAATTTATGATCTCGTTTATCATGTGCAGGAACAGCCATAATAGCTCCAGTTCCATAAAAATCTAAAATATAATCACTAATATATATGGGAATTTTAGTGTTGGTAAATGGATGCAAAGCATAAGCTCCAGTAAATTCTCCATAAATATCATTGGTATTTATATTTTTTGATTCAATTTTTTTTATATATTCTTGTACTTTAACATATTGTTCAACAGTAGTTATTTTTTCAATTAAAGAATGATTAATAGATAATACGATAAATGAAACTCCAAATATTGTATCTGGACGTGTAGTAAATATTTGTATAGTATAATTATGATTTAATATATTGAATATAATATTAACTCCAATAGATTTTCCTATCCAATTAATTTGTGATTCTTTAATAAAATTAGGCCAATCTAAATATTCTAATCCTTTTAAAATACGTTCAGCATAAGCTGTAATTCTAAGATTCCATTGTATCATTTTTTTTTTGTAAACGGTATAACCACCACGTTTACTTTTTCCATTATTTATTTCATCATTAGCAAGAACAGTTCCCAATGATGGACACCAATTTACTATAGATTCGGAATAAAATGCTAACCTATACATTTGTAAAATATTTTCTTTAGTGGTTAAAGAAAAATTTTTCCATTCTTTAGAAGAAAATTTTTTATAATTTGTTTTAATAGACAAATTACCATTTTTTTCAAAAATTTTAATTAATTTATTTATATGTTGAGCACTATTAGTATTATGATCATACCAATGGTTGAAAAGTTGTATAAAAATATATTGTGTCCAACGATAATATTTTGGATCATTAGTACGTATTTCTCTATCCCAATCAAAAGACAAACCAATATTATTTAATTGTTCTTTATATCGTTTTATATTAATATTTGTAGTTTTTTGAGGATGATTTCCAGTTTGAATAGAATATTGTTCTGTTGGAAGACCAAAAGAATCAAATCCCATTGGATGAAGAACATTATAACCTTGTAATCGTTTGTATCTAGCATAAATATCAGAAGCTATATATCCTAATAAATGACCTACATGAAGTCCAGATCCTGATGGATATGGGAACATATCTAAAATATAAAATTTAGGTTTTTTATAAATATTCAAAGTTTGAAATATTTTATATTTTTTCCAATATTGTTGCCAATATTTTTCTATATACCTAAAATTATATTCCATATTTATTATAAATAGATTTAGTAATTTTGATTGATAAAACTATTAGCATTTTTATTTAAAATTATATTCCATATTTATTATAAATAGATTTAGTAATTTTGATTGATAAAACTATTAGCATTTTTATTTAAAATTATATTCCATATTTATTATAAATAGATTTAGTAATTTTGATTGATAAAACTATTAGCATTTTTATTTAAAATTATATTCCATATTTATTATAAATAGATTTAGTAATTTTGATTGATAAAACTATTAGCATTTTTATTTAAAATTATATTCCATATTTATTATAAATAGATTTAGTAATTTTGATTGATAAATCAAATATAACTATTTTACTATTAGCATTTTTATTTATATGATAAATAGCTTCATTAATTAATGAAATTATATTTTGTATATTTTTAATATTAATCAAAGAAAATAAATATTTAGAATTATCTATATTATCTATTTTTTTATTTAAATAATAACTTATTAAAATTTTTCTAAATATTTCTAAACAATAAATTAGGAATTTTTTTTTTTTTTCTTTTTCCCATTTATGAATAAATTCACTTAACTTTAGAAAGTTTTTTAAAACTTTAGGTGTTGATTTAGCTTTTAAAACATTTTGAATAAAAAAATTAAAATAAATTTCAAAAATTTTATTATTTTCAATTCCTTTAGATAATTCTAAAGCAATATTCCAATTACCATCAACTTTACTACTTATATATTCTGATTGTTTTTCATTAAGTAAAATTTCTTTTTGTAAAGCATTTTTTATTTGATCAAATGTTAATTTATTAAATCTAATAATTTGTGTTCTAGAACGAATTGTTGATAATACATTTTCTTCATTTTCTCCAATAAGTAAAAATATAGTTTTTGATGGTGGTTCTTCCATAATTTTTAATAATTTATTTGCTGCTGCTATGTGTAAAAGTTCAGGAATCCAAATTATTACAACTTTACGAGTATCTTTATAAGATTTTAAATAAATATTTTTGATAATTTCTTTAGTTTCTTCTACTCTTATTTGTATATGTTTATTTCCTAAATTTAGGTAATTAATCCAATTAAATAAACTACCATAAGGGTTGTTTTTTATAAAAGTTATCCAATTTGATAAAAAATTTTTATTATATATTAGTGGAATTGGAAAAAGACAATACACATCAGGATGATTAAGATAGTAAAATGGATTTATATTTTTATATTTAAATAAATATTTAATATATACTAAAGCCATTGGCAATGTTCCACATCCTTCTGGACCAACAAAAAATAATGCATTTGGAATTCTATTAGTTTTAATAGTATATAATAAATACTTTTTTATTTTTTCTTGTCCAATTATATTCAATTCCATATTGAATTTATTTTTTTTTAATTAAAGCATCAATAGCTTACAAATGTATGTAAATTATATCATGGAACAGATAAACGTATTTCTAGATTGTAAATAAACATCATATGAAATGATTCTATTATAATAATTTTATAATAAAATTATCATGTTTTTCATTTATAATAAATTATTTATAAATGCGGAGAGAGAGGGATTCGAACCCCCGGAGGTATTATCCTCTACGGTTTTCAAGACCGTCGCAATTAACCACTCTGCCATCTCTCCTAATATTAAAAATCTATTTCAACAATATTTTGAATAAGATCTTGTAAAGTTTCTCTTTTTCTAATAAGAAAATCATTTCCTTTATATATTAATACTTCAGATGGACGATAACGTGAATTATAATTTGATGACATTGAAAAACAATATGCTCCTGAATTTTTTATACATAAAATATCACCTTCACGTATTTCATTTATTTGACGATTCAATCCAAAAGTATCAGATTCACATATATAACCTACTACCGTATATAAACGTAAACGACCTAATGGATTAGAAATATTTTGAATATCATGATATGCATTATAATACATTGGACGTATTAAATGATTAAAACCTGAATCGACTTCAGCAAAAACTGTAGAAATTGTATGTTTTATAACATTTACGCTTACTAAAAAATATCCAGATTCACTTACTAGAAATTTTCCAGGTTCAAATATCAAAGTAGGTTTTTTTCCAATTTTTTTACAAAAAGAATTAAATTTTTTAGTTATAATAGAACTTACAATATTAATATTTGTTTTTTTATCTTCCTTTTTATAAGGAACTTTAAATCCACTACCAACATCGATATAATCAATATTCATAAATTTTTGTGCAACTTCCAATAAAATATCTATTCCACGTAAAAATAAATTAATATCTAAAATATCAGAACCTGTATGCATATGAATTCCATTAACATTAATACCTGTATTATCAATAATTTTTTTTATATATGGAATTTGATAATATGATATACCAAATTTTGAATCAATATGTCCTACTGATATTTTATAATTTTCTCCAGCCATAATATGCGGATTAATTCTAATTCCTATAGGATAATTGATATTATTAAATCCAATAAATTCTAAAGTAGAACAATTATCAATATTTATTTTTACTCCTAAATTTATTGATTTATTTATTTCTGAAAATGATACTCCATTAGGAGTATATAAAATTTCATTTGGATCAAAACCAGCTTTTAATCCAATTTCTATTTCTTGAATAGAAACAGCATCTAAACCACTTCCAAGTTTTTTCAAAAATTTTAAAATATTTAAATTAGTATTTGCTTTACAAGCATAATTAATTTTTAATTTTTCTATATTAGAAAATACTTTTAGTAAAGTATTATATTGTAATGCTATTTTATCTGCATTATAAATATACAATGGAGTACCATATTTTTTGGATAATTCTATTAATGTAGAATTTTTCACTTCTAAAGTATTCATAATAATGCAATATTAATTACTTCATTCATATTATTAACATATTTAAATGTAATACCTTTTAAATAATCGGGGTTTATTTCTTTAATATCTTTTTGATTCCCCTTAGAAAGAATTATCTCTTTTATATTAGCACGTTTTGCTGCTAATATTTTTTCTTTAATACCACCTACGGGTAATACTTTACCTCTTAAAGTTATTTCTCCAGTCATTGCAATATATGGTCTTAATTTTTTATTAGTATAACTTGAAACTAATGAAGTTAGCATAGTTACTCCTGCTGATGGTCCATCCTTAGGTACTGCACCTTCTGGAACATGAATATGTACATTGTATTCTTCAAACATTTTAGGATCAACTCCAAATTCTTCATAATGTGCTTTTATATATTGTAAAGCTATAGTAGCAGATTCTTTCATAATTTCTCCTAAATTTCCTGTAATACTTAATTCACCTTTACCTTTAGATAAACTAGATTCAATAAATAAAATATCTCCACCTATATTTGTCCAAGCTAAACCTGTTACTACACCAGGATAATCGTTACCTTCATAACGAGTAGGATCTTGGGGAGGACCTAAAATATCTTCTATTAATTCAATAGTTAAACGTTTTTTATATTCTTTTCCCATAGCAATATTTGTAACAGCGTAACGTATTAATTTTGTAATACATTTTTCTAAATTTCTAACACCAGCTTCACGTGTATAACTTTCAATAATTTTTTCAATTTGTTTTATTCCAATTAACAAATCATTATGTTTTAAACAATGTTCTTTAAGTTGTTTAGGAAAAATATGTTTTTTAAAAATTTTTATTTTTTCTTCCACCGAATAATCATTCATTTCAATAATTTCCATTCTGTCTAATAGTGGAGGACTAATAGGAGAAAGTGAATTTGCTGTTGCAATAAACATTACTTGAGAAAGATCATAATTTAATTCAAGATAATTATCATAAAAATTCATATTTTGCTCAGGATCTAATACTTCTAACATTGCAGCAGCAGGATCATTATAATGACTTATTCCTAATTTATCAATTTCATCTAATATAAAAACTGGATTAGAAGTACCAGCTTTTTTGATTGATTGTAACATTCTTCCAAGCATAGCTCCTATATATGTTTTCCTATGACCTCTAATTTCAGCTTCATCATGTACACCACCTAGAGAAATACGTAAATATTTTCTATTAAGCGCTAAAGCTATAGATTTTCCTAAAGAAGTTTTACCTACCCCTGGAGGACCATATAAACAAAGTATAGGGGCACGCATATCTTTTTTAAGTTTTAAAACTGCTAAATGTTCTATAATACGTTTTTTTACATTTTCAATACCATAATGATTTTTATTAAGAATTTTTTTAGCACGATTTAAATCAAAATTATCTTGAGTATATTTATACCATGGTAAATCAAGCATCGTATCTAAATAATTACGTATTATAGTATATTCAGGAATCTGTGGATTTATACGTTGTAATTTACATAATTCTTTTTCAAAATGTTTTTCAGCTTCTTTAGACCATTTTTTTTTTTTCCTTTAAGACGTAATTCATTAAATTCTTTTTCATAAGAAAAATCTCCTAATTCTTCTTGTATAGCTTTTATTTCTTGATGAAGAAAATATTCACGTTGTTGTTGATCAATATCATTACGTACACGAGATTGTATATCATTTTTTAATTTTAAATATTGATATTCAATATTTAAAATACGAAAAATTTCCATAGCTCTTTTTTTTAAATTATCATATTCAAGTAATTTTTGTTTATTATCAATTGATAAATGCATATTAGTAGCTATGAAATTAATTAATAAAGAATAACTTTCAATATTACGTATAGCAAAATTAGTTTCTGAAGGTATGTTAGGATTTTTTTGTATTATTTTGATTGTAATCTCTTTAATAGCAGCTATTAAAGCAATAGATTCTTTATCAGATAAAGATTTTTCTTCACATAAAGGTATAATTTCTGCTTTTAAGTAAGTTTTATTGTAAATAATTTTTTTAATTTTAAAACGATAAATTCCTTTTATTATTACTGTAATATTACCATTCGGTAATTTTAATAATTTTAAAATTTTAGAAACTGTACCAATAGTATATAAATCTTTTTCAGTAGGATTTTCAATTTTATTTTTTTGTGTTAGTATACCT
Source organism: Candidatus Bostrichicola ureolyticus (assembly GCA_029851085.1). Taxonomy (GTDB): domain Bacteria; phylum Bacteroidota; class Bacteroidia; order Flavobacteriales; family Blattabacteriaceae; genus Bostrichidicola; species Bostrichidicola ureolyticus_A. The sequence goes on along the minus strand of CP100318.1, from coordinate 212,086 downwards.
ACAATTTTATCTGATTTATTTGAATAATAAATTTTATGTAATAATTCAATTAAAATATTATTACTTATTGTAAGAGTAGTAACTACAAAAGGAAATAATACAATATGACGTACATATAATATATTTATATATTTATTTTTATTTTTCGAATTAGTTTCATTAATAATATTATCATCTTCATCTTGACTCAATAAAGGAATAAAATCTGATTCAGATTCTTCAATAAAGATATTTTCCATATTATTTTGTTTTACAAAACAATAATTATGCAAACAATATAACTATTTATTTTTTTTTTAATTTAAAATTTTATTATTAAATAATGGATAATTTTTCATAAAATTATTTATTTCATTTTTTATATTTTTAATTTTTAAATTATTTGATTTATTAATTATTACTTCATTTATCCAGTTAGCGATATTTTCCATATCATTTTCTTTTAATCCTCTAGTAGTAATTGCAGCAGTACCTATACGAATTCCTGAAGTAATTAAAGGTGATTTATTATCAAATGGAACCATATTTTTATTACAAGTGATATCTGCAGTAACAAGAATATTTTCTGCTTCTTTTCCAGTAATATTTTTATTTCTCAAATCTACAAGTATACAATGATTATCAGTACCTCCTGAAATTATATTATATCCTTTATCCATTAATGATTTTGATAATGCTTTAGCATTTCGTATAATTTGTTTAGCATAAAATAAATATTCTTTGGTCATTGCTTCTTTAAAAGCAATAGCTTTAGCAGCTATTATATTTTCGAAAGGACCACCTTGACATCCAGGAAATACTGCTTTATCTATAAGTTGAGACATTTTTTGTTTTTTTAAACTTTTTTCATGTTCAAAATCATTTCCTACTAAAATTAGTCCTCCACGAGGTCCACGTAAAGTTTTATGTGTAGTAGAAGTAATTATATTACAATGTGGAAAAGGATGATTTAAAAGCCCTGTAACTATTAAACCTGCTGTATGTGCAATATCAGCTACAAGAATAGATCCTATATAATCAGCTACTTCACGAAATTTTTTATAATCTATATCTCTAGAATAAGCTGATGCTCCACAAATTATTAATTTTGGCTTTTTTTCTATAGCTATAAGACTCATTTTTTCATAATCAATTAATCCTGTCTCTTTATTTAATCCATAAAATATACTACGATATATACTTCCAGAAAAATTAACCGAAGCACCATGTGTTAAATGACCTCCATGACTTAGGTCAAATCCCATAATAATATCTCCAGGTTTAATAGAAGCTAAATAAACTGCTGTATTTGCTTGTGACCCAGAATGTGATTGAACATTTGCATAATTTGCCTTAAATAATTTTTTAGCTCTATTAATAGCTATTTGTTCTATTTTATCAATTATTTCACATCCGCCATAATAACGTTTATTAGGATAACCTTCTGCATATTTATTTGTTAAAATTGATCCTATTACATTAAGTATATCAGAACTAACAAAATTTTCTGATGCAATAAGTTCTAACCCCCGTAATTGACGATCTTTTTCCTTTTCTATTAAAGAATAAATATTATCTTTATGATTCATAATCATTTTATTTTTTTATATTTAAAATAAATAATTATTATGGCTAATCCCAAAAAAAAACAATCTAAATCTAGAACTAATAAAAGAAGGAAACATTATAAATTAAATTTAGTACAATTATCTATTGATACTAATATCAATGAAGTACATCAATATCATAGAGCTTTTTGGAAAAATAATAATTTATATTATAAAGGTAATTTAGTTTATACTAAACTTAGTAAGAGTAAAAAATGAATTTTTAAACTAATGCAGCTACTATTGAATCATAAATAATTTATTTTAAAAAAAAATTATGAATAATTTAATTAAAATTTTGCCACAAAATATTATAAATCAAATAGCTGCAGGAGAAATTATTCATCGTCCTTCATCAATAGTTAAAGAACTTTTGGAAAATGCAATAGATGCAAAAGCTAAAGCAATTGATCTTGTTCTAAATAATTCTGGAAAAACATTAATTAAATCTATTGATAATGGTGAAGGTATGAGTATGGAAGATGCAATAATGAGTATTAAACGATATGCTACTTCAAAAATTTATCATATTAATGATTTATTTAATATTTATACTAAAGGATTTCGTGGAGAAGCTTTAGCTGCTATAGCTGCTATATCAAAAATGGAAATTCGTACTAAAAATAAAATGTCAGATTTTGGAGCATATCTTATTATAGAAAATGGTTTATTAACAAATAAATCATATTGTCAAACTATTAAAGGAACTATAATTAGTGTAAAAAATATATTTTATAATATACCTGTTAGACGAAGATTTCTTAAATCAGAAAATATTGAATTTCATTATATAGTTAATGAATTTTATAAATTAGTTTTAGCACATGCAGATATAAATTTTCGTTTATATCATAATAATAAACTTATTTTTGATCTAAAAAAAACTTCAATTAAACAACGAATTATAGAAATATTTGGAAAATATATTAACGATAATATAATTTTTTTTTATGAAAAAATTAATTCTATATCTGTAGAAGGTTTCATAATTAAACCTACACATTATAAAAAAACTAAAAGTGAACAATTTATATTTGTTAATAATCGTTATATTAAAAATTACTTTTTACATAAAACTATTTTAAACGCTTTTTCAGGACTTTTAAATTATCCTTCATATTTTATTTTTTTAAATATAGATCCTAAGTATTTAGATATTAATATTCATCCTGATAAAACTGAAATACAATTTGATAACGAATATACTAATATTATATGTGATATGCTTCTATCAAATATAAAAAAAGCATTAGGACAATATAAAATTACAGATTTTAATATTATTTATGATAATTTTTTGCAAAAAGATTTTAATAATAAATTAGATTTTAATAATAATATTAATCAAATATCTATATTTAATAATATATATGAACAAAAATCATTAGTCTTTTTCAAAGAATATTTTAAAAATACCTTTTCTAAGTATAAAGAAATTTATTTTTTTCAATTTGATTATAAATATATTATTGCCCATTTAGAATTTGATTTAATAATAATAGACCAATATAGAGCTCATCAACGTATTTTATATGATCATTTTATGAAAAATATTAATAATAATTTAGATAGTCAAAATTTTTTATTTCCTATTAAAATTAATCTTTTACCTAATGAAATAATAATTATTAAAGAATTAGAAATTGATTTAATTAAATTAGGTTTTGCTTTTGAATTTTTTAAAAATTATATTAAAATAAAAGCATCATCAGTAATGATAAATCAAAATTGTATTGTAGATTTTATACATAAAGTATTAGATAATTATTTAATTAAAAATAATTTTAATTCTAATGAATTATTCGTTAATAATATTGCTAAATTAGCTGCTATAAAACGTGGTATTAAATTAAATATTCTTGAAATAGAATATTTATTTTATAGTTTATTTTTTTGTAAAAATCATAATTTTACTCCTTTGGGAAAAAAAATTTATATTTTTTTAAATAAAAAAAATATTGATAAACAATTCAATTAATTAATGAAATTAGGAGTTAAAAATTTAATAATTATTAATATTATTATATATATAGCTATTATATTATTTCCAGAAATAAATATTAACCAATTTTATTTATATAATCCTTTATCACAAAATTTTGAATTTTATCAGTTGTTTACTCATATGTTTATACATTCTAAACTATTTGTTCATATTATTTTTAATATGTTAACATTATGGATGTTTGGACTACCAGTAGAATATATAATGGGTTTTAAAAATTTAATTATTATTTATTTGTTTTCAGGATTTATAGCTGCTCTAGTACAAATATTATTTGATATATCATTTTTATATAAAAAAATAATCATTTTTTATCCTATGATGGGTGCTTCTGGAGCAATAAGTGGTCTTATAGGATCTTTTGCTTATTTATTTCCCAATAAAAATATATTAATATTACCTATACCTTTTGCTATTAATATTAATAAAGCATTATGTATATTTATTTTTATTAGTTGTATTGCTTCTTTTTTTGGAAATCATTTTATGTCTATAGCACATTTTGCTCATATTGGTGGAATATTAGGAGGTTATTTTATAACCCCTTTTTTACTAAAAAAAAGATATAAATAATACTTAAATATATATTTAAATATGTTAGATGAACATTTTGAAAATATTAATTATATAGGAGAATCAGATAATTTATCTGGAAAAACTAATATGTTTAGAAAAACAGATAAGACCCCTATATTAGATAATTTTTCACAAGATTTAACTATGATGGCTTTAGAAGGTAAATTAGATTCTTTAATAGGCCGTGACAAAGAAATAGAACGTGTATCTCAAATTTTAAGTAGGAGAAAAAAAAATAATCCATTACTTATAGGAGAACCAGGTGTTGGAAAATCAGCTATAGCAGAAGGATTAGCTGTTCGTATAATAAAACGTCAAGTATCAAGAGTATTATATAATAAAAGGGTTATTACTTTAAATATATCTGATATAGTTTCTGGCACTAAATATAGAGGTCAATTTGAAGAAAGAGCTATAGCTATATTAAATGAATTACAAAAAAATCCAAATATTATTATTTTCATAGATGAAATTCATACATTAATAGGTGCAGGTGGTACTACAGGTTCTTTAGACGCTTCTAATATATTGAAACCAGCTTTAGCTAAAGGAGAAATTAAATGTATTGGTGCTACTACTTTAAATGAATATAAACAATATATAGAAAAAGATGGTGCATTAGCACGTAGATTTCAAAAAATATTAATAGAACCTACTACTGAAGTAGAAACTATTAAAATACTTAATGAAATAAAAGACAAATATCAAAAACATCATAATGTAATATATACTGATGAAGCTATAAAAGCATGTGTCTATCTTAGTTCTAGATATATAACTGATCGTAATTTACCAGATAAAGCTATTGATGCAATGGATGAAGCTGGATCACATGTACATATTAAAAATTTTAAAGTTTCATCAGAAATTATTAATTTAGAAAAAAAACTTAATGATATTCGTAATAAAAAATATCAAGTAGTAAAAAACCAAAATTATGAAGAAGCAGCACGTTTACGTGATAATGAAAAATGTATAGAACAAGAATTATATAAGGCTCAAGATTTATGGGATAAAATTTCTAGAGAAACTAAAGAAATTGTTGTAAAACAAGATATAGCTGAAGTAGTATCAACAATAAGTGGTATTCCAATTGGACGAAAAACAAATGAAAATAAAAAAATTTTAAATTTAACTAAAAAAATAAAAAAACAAATTATTGGACAAGATCAAGCTATTGAAAAAATAGTTAAAGCTATTAAAAGAAATATAGTTGGATTAAAAGATCCTAATCGTCCTATAGGTTCTTTTCTTTTTATAGGTGATACTGGTGTTGGAAAAACTCATTTAGCTAAAATAATTGCTAATGAATTTTTTGATACATATGATGCTTTTGTACGTATTGATATGAGTGAATATATGGAAAAATTTTCTGTTTCTAGACTATTAGGAGCTCCACCTGGTTATATAGGTTATGAGGAGGGAGGACAATTAACTGAAATTATACGTCGTAAACCTTATGCTCTTATATTATTAGATGAAATAGATAAAGCACATACAGAAATTTGTAATTTATTATTACAGATATTTGATGACGGTTTTATAACTGATAGCTCTGGTAATAAAGTATTTTTTCAAAATACAATATTTATATTAACTTCTAATCTAGGTATTAGAGAATCAAAAGAATTAGGATATGAAACAAATTATGAAATAAATCAATTAAAAATTAATTCTATTATAATAGAAAATACATTAAAACGTACTTTTTCAAATGAATTTTTAAATCGTATAGATGAGATAATAATATTTAATTCTTTGGAAGAAAAACACATTTATGAAATAATTAATCTAGAATTAGAAAAATTAATTAATCGTATACATAAATTAGGATATGAATTAAATTTATCTTCTAATATTAAAAAATTTTTACTTAAAAAAGGTTATAATAAAAATTATGGAGCACGTAACCTGAAAAGAGTTCTATATAATTATATAGAAAATCCTATAGCAGAAAAAATTATTGATAATCAAATTAAAATTGGAGATAAATTATCCTTTAATCTTAAAAAAGATAAATTAAAATTAATTATTAATAAATAATTATCTAAGATATCTGATATCTTATCTGATATATAAGATATCTGATATCTTATCTGATATCTAGATATATTAGATGATATATTATCTTGATATATTATCTGATATATTATCTTGTTTATTATCTGATATATTATCTTGTTTATTATCTGATATCTTATCTTGTTTATTATCTGATATATTATCTTGTTTATTATCTGATATCTTATCTGATATCTTATCTTGTATATCTTGTATATCTTGTATATCAGTAGATTCTACATTATCATCAGAAGATGTAGCTTTTTTAAATTCTTTTAATCCTACACCCAATCCTTTCATTAATTCAGGAATTTTTTTTCCTCCAAAAAGTAAAAGAGCAAGAATAACAATTACTATTATTTCAGTAGTGCCAAAAGTCCCTAATATTATTATCATAGGTAATTTTTGTTTTTTATTTTTTTAAACAAAAAAAATATGTTTTTATATTCAATTAATAATATACTTAAAAAGTATATTATTTGACCAATCAATCTTAATTTTTTTTTATTATATAATAATATAACAATTAATATTGCTAATATAAAATGAATTAAAATCTTTTTCTTATTAAAAGAAATATAATATATTTTATTTATACAAATATATGAACATAATAACATACTTCCATATGAAACTAAATTAGCACCAGAACAGATAATAAAATTTGATCCAGATAATGGTAATATTATTATATTATATAATAATGTTATTAACATACCTAAAATAGATATATATGTTCCTATCATTGGTTTATCAAATGCTTTATAATAAATAGATAAATTATTATAAATTCCAAAAAACAAATTTGACAGAGTTGCAATTGGTACTATTAATAATGCTTTGTGATATTTAACATCTATCATTTTACTAGCGATAAAATCAATATTACTACATATAAATACATATATTATTATTCCTAATACAGTCAAAAAATAATTTATTTGTACATAAATATTTTTAATATTAGCCTCTTCAGCTTTTTTTAACATAAAAGGTTCTAAACCTAAACGAAAAATTGCATTATAAAGATGCATAAAAGTTGAAATACGATAACAAGCGGCATATGCACTATTAATTTCATCAGAAAAATATCTTTTAATTATTATTTTATCTATATTTTCATTAATAGCAAAAGCTAAAGTACTTAACATTATAGGTACTCCATATGTTATCATTTTAAATGCTAAAACAATATCAAATTTTTTTATTTTTACTTTTAAAAAAATTGGAATCAATAAAATAAAATTTGATAATGATGATATCACATTTGCATAAAATATATAAGATGCATTATTTATATTTTTTACAAAAAAATTTAACGGAAATAAAATAATGTTAAAAATATTCTTTATAAGATAATTATCTATGGGATAGAACATATACATTATAATTACAGCTTGTAAAACTACATTTAATATGCGTATTAATAAATATTTAATAGCTATATTATGTATTCGTAACCAAGCCATAGGTAATATGCAAATAGTATCAAGAAATATTATAATTAAAAACATTATTAAATATTCGGAATGATTTTTATAATTTATTAAACTAATTATTGGTTTGAATAAAATTATACCTATTATTATAAATAATAATGAAAGTATAAATAATATAATTACTCCACTTGAAAATATTTTTTTTTTATCATGAATTTTTCGTTTATATAAAAAACGAAAATAAGAACTTTCTAATCCTAAAGTTAAAAATACAATAATTATACATGACATAGCATACATGTCAGTATAAATGGAAAATTCATATGAATTTAAAGTCTTAGTCAAAGATTTTAACAAAAAATAATTAATTATTTTAGGGAAAACAGTTCCTAATCCAAATGTAAAAATTTGATTTAATAATTGTTTATACAAAATAAATTTTTTTTAATAAAAGTTTATTAACTTTAATATATTAAATTTATAAACACTAATGTATCAATTCAAAGAATTAAAAAAATATAATTCAGGTATCAATGATTTAATATTTGATAAATATATTGCTTCTATGACTCCATATATTATGGAAGAACGAAAATTAAATGTAGCTCAAATTGATGTTTTTTCTAGATTAATGATGAATAGAATTATTTTTATAGGGACAGTTATAAATGATCATATTGCTAATATAGTACAAGCACAATTATTATATTTAGAATCAATTGATAATAGAGATATATATATTTATATTAACTCTCCTGGAGGAAGTGTTTATGGAGGTTTAGGTATATATGATACAATGCAAATGATTAAACCTAATATTGCTACAATATGTACTGGTGTAGCTGCTTCTATGGCTGCTATTTTACTATGTGCTGGTACTAAAGGAAAACGTTCAGGATTAAAACATTCAAGAGTAATGATTCATCAACCTTTAGGAGGAGTACAAGGACAAGCATCTGATATTGAAATAACAGCAAGAGAAATTTTAAAAATAAAAAAAGAATTATGTGCTATAATTAGCAATCATACTGGACAATCAATTAAAAAAATTGAAAAAGATTCTGATAGAGATCGTTGGATGTCTTCACAAGAAGCTTTATCATATGGTATGATTGATGAAGTTTTAAGTCACAAAAAATAATTTTTTTTTATGGAAAAAGATTTAATGTGTGCATTTTGTGGTAGAAAAAAAAAAGAAACATCAATTGGAATTTATATATGTGATATATGTATTAATATACATAATACAAAAGTTTTTAATAAAAAAATAACTGTAAACATTAATAATAAAAAACCAAAAGATATAAAATCTTTTTTAGATCAATATGTAATTGATCAAGAAGAAGCTAAAAAAACACTTTCTGTAGCTGTTTATAATCATTATAAACGAATTTCTTATCATGATAAAGAAGTAGAAATAGAAAAATCTAATATTCTTATGATAGGAAATACTGGAATTGGAAAAACTTTACTTGCTCGTAGTATTTCTAAATTTTTAGATATTCCATTTGTTATTGTAGATGCAACAGGACTTACTGAAGCAGGTTATGTAGGAGAAGATGTAGAAAGTATATTAACTCATTTATTACAATCCGCTAATTTTAATATATATAAAGCTGAACAAGGAATTGTATTTATTGATGAAATAGATAAAATTTCAAGAAAAGTAGATAATCCTTCAATTACTAGAGATGTTTCAGGAGAAGGTGTTCAACAAGCTTTACTTAAAATATTAGAAGGATCTATTGTTAATGTTCCTCCCCAAGGAGGAAGAAAACATCCAGAGCAAAAAATGATAACAATAAATACTAAAAATATTTTATTTATAGCTTCAGGAGCATTTGAAGGTTTAGAAAAAATTATTGCTAATAGATTAAATATGTCACATCTAGGGTATAAACAAAATATTCCAAAAAAAGTTAAAACAGAAAATATTTTAAATATGGTAATATCACATGATCTTCGTACTTTCGGGTTAATTCCTGAATTAATAGGAAGATTACCAATTATTACTTATTTACATCCTTTAAATAAGATTTCTATGAAAAGAATTCTTCTTGAACCTAAAAATTCCTTAATTAAACAATATAAAAATTTGTTTAAAATGGATGGTATTACTTTAGAAATTACAGATGACGGTATTGAAGAAATTGTAAATAAAGCTTTAAGTCTAGGATTAGGAGCCAGAGGATTACGTACACTTTGTGAATATATATTTAAAGATTTTATGTTTGAAATTGATTCATTAAATAATTTTTTAAAATTAGATAAATACATAATATCTAAAAAAATTAATAATATATTTAAATAATAATTTTAATATTTAATACTTACACTTATTAGTATAAGTGTAATATTTAATATCATCTTTTAAGGATATTATATATAATAAATTTATTTAATACTTATATTAGTATAAGTGTAATATTTAATATCATCTTTTAAGGATATTATATATAATAAATTTTTTAAATTATCTATTATATATAATAAATTGTTATAATCTTTATTATTATTTTTCAAAAAAAATTTATTAATTATCATTTTAATAAATGATTCTTTTTTTATCGGAAAATTTACAATTGAATAGTCTTTTATATTTACTATTTTTGCAGCAATTTTTATTGCATCATTTAAACTACCTAAAGAATCAATTAATCCTTTTTTTAAAGCCTCATTTCCAGATAATATTTTTCCTTGTGCTATTTCATTAATTTTATATTTTGATATTTTTCTTTCTTTAGATACATTTGATATAAATTTATCATAAATAAATTCAATATTTTTAAATATTATATTTTTATATTGCTTTTTAATATTATTTAAAGAAATTGGTATACTATTATTATTAGTAACTATATTATCCTTTGTAAGACCTAATTTATCAATCAATCCTTTAAATGTAACCATCATTCCAAATACTCCTATAGATCCTGTAATACTAATAGGAGAAGCTATAATTTTATCCCCGGCTAAAGCTATATAATAGCCACCTGATGTTGCGTAATCTCCAACTGAAACAATTAATGGTTTTTTTCTTTTTAAAAGAATTAATTTATGAAAAATATTATCTGAAGCAATAGCATCTCCACCTGTAGAATTTATTCGTAATACAACAGATTTTATTGATTTGTCATTTATTATATTATTTATAATAAATTCATAATTTTTATCTTGAATATCTGTAGTACCTACACCTTGTTTTATTAAACCTGAAGCGTAAATTATTGCAATTTTATTTTTATGAGTCTTTTTTTGTTTAGATAAAAATTTTAAATAATCTTTTATTGATATAAAATTTATATTATTTGATTTTAATTTATTTTTTATAGCATCGATGAATTCATCATAATATGCTATTTTATCTATAATTTTATATTTATATGATAATTCTGTATTTATTCCATAAAGTTCATTAGTTATTAAATTAATAGTTTTTTTACTTAAATGACGTGATTCACTAATATCATTAACTATAAAATTCCAAATATAATTTAATAATTTTGTATATTGTTCACGATTTTCATTACTAATTTTAGTATATAAAAATGGTTCAACAGCAGATTTATATTTTCCATGTCTAAATATGTAAAATTTTGCTCCTATTTTTTTTATTAATTTTTTATAAAAAGTTTGTTCTAAACTAAGACCTTTAATATTTACCTGTCCTAATGGATTTAAAAATATTAAATCAGCTACTGAACATAAATAATATGCTGATTGAGAAATATTATTGCCATATGAATATATAAATTTTTTTGATTTCTTAAATTCCTTTAATGCATCTCTTATATTTTTTATATTAGAAATACTTCCAATTAGATTTGAATCTGCTTCAAAAATAATTCCTTTAATATTTTTATCTGTTTGAGCATATTTTATAGCTTCAATAGTATTTAAAAGATTATCAATATTACTATTAATTTGTAATACATTATTTTTATAAAATTTAATTTTCTTATTATAAATTATATTTAATAAAAATATTAATCCTAATATTGTTAATATTGTGCAAAAGGCATATTTAATAATATTTTTCATTTATTTTATTTAATTTATACACAATTTAAAACATATTTTAATTTGAAGAAACATATTACACCATTAATGAAACAATATAATAATATTAAAGAAAAATATAAAGATGCTATATTATTATTTAGAGTAGGTGATTTTTATGAAACTTTTGGACAAGATGCTATTAAATGTTCAGAATTACTTGATATTGCTTTAACAAAACGTTATCCTGGATCAAAAAATGATATTTATTTAGCAGGATTTCCATATCATGCATTGGATAATTATTTATATAAATTGATTAAAGCAGGGATGCGAGTAGCTATTTGTGATCAATTAGAAGATTCTAATAATAAAACTCAAAATTTAGTAAAAAGAGGAGTTACTGAATTGATAACTCCTGGTGTTAACTTAAATGATAAGGTATTACATGTTAGATATAATAATTTTTTAACAGCTATACATATAGAAAATAAAAACATAGGTTTAGCATTTTTAGATATTTCTACTGGAGAATTTTTTATCACAGAATGCAATATTGATAATACTAATAATATTGTTCAACGTATAAATCCTAGTGAAATAATTTATCCAAAAAAACAATACAAAATTATTGAAAAACTTTTTAAAAAAGATTTTTATGTCTATGCTATAGATGATTGGTACTTTGAATATGATTCTTCATATGAAAAATTAATTAGTCATTTTAAAATAAAATCACTTAAATGTTTTAAAATAGAAAATTTAAAATTAGGAATTATTGCAGCTGGTGTAATATTATATTATTTATATAATACTTGTCATAATAATATTGAACATATTACATCTATTCGTAAAATGGATGAATATCAATATATGTGGATAGATGATTTTACAATACGTAATCTCGAAATAAATAAATCTATAAGAAATAATGGTGTATCATTAATATCAATTTTAGATAAAACTATAACCCCAATGGGATCTAGATTATTAAAACGTTGGATAAATTTTCCTTTAAAAGAAATAGAATCAATTATTAAAAGACAAAATTTTGTAACAGAATTATTAAATAATAATGATATATCTATTTTTTTATCAAAAAATTTAAAACAAATATCAGATATAGAACGTTTAATTTCTAAAGTAGCTACAGCAAAAATAAATCCACGTGAAGTAATAACATTATCAAATTCATTAGAAATAATAAACAAAATTAAAAATTTTTTTTTAAAATCTGAATCTAATTTCTTAAAATTATTTAGTAATAAACTACAAAATTGTGATCTAATACGGAATCATATTATTAATACATTAAATGATGATTATCACATAAATAAGGTAAATATTATTGCTAGGGGAGTCTCTCAACATTTAGATGAATTACGTGATATTGTATCTTCTAATAAAGACTATTTAATAAAATTATGTAAAAAAGAACAAATACGTACAGGTATAAATAATATTAAAATATATTATAATAATATATTGGGATATTTTTTTGAAATAAGAAATGCTTATAAAAATAAAGTTCCTTCAAATTGGATACGAAAACAAACTTTAGTCGGTTCTGAACGTTATGTAAATGAAGAATTAAAAAATTATGAATTACAAATTTTAGGTGCAGAAAAAAAAATTATAATATTAGAAATACAATTATTTAAAAAATTAATACAATTCATTTCAAATTATATAAAATATTTACAATACAATGCAAAATTAATTGCTATTATAGATGTTTTACATTCTTTTTCTATTTGTGCAAAAGAAAATAATTACAATAAACCTATTTTAGATAAATCTTTTGATATATGTATAAAAGAAGGTAGACATCCTGTGATAGAAAAACAAATTCCTATAGGAGATTCATATATTCCTAATAATATTCTTCTTAATACAAAAGATCAACAAATAATTATAATTACTGGACCCAATATGTCAGGAAAATCAGCTATTTTACGTCAAACTGCTATAATTGTATTAATGGCACATATAGGTAGTTATGTACCAGCTAAATATGCTAAAATTGGGTTAATAGATAGAATATTTAGTAGAGTAGGAGCTTCAGATAATATTTCTCTTGGAGAATCTACTTTTATGGTCGAAATGACTGAAACTGCTGGTATTCTGAATAATATTTCTAACAGAAGTTTAATAATTTTAGATGAAATAGGTAGAGGAACTAGCACTTATGATGGTATTTCAATTGCTTGGGCTATTATTGAATATTTACATAAACATATAAATAGACCTAAAACATTATTTGCAACTCATTATCATGAACTCAATAAAATGATGTTATTATTTGATAGAATTAAAAATTATAATGTTTCTATTAAAGAAATAAATGGTAATATTATTTTTTTAAGAAAATTAATTACTGGGGGTAGTACACACAGTTTTGGTATTAATGTTGCTAAAATAGCAGGAATGCCATCTGAAATAATAAAAAGATCTATAGAAATATTAAAAAATCTTGAAAATAAAAACTTTGTGTAAAATGTGTAAAATTAAATAAAAAAAAATTATATAATAATTATTAATAGGCGAGAATAGCTCAGTTTGGTAGAGCACGACTTTGCCAAAGTCGGGGTCGCGGGTTCGAATCCCGTTTCTCGCTCAATAAATAGCCCGAGTGATGGAATTAGGTAGACATGCAAGACTCAAAATCTTGTGGCCATTATTTGGCCATGCGGGTTCAATTCCCGCCTTGGGTACTACTTAATAAATGTATTTTATTTACGTATTATTAATTTTATGCTTTTGTTATAATATTGCAGCATCCAATTTATTAAAGTAATAATTTTATTACGAAATCCATATAAATTAATTAGATGTATAAACATCCATATTAACCAAGCTATAAATCCTTTAAACCTTAATTTTAACGGAAAATCACATACGGCTTTATTTCTTCCAATAATTGCCATATATCCCATATTAACATAATGAAAATGCTTCATTTTTTTTCCAACAATCATATTATTTAAATTTTTTGCTAATCTAATACCTTGTTGTATAGCTGGTTGTACTGTCATAGGATGACCTTTAGGATATTTTTCATCTTTAATCATAGCTACGTCACCTATAGCAAAAATATTTTCGTATTTTTTTATACGATTATAATTATCTACTAAAAATCTTCCATGTTCTATTACTAATTTATCTAATCCATCTATTAATGCTCCTTTTACTCCTGCTGCCCATATTACATTAGCAGATTTTATTTGTTTATTGATATTATTGTTAATTATATTAACAATTTTACCATCATAATCAGTTACAACTGAATTTAACCAAATATTAACCCCTAATTCTTTTAAATCTTTTAATGCTTGTTCAGAAGATTTTTGAGACATACACTCTAATATTTTATTAGAAGCTTGAATTAAATATATATTCATATCATTAACATCGATATCTGGATAATCACGTGGTAATACATAATTTTTAATCTCCGCTAAAGATCCTGATAATTCTACTCCAGTAGCACCACCTCCCACAATGACAAAAGTCATAAGTAGTTTACGTTTATTTACATCATTTGTAATGATAGCGGTTTCAAAATTTTGGAATATTAAATTACGTAAATCTAAAGAGTCCTGTATAGATTTCATAGTTAATGATAATGATTCAATATTTTTTTGACAAAAAAAATTAGTGGTAGAACCTGTAGCAATGATTAAATAATCATAATTAATATTACCAATATTAGAATATATTTTGTTTTGATTAGGATCAATATTATATACTTTAGCTACTCTAAAGTAAAAATTATTATTATATTTTATAATATTTCTTATAGAATAAGCAATAGAATCAGGTTCTAATACAGCTGTAGCAACTTGATATAAAAGTGGTTGAAAAGTATGATAATTGTTTTTATCTAAAAGTACCACTTGAAAATAATTTCTATTAAGTCTTTTAGCTATTTGTAATCCACCAAATCCAGCACCAATTATAACTACTCTTTTTAAAGATGTTATGTATGGAATATTCATATATTTTTAATTTTTTTTCATATTCTAAAAAAATAGGAACTATGCAGTTCCTATTTTTTTAATTATTTATTTATTTTACATCATCCCTCCTACTCCTCCTCCACTTCCTGCAGAAGGCATTTGAGTATTAGTATCATCTTTTTTAATATCTGTTATTACACATTCAGTAGTTAATAACATACCACCTACAGAAGTAGCATTTTCTAATGCTGCACGAGCTACTTTAGTAGGATCTATAATTCCTTCATCTATCATATTTTTATATTTACCTTCTTTAGCATCATAACCAAAATCTCCTTCTTTACTTGCTACTTTAGCTACTATTACTGCACCTTCTTCACCAGCATTATTCACAATTTGACGTAAAGGTTCTTCAAGAGCTCTTTTTATTATTTTAATTCCAGTATTTTGATCTACATTATCTCCTTTTAAATTTTCAATAGCTTTTATAGCACGAACTAAAGCCACTCCTCCACCTCCGACAATACCTTCTTCTACAGCGGCACGAGTAGCATTAAGCGCATCATCTACACGTTCTTTTTTTTCTTTCATTTCCACTTCAGAAGCTGCTCCTACATATAAAACAGCTACACCTCCAGCTAATTTAGCTAAACGTTCTTGAAGTTTTTCTTTATCATAATCAGAAGTACTATTTTTTATTTGAGATTTGATTTCCTCAATTCTAGCTTTAATTCTTTTTTTATCTCCTACTCCATTTACAATAGTTGTATTATCTTTATCAATTGTAACTCTTTCAGCACGACCCAGCATATTTAACTTAGTATTTTCAAGTTTTCCTCCTGTTTCTTCAGATATTACCATACCTCCAGTTAAAATGGCAATATCTTCTAACATCGCTTTTCTTCTATCTCCAAATCCTGGAGCTTTTACTGCTGCAACTTTTAATGTACCACGTATTTTGTTAACTACTAATGTAGCTAATGCTTCTCCTTCTACTTCTTCAGAAATAATTAATAAAGGTTTACCAGATTGTGCTACAGGTTCTAATATAGGAAGCAAATCTTTCATAGCCGAAATTTTTTTATCATAAAGCAATATATATGGATCATCTAAACCAGTAGTCATTTTTTCTGTATTAGTTACAAAATAAGGTGATTGATATCCACGATCAAATTGCATACCTTCAACTACCTCTACAGTAGTTTCTATTCCTTTTGCTTCTTCAACAGTAATTACACCTTCTTTTCCAACTTTTTGAAAAGCTTTTGCTATAAGATTTCCAATAGCTTCATCATTATTAGCTGATATAGCAGCTACTTGTTTTATTTTTTCATTGCTTCCACCAACAGTTTGGGATTGTCTTCTTAAATCTGAGACAACAACTTCTACAGCTTTATCAATTCCACGTTTTAAATCCATAGGATTAGCTCCTGCTGCTACATTTTTTAATCCTTCCCTAACAATAGCTTGAGCTAAAACAGTAGCTGTAGTAGTTCCGTCACCTGCAACTTCATTAGTTTTAGAAGCAACTTCTTTAACCATTTGAGCACCTAAATTTTCTATAGGATCTTCTAATTCTATTTCTTTAGCTACAGTAACACCATCTTTTGTCACTTGAGGTCCTCCAAAAGATTTTTGAATTACCACATTTCTACCTTTAGGTCCTAAAGTTTCTTTAACTGCATTAGCTAGTGTATCTACACCTTTTATTAATTTATTTCTGGCTTCTACACCAAATTTAATATCCTTTGCCATAAATTTTTTTTTTTATTTATTAA
Source organism: Candidatus Bostrichicola ureolyticus (assembly GCA_029851085.1). Taxonomy (GTDB): domain Bacteria; phylum Bacteroidota; class Bacteroidia; order Flavobacteriales; family Blattabacteriaceae; genus Bostrichidicola; species Bostrichidicola ureolyticus_A. Next base: position 194,683 of record CP100318.1, on the reverse strand, counting down.
ATAATTGCCATAATATCAGACTCACGCATAATTAGATAGTTTTTTCCTTCCCACTTTAATTCAGTTCCTGAATATTTTCCATATAAGACATTAGTACCTACTGTTACAGTCATAGGTTCATCTTTTTTTCCAGGTCCCAAAGCTATTACTTTACCTCTTTGAGGTTTTTCTTTAGCTGTATCAGGAATAAAAATACCTGAAGCAGTTTTAGTTTCTGCAGGAGCAGGTTCTATTACTACACGATCTGCTAAAGGTCTAATATTTAATTTTGTCATAATAATATTTTTTATATATTAACCTGTTTTTAACAAATAACATATCCAAAAATATGCCATTTAATAAAATAAAAATATTTTATGTATTATAATGACATTATGTCATTACAAAGTTAATATAACTAATAACTAGATAACTAGATAACTAGATAACTAAATATCTATAAAATTACTAGATATAACTAGATAACTAAATAACTAGATAACTAGATAACTAAATATAAATAAAATTACTAGATATAACTAGATATAAATAAAATAACTAGATAACTAAATACCTAAAGATAACTAAATACCTAATAACTAGACCTAATAACTAGATTATATATTATAATAAATGTTGTAGTTAATATAACTAATATCCATGTTATTTTTTCAATAACAGAACTAGTCTGTGATACACCTAAAATATGTTTTGTATTTTTTTGAAAATATGATTGATAAAATCCTCCTTCTTTAGGATTTTGGATTAAAATGAATATAAGTAAAAGTAAACATAAAATCATAATTATGATATATAATAATCCCATATATTTTTTATTTAATATTAATATGTATTAAAAAATTTTTTATTTAATCCATATTCTTTTATTTTTCTATATAAAGTTCGTTCAGAAATACCTAATTCTTTAGCAGAAATTTTACGTTTACCATTATTTTTTTTTAATGCTTTACAAATAAATTCTAATTCTTTCTTTTTAAGATAAAGAGATTCATTAGGTTCTTGATAATTATCTAAATCATTGTTATGTTCTAATTGATATCTTTTTTCATCTATTTCATTACCAAATATTTTTTCTATTAATTTAGAATTTTTTTTATTAAAATTAGCATCATTATTGTTATTTCGTATTAATTGTAATAATAATATTTTTAGATTATTTAAATCTTTACGCATATTAAATAATGCTTTATATAAAAGTTTTTCTATATCATTTTTTTTTGTTTCATTTGATAGATGAATTAAAGAACTATTATAAAGTTTTTCTATATCATTTTTTTTTGTTTCATTTGAGATATGAATTAAAGAACTATTATAAAGTTTTTCTATATCATTTTTTTTTGTTTCATTTGAGATATGAATTAAAGAACTATTATAAAGTTTTTCTATATCATTTTTTTTTGTTTCATTTGAGAGATGAATTAAAGAACTATTATTAGTAGGAATATAATCTTTTAATATTTCTAATGAAATATTATTTTTTTCTAAAATTGATAATTGTTCAACAATATTTCGTAATTGTCTAATATTTCCTGGCCAATTATATTGTTCAATATAATTAATAGCTTGTTCAGTAAGCTTTATTGGTGTTATATTATATTTTTCAGCAAAATCATGAGAAAATTTCTTATATAATATATTTATGTCTCCTTTTCTATATCTTAATGGTGGAATATCTATTTGTATAGTGTTAATACGATAATATAAATCTTCACGAAATTTTTTATTATTAATAGCTTCTATCATATTAATATTAGTAGCAGTTACTATACGAACATTAGTTTTTTGAACTTTAGATGATCCAACTTTTATAAATTCACCTGATTCTAATATACGTAAAAGACGAATTTGTGTAGATAATGGTAATTCTCCTATTTCATCTAAAAAAATTGTTCCACCATTTGCTACTTCAAAATATCCTTTTCTAGAATTAATTGCACCAGTAAATGCACCTTTTTCATGACCAAATAATTCACTATTAATAGTACCTTCGGGGATAGCTCCACAATTAATGGCTATATATACATTATGTTTTCTAGCTGAAAGTTGATGAATTATTTTTGGAATGAATTCTTTTCCTACTCCACTTTCTCCTACTACCATTACTGAAAGATCAGTAGGTGCTACTAACATAGTTTTTTCCAACGATTTATTTAACATATAATCATTGCCAATTATTCCATATCTTTGTTTTATATTTTGAATAGATTCCATTTTAATTATCAAATAATTTTTCCAATTAAAGTAGATGAAATAATATTATGTATTTTAACATTAACAAATGTTCCTATTTTAGAATTTTGTTTAGGAAAAACAACTGTTACATTTTGTGAATTTCTTCCAGACCAATAATTTTTATCTTTTTTTGATACTTTTTCTATTAAAACTTCTTGGATTTTACCTATAGACTGTTGCATTCTAAAATATGAATGTTTTTTTTGTAAATTAATAATTTCTTTAAGTCTACGTTTTTTTATATCCATAGTTACATCATCCTTAAAATGTTTTTCTGCAATTGTTCCAGGACGAACTGAATATATAAACATATATCCATAATCATATTTTACATATTCCATTAAACTTAATGTATCATTATGATCTTGTTCAGTTTCTCCACAAAATCCAGTAATTATATCATGAGATATTGAACATTCCGGAATAATATTACGAATTTGATCAATTAAATAAATATATTCTTCTCTAGAATATTTACGATTCATTTTTTTTAAAATTCTAGTACTTCCTGATTGAACAGGTAAATGAATATTTTTACAAATATTAGGATATTTTTTTATTATTGTTAATACTTTTTTTGACATATCATGTGGATTAGATGTAGAAAAACGTATCCGCATATTAGGTACTGATATAGCAATTAATTCAATTAATTTAGCAAAATCTATTAAATTATTATAATTTATATTAGGCATTTTATAAATATCTCTTTTTATTCCACTACCATTATACCATATATATGAATCAACATTTTGTCCTAAAAGAGTAATTTCTCTATATCCTTTATTATATAATAATTGACATTCTTTTATAATAGTATCAGGATCACGACTTCGTTCACGACCTCTTGTAAAAGGAACTATACAAAAACTACACATATTATCACATCCTCTCATTATAGTAATAAAAGCTGTAATTTTATTTTCAAAATGAACTGGATTTATATCTGCATATGTTTCATCTCTAGATAGTATTGTATTTACAGCATTTTTTCCATCTTCAACTGAAGAAATAAGATTTGGAATATCTCTATAAGAATCGGGGCCAATAACTAAATTAATAAGTTTTTCTTCTTCTAAAAATTTTTCTTTAAGTCTTTTAGCCATACAACCTAATATTCCAATAATTAGATTAGGTTTTTTTTTTTTTAATAAATTAAATTTTTGTAAACGTTTTTTTATGGTTTGTTCAGCTTTTTCACGTATTGAACAAGTATTAATAAAAATTAAATCTGCATCTTCAAAATTAAAAGTAATTTTAAAATTTTCTTTTATTAAAATAGATATTACTATTTCACTATCAGAAACATTCATTTGACAACCATAAGTTTCTATATAAAATTTTCTTATTTTATTCATTATGAATATATATAAAAAAAGCTATTCTATATAGAATAGCTTTTTTTTTTTATAAAAATTTTAAAGATATTCCAACTTTAAATACTGAATTACAATTAAATGTTTCTTTAGAAGCAAAAACTTTAGTTAATCCTATATTATAACGTCCTGTTAAAGATAATTGAGGACATTTTATGTATTTACCTATTGCAAATTCAGTCCCTGCTACTAGACTAAGACCCAATTTATTAACATCTTTTAATGCTTTTATACCTTTAATAGTCTGTATGTCAATTCCTAAATTAAATTGAGGACCAAATTCAAAAGAAATACCAGGATTATTAAATGTATATCCAAATATTAAAGGAATATTAATATATGTATTTGTTAATTTAATATGATTAGGTCTATCTTTAATTTTAATACCACTTCCTTCTATAGAATGTAATAATTCAGGTTTTATAAAAAATGATTTTATTAAATAATATTTAAAATAAAAACCTTTATTAAAATTAAATATTGGACTATTTTTAATTCCTATTATTGAAGATATATTAATACCATTTTTTGTTCCAAATTCAAATTTTTTAATTTTCAATTTTTCTGATTCAATCATGTCTTTAACTAAAAAAGAAATTTTTTTTATATAAGGATATTCTAAATTGAATCTTTTAAAATCAAATTTTTGTTTTTTTATAGGTACATTAGGTACATTAGGTACATTAGGTATATCTAAATTATATGGGTATTTTTGTTGACAATTTACAACAATATTATTAATACAACCTATTGAATAGAATATAAATGTTAATAATATAACTTTAACAAAATTATTTATCATAATTAAATTAATTATAATTAATCCAAATATAATATAATCCTAAATTAAATTAATAATTATTTATAATACTATAAAATTAAAAAAATAAAAGGAATTATTTCCTTTGTAAAAAAAAATTATTTATTTTATTTCAAATAAATACAAACAATGAATATATATAATATAATTATATTAATATTTTTTTTATTAGGAGTAATAATTAATTGCATTTTACATTTTAAATTAAAAAATTATTCAAAAATTGAATTAAAAATTAATTTAACTGGAAAAGAAATTGCAGAAAAAATGTTAAATTATTATGGGTTAAATGAAATAAAAATCATTCCTATAGATGGACAATTAATTGATCATTATAATACTTTATATAAAACTGTTAATCTTAGTTATGAAACTTATAATAATAAAAATATTACTTCGGTAGCTATAGCAACTCATGAATGTGGACATGCTATACAACATAAAGTTTGTTATAGTATGTTTACTTTACGTTCAAAATTAATTCCTATAATTAATTTTTGTTCACAATATATCAATTTAGTTATTATAATAGGATTATATATATATTATAATTCTAATTTTAGTTTAATTTTGAAAATTGGAATAGGATTATTTTTTCTAATTGTTATGTTTTCATTTATAACATTACCTATTGAATTTGATGCTAGTACACGTGCTTTAATTTGGTTAAATAAGGAAAATATAGTTACAACCAATGAATTTTATAAAATAAAAGATTCATTAAAATGGGCAGCTATGACTTATGTTATAACAGCTTTAAGTTCATTATTTCAATTTATTTATTTTTTTTCAATTTTTAATAAAAATGAAAATAAATAAAAAATTATTTAATTCGTGCTAATTTAGCTGCTTCTACCATATTTTTTAGTGCAGGATTTATCCAAATAAATTGCTTAATTCTTTAAATTATTGAAATTCGTGCTAATTTAGCTGCTTCTACCATATTTTTTAGTGATTGAATTGTTTCATTCCATTTACGTGTTTTTAGACCACAATCAGGATTTATCCAAATATTTTCTATAGGTAAATAGAGTCTTAATTCTTTAATTAAAGAAAATATTTCTTCTCTGCTAGGTATTCTAGTAGAATGAATATCATATACTCCAGGTCCTATTCCATTAGGATACTTAAATTTTTTAAAAGCTTTTAAAAGTTTCATTTGAGAACGTGATGTTTCTATAGTTATTACATCAACATCCATATTAACAATATGATCTATAATATCATTAAATTCACTATAACACATATGAGTATGAATTTGAGTTTCATCTTTTACACCACAAGATGAAATTTTAAATGCTTTAATAGCCCAAGATAAATAATTATTCCAATCTTTTTTATTTAATGGTAATCCTTCTCGAATAGCTGGTTCATCAATTTGAATAATTTTAATTCCAGCTTTTTCTAAAGCTTCTACTTCATCTCTTATAGCTAATGCTATTTGTTGTGCAGTAATAGAACGTGGTTGATCATCACGTACAAATGACCATTGCAACATAGTAATTGGACCAGTTAACATTCCTTTCATAGGTTTATTAGTATTAGAACTAGCAAATTTACTCCAATTAACGGTTATATTTTGTGTACGAAATACATCACCATAAATAATAGGAGGTTTAACATAACGACTTCCATAACTTTGTACCCAACCATTTTTAGTAGAAATAAAACCATTTAAATATTCACTAAAATATTCAACCATATCATTACGTTCAAATTCTCCATGTACTAATACATCTAATCCAATAGATTCTTGACATTTAATAACTTTTATTATATTATTTTCTATATATTTATTATATTCTTCTCTAGTTAATAAACCTTTTTTGAATTTTGATCTAATTTGTCTTAATTCTAAAGTTTGAGGAAATGATCCAATAGTAGTAGTTGGAAATAATGGTAAATTTAAATTTTTATCTTGCAATTTTTTTCTGATATTAAATGGATTTTTACGATGCATATCTTCTTCTTTAATTGAAGAAACACGTTGTTTAACTAATTTATTATGAATAAAATTAGATTTATTCTTTAATATTTTTTTATTTTTTTCTAATAAATTATTATTTCCATTAATTATCTGATATAAATCATCAAGTTCTTCTAATTTTTGTTTGGCAAAAGCAATATTTTCTTTAATTTCAATAGGAATATCATTTTCAATACTTATATCAAAAGGTATATGCATAAGAGAACAATTTGGGGCTATCATAATACGTTCATCTCCTAATACATCAATAGATTTTTTAATCTGTTTTATAGATTTAGTATAATTATTTTTCCAAATATTACGACCGTCAATTATACCTAATGATAAAATATTTTTAAAATTTTTTAGAAAAATATTTAATTTATCAGAAGATTTAATTAAATCAATATGCAAAGCTTTAAAAGGTAAATCAATTAATAATGAAATATTATGATCAATACATTCAAAATAAGTAGTTAATAAAATATTTAATTCTCCACATTGTTTAAAAATTTCTTTATAAGCATATATAAAAGCTTTTTTTTCTTTTTCAGACAAATCAAAAATTAAAAATGGTTCATCTAATTGAATCCATTTTGCTCCAGCATTTTTAAGCTTAAGAAGTATTTCTATATAAATAGGAATTAAATTTTTAATTAAATCTATTCTATTAAAATTGGATTCTTTTTCTTTACCTAATAAAAGATAAGATATAGGGCCTATTAATACAGGTTTAGGTTCTTTTGATAAATTTTGTTTAGCTTCAGTAAATTCATCAAAAATTTTTGTACAAAAAATCTCAAATTTTTGATTATAAATAAATTCAGGTACAATATAATGGTAATTAGTATCAAACCATTTAGTCATTTCCATGGCAGTAATATCTAAATTATCTTTTTGATATCCTCTTGCCATAGCAAAATAAAGATCAATATTATTTTTTGAAGCATTCCATAAAGGATCATAACGTTCAGGTATCACTCCTAATAAAAAAGACATATCTAAAACATGATCATAAAAACTAAAATCATTACAAGGAATTAAATCTAATCCATAATTTTCTTGAATTTTCCAATGTTCATATCGTAATTCTTTTGCAACTTTAAAAAGTACATCTTGTTCTATTTTTCCTGACCAATATTTCTCAGATGCCTTTTTCAATTGGCGTTTAATTCCAAAACGAGGATAACCTAAATTATGTTTTAACATTTATTTTTAAAAAAATTTTTTTTACTAATAAATAATAATAAGTTTTTTTTTTACTAATTTTAGATAAAATCAATTAATCTTTTATATTTGGAAGTTTCTCAAGTTCTTTGAGATAATACAGTAATTTTAGATAAAAAAATCAAGTAATTTTAGATAAAAAAATCAAGTAATTTTAGATAAAAAAATCAATTAATTTTAGATAAAAAAATCAATTAATTTTAGATAAAAAAATCAATTAATTTAGATAAAAAAAAAATAATTTTAGATAAAAAATTAAATTAATTTTAGATAAAAAAATCAATTAATTTAGATAAAAAAAAAATAATTTTAGATAAAAAATTTTTTTAGATAAAAAAATCAATTAATTTAGATAAAAAAATAATTTTAGATAAAAAATTTTTTTAGATAAAAAAATCAATTAATTTAGATAAAAAAATAATTTTAGATAAAAAATTAAATTAATTTTAGATAAAAAAATCAATTAATCTTTAATAATATATTGGGCAGTTTCTAAAGTAATTTTAGATAAAATAATTATTTTATTTTTTACAAATTCTTCAAGACAATTATTATTAGTATAATGATATACTGTATATAATGATACTTTTTCAAGTATTTGTATCTTATATTTTAAGCTAAGTTTTTTAATTATATCATTTATATGATATGTATCATTAATACAAATATTTAAATCAACTACTGAATTATGCAATAATCCTATTTTTAAAAAATATTTAGCTATATATTTCAGTATATTACTAATATCTTGTTCTGAAAAAAATGAATAATACTTTTTTTTAAAAAAAGTAAGTAAAATTTGATTGTTTTTAACAATATAACAGGGTAAAGATGGTTTAATTAAGTAAGTAAAATTACTCACTAAAGTTCCAGTTTTTTCATGATTTATAAAAGAACGTATATAAAGAGGTATATCTTTTTTTAATAAAGGTTCTAAAGTTTTTGGATGAATTACTGTAGCACCATAATAAGCTAATTTTATTGCTTCTTCATAAGAAATTTTATTTAATAATGATACATTTGTAAAATAACGGGGATCTGCATTTAATATACCTGGAACATCTTTCCAAATAGTTTGACTTTCAGCATTTAAACAATAAGAAAATATTGAAGCCGTATAATCTGATCCTTCTCTACCTAAAGTTGTAGTATAATTAGAATCAGAACCACCTATAAAACCTTGAGTTATATATAATATATTTTTTTTTGAATTTAAAATTGTAATATATTTAAACGTTTTTTGCCAATTTATTTTTGCTTCACCATATGAACTATCTGTTATAATATATTTACGTACATCAATCCATATATTTTTAATACCTATTAAATTAAAATATTCACTAATTATTTTTGTAGAAATTAATTCTCCAAAACTTACTATTTGATCATATACAAAATTATAATTTGTAGATTTATTTTCTTTAAAAAATTGTTTTATATTAAAAAATAAATTATTTATATAATAATAAATATTATGTCCATTAGGAAATAAATCATTGTTTATATTAAAATGTTTTTCTTTAATCTTATTAAGATCATAATCTATATTTTTTTTTAAAAAATATTTTTTTACTACTTCTTCTAATGCATTAGTAGTTTTATCAATAGCTGATATTACTATTAATATATTATTATTATTACCATATATTTGTAATATATTACTAATATTCTTAATATTTTTAGCATCTTTCACCGATGCACCTCCAAATTTATAAACTTTTATTTTCAAATTAAAATTTATTAAATTTTAAATATTTTAGATTAAATCTAATGAAATATATAATTATAAATAATATCAAATTTATAATAAAATACAATTATAATAATAATTATATTATTGATAAAAAAAATTTTATAAAAATATCTGTTTCAAAATTAAATTTAAAAAAAGCAGTATCTAGAAATCGAATTAAAAGATTAATAAAAGCATCATTATTATGTAATAATAATTTTATTAAAAAATTATTATTTAAATATAAAAGTATTATACTTATTTATATTGATAATAAAATTCCTAGATTTAGTATAATTAATCAATGTATAATAAATTTATTATCTATACTAGATAAATTAAAATAAAATTTTATACTATTTTATGTTTTATTAATTCACAAATATTATCTCCAAAAAGTTTTAAAGAAAATGCTAATAAAATAATTCCAAAAATTCTTTTTAATAAATCTAATCCACTTTCACCTATTTTTTTTTCTATAAAATCAGATTGTTCCAAGACCAAATAAACTATTATTATATTTAATAATAAAGAAATTAATATTATTTTTATATCATATATATTTCGTAATGAAATTAAAGTTGTTATAGATCCAGGTCCAGCTATTAATGGAAATGCTATAGGAACTATAGATATTTGAGAACTTTTAGTTATTTTGTGTAATTCAATACCTAAAATCATTTCTACAGCAATAAAAAATAAAACAATAGATCCAGCTACTGAAAAAGAACATACATCAATTCCTATAATTGTTAAAATATTATTTCCAAATAATAAAAAAGATAAAAAAATACAAAAAGAAACAAATATTACTTTTTTAGTATTTATGATATTACCTGAAGATTTAAAACTCATTATAATGGGAGCATTTCCTACAATATCGATTATGCTAAATAATATCATGAAACAAGCAATAAAAGATTTTATTACTTCCATAAAAAATTTAATTTAAAATTAAAAAAAAACAACGTATTATTATTAATAATTTTTTTAGATTAAAATTTAACTTAATAAGTTTTAATACATTATTAATGTGAATATCTATAAAAATATCATTTATAAAATAAATAATCAATTATTAATTATTATCATAATCTTTTTTATATCCAATAATATTTTTTCTGAAGAAATTATAGGAAATTATGAAAATGGTAAAAAACTTTTCAAAAAACATTGTACAGCTTGTCATTCAATAAATTTAAATAAAGAATTAATTGGACCTGCTCTAGCTGGAATTACTAAAATTAAAAATTTAAATTGGTTAAAAAAATGGATTAAAGATAATAAATCTCTGATAAAAAGTGGTGATAAAGATGCTATAGCTATTTATGAAAAATATAATAAAATAGAAATGAATGTATTTCCACAATTATCTAATCAAGATATCAATGATATTCTTTTGTTTATAGAAACAAATTCTAATCCAAAAATAAAAAAATCTGAATCTGTTATTACAGATAATAATTATAAAAGTGATAAAAATTTTTTTCCAAAAATTATAATAATCGAATTTATATTATTAATAATAATTGTATTTTTTATTTTTGTAAAAATACAAACAATTTATTATTTATTTACATATAAAAAATCACCTAAAAATATAATAATACAATTATTTAATTATTTAATACAATTATTTAATTATTTGTTTATTATATATAAATATCTATATATTTTGTTTTTAAACATTATAAAAATAACATATATTAGATATGTTTCTATATGTATAATAATATTATTATCTATTTATTCAATATTAAATTTTTTAATGAATATTGATGTTAATACAGGTTATAAACCTAAACAACCTATTCATTTTTCTCATAAAATTCATACGGGAATTAATAAAATTGATTGTAAATATTGTCATTCTAGTGCAAAATATGGAAAAGTTGCAGGTATTCCTTCTGTTAATTTATGTATGAATTGTCATAATACAATTACTCAATATAATGGTAATTATATTGCTAAAGGTAAAAATAAAGAATTTTATACTAAAGAAATTCAAAAAATATATAAAGCTATAGGGTGGAATCCAAAAACTAGAGAATATTATAATAATATTGAACCTATACAATGGATTCGTATTCATAATATGCCAGATTTTGTTTATTTTGATCATTCTCAACATGTTATTATAGGAGAAAAAATTATTAAAAAACATAAAAATGTAGATATGGTCTGTAAAGCTTGTCATGGTGAAGTAGAAAAAATGGATGAAATTTTTATGGCTAATAATTTTACAATGAAATGGTGTATTTCATGTCATAAAACTATAGAAATAATTAATAATACATATAATATTAATTATTATAAAAAATTAATAAAAAAACATAATACTATTAGTTCTATAGGCGGTATTGATTGTGCAAAATGTCATTATTAATAAATATAATAAAATGAATAAATCTAAAGATGAATTTAAAAATCAATTATCATCTTTTTTTAATCAAAAAATATCACGTCGTGATTTTCTAAAAATTATGGGATTTACAACAGCTGCAGTTACTTTAAGTGCATGTAAAGGACCGGTTATTCGTTCTATTCCATATGTAATAAAACCTGAAAGAATTATTCCAGGTATTCCTACATATTATGCTACTACTATGTTTGATGGATTTGATTTATGTAGTGTTTTAATTAAAACTCGTGAAGGTAGACCTATTAAAATAGAATCAAATATGATGTCAAAATATTTTAATATTACTTCTGCTAGAATACAAGCTTCTTTGCTTTCACTTTATGACGACGAACGATTAAAAGATCCTTATATTAATAATAAAAAAGTATCATGGAATGATATAGATGAATATGTAATTAAACGTCTTAAATATATTTCACAAAATGGAAAAAAAATAATAATTTTATCTTCATCATTGCCTAGTCCTTCAACTAAACAATTAATTAATGATTTTTCAAAAGTTTATAAAAACACTCAACTTGTAATATATGATGCATTTTCTTATTCCTCAATATTAGATGCTACCAAAGAAATTCTGGGTATTCGTGCAATACCTTTTTATGAAATAAATAAAATTAAATTAATTGTATCCTTTGATGCTGATTTTTTAGGAGATTGGAGTCCTCAAAATATGCAAAAAGATTATGCAACAAATAGAAAACCAGGAATTAATATGATGCGTCATATACAAATTGAAAGTAATATGAGTTTATCTGGAGCTAATGCTGATACACGTATTTCTCTTAAACCATCAGAAATAAAAAAAATTTTAATAGAAGTATTTCATATACTTAATGGAAAAAACTCACAAAATAAAATTGCTAATAATATTGCTTCAGAAATTAAAAATAAAGGATCTGATGCTGTAGTATTAGCTGATGGTAGTAAAGAAATTTATGCTTTATCATTAATTATTAATTTAAAAATTAAAAGCAAAGCTTTATCATATAAAAAATTTCTTTTTTCTAAAGAAAGTAATAATATTATTTTTAATCAATTTATTAATGACCTTAAAATAGGAAATGTTGGAGCTTTATTACTTTATAATGTAAATCCTGTATACAGTTTTCCTAGTATTCTAAAATTAGAAAATTATTTAAAAAAACTTGATTTAAGTATTTCTTTTGCTATGAAGGAAGATGAAACATCTAAATTAATAAAAGTTTTTGCACCTATACCTCATTGGTTAGAAAGTTGGGGAGATACCCATCCTATGACAGGAATATATACACTTATACAACCTACTATACAATCTTTATTTAATACTAGACAATTTCAAAATTCTTTGATTATATGGAAAAATAAAATTCATTCTATTAATAATCCAGCTAATAATACCAATAATCCAGCTAATAATACCAATAATCCAGCTAATAATACCAATAATCCAGCTGATATATCAGTAGGATATAAATATTATAATAATAATTATATAAACAATTATTATGATTATTTAAGAAATTTTTGGGAAAAAAATATTTTATCTAAATCAAATATAAAATCATTTAATATAGCTCTTTTTAATGGTTTTATTCATACCAATGAAATTCATACCAATAAATGTTATTATAATAAAAATTATTTAAATTCTATTATTAATAATATAGACAATAATATAGACAATTTTGAATTAAGATTATATACTAAAACTAGTATAGGAGATGGTACACAAGCTAATAATCCTTGGTTACAAGAATTACCAGATCCTATTACACGTATATCTTGGGATAATTATTTAACAATATCATTAAAAGATGCACAAAAATTAGGTATAAAAAACTGGAATACTGCTACTGGAGCAATTAATAGTAACTATGTTGATATTATTGTTAATGGATTAAAAATAATAAATATTCCAATATTTATTCAACCTGGACAAGCAGAAGGATCAGTTGGTCTCTCTTTAGGATATGGACATACCAAAGGTAAAGTTGCAACACATAGTAGTGGAATTAATGCATATTTAATTTACAAAAATTTTAATTTAATACATTATAACGTAATAATAAAAAAAACTGAAGGAATTCATGAATTTGCTAGTATACAATTGCAAAATACTATGGTAGGTAGAGATGATATAATAGCTAAAGAAACTGATTTAAATACTTTTTTAAATTTTACAAAAGAAAAATGGAATAAAGAAGAAAAAATTACTTCTTCAAAAGGTGAATTACCTTTAGAAAAAATTTCTTTATGGAAAGAAAATGATAATAATACAGGTCATCATTTTAATATTTCTATTGATTTAAATGCATGTATTGGGTGTGGAACTTGTGTAATAGCTTGTAATGTTGAAAATAACGTTCCTGTAGTTGGTAAAAATGAAATTAGAAATTCTCGTGATATGTATTGGTTACGTATTGATAGATATTATTCTACTAAAGAAAGTTTTAAAACTTTGCATAAAAAAAATATTTCTGAACCTAAAATTTATAATTATTTACTAAAACCTGAAAATAATCCTAAAATTCGTTTTCAACCAATTATGTGTCAACATTGTAATAATGCTCCATGTGAAACTGTTTGTCCAGTAGCAGCTACATCACATGGAAAACAAGGTCAAAATATGATGACATATAATAGATGTGTAGGTACTCGGTACTGTGCAAATAATTGTCCATATAAAGTTAGACGTTTTAATTGGTTTAATTATGTAGAAAATAAAAAATTTGATTTTCATATGAATAATGATTTAGGTAAGATGGTTTTAAATCCAGATGTAGTAATACGTACAAGAGGAGTAATGGAAAAATGTTCAATGTGTATACAAATGACACAAGAAACAATATTAAAAGCAAAAAAAGAAAATAGAATAATTAAAGATGGAGAATTTAATACAGCATGTTCTAAAGCATGTCCTACTGGTGCAATATATTTTGGAGATATTAATGATGATAAAAGTGAAATAAAACAACAATTAAAAAATAATAGAACATATAAATTATTAGATTTTTTAGGTACACGACCTAATGTTACTTATCAAGTAAAAATTAGAAATTTAAATAAATAAATTATGTACAATGAATCTTCTATTAGAAATCAGTTGATAGTTTCAAAAACTTATAATAATCTTACACAAGATATTTTACATCCTATAGAAACTAAATCCGGTAAATTATGGTGGATAGCTTTTATTATAGCAATAATAGCTACTTTATTAGGTATAGCATGCATAATATATACTATTATTACTGGAATTGGTGTCTGGGGATTAAATAGAACAATAAATTGGGCTTGGGATATAACTAATTTTGTATGGTGGATAGGTATAGGTCATGCAGGAACATTAATTTCTGCAGTATTATTATTATTCCGTCAAAAATGGAGATTATCTATTAATCGTTCAGCAGAAGCTATGACAATTTTTGCAGTTATTCAAGCTGGATTATTTCCTATCATTCATATGGGTAGACCCTGGGATGCATATTGGGTATTTCCAATACCTAATCAATTAGGTACACTTTGGCCTAATTTTAATTCTCCATTACTATGGGATGTATTTGCAATTAGTACATATTTTTCTGTATCACTAATATTTTGGTTTATAGGACTTATACCAGATTTTGCTATGATTAGAGATCATACAAAAAATCCTATTAAAAAAAAAATTTATGGTATATTAAGTTTTGGTTGGAGTGGAAAAGCTAAACATTGGTATATGTTTGAAGAAATATCTTTAATACTTGCAGGTTTATGTACACCATTAGTCTTTTCAGTACATACTATTGTATCTTTTGATTTTGCTACTTCAATTATTAAAGGATGGCATAGTACAATATTTCCACCTTATTTTGTAGCTGGAGCAATTTTTTCAGGTTTTGCTATGGTACAAACTATTTTAGGTGTAGCACGTAAAGTTTTGCATCTTGAATCTTATATAACAATAAAACATATAGAAAATATGAATATTATTATTATGGTTACGGGTGGTATTGTAACTTTAGCTTATATATCAGAATTTATTATGTCTTGGTATTCTGGAAATATTTTTGAAGATTTTACATATTTATCTTCTGGAGCAGCTACAGGACCATTTAGTTGGGCTTTTTGGGTTCTTATTATATGTAATATATTAATACCTCAACTTTTATGGTTTAAAAAAATAAGAAAAAATTTTTTATGGTCATATGTAATTTCTATATTTATAAATATAGGTATGTGGTTTGAACGTTTTAATATTATTGTTTTAAATTTAAGTCATGATTATCTTCCATCTTCTTGGACAGGATTTTTACCAACTTTTGTAGATATTGGTATATTTATTGGTACTATAGGATTGTTTTTTGTATTATATCTTTTATATGCACGTACATTTCCTATAATAGCACAAGCTGAATTAAAAACCATTTTAAAATCAAATGTATCAAAATAATATTATATATGGATTATATGATGATGATAATATGCTATTACAAGGAATTAATTATTTAAAAAAAAAAAAAATATCAATATATGAAGTATATACTCCTTTTCCAATACATGGATTGAATGAAATTTTATCATTAAAAAAAAATATTAATTTATCTAAATTAGCATTTATTTATGGGTTAATAGGAACTATTATAGGATGTTTAATTACATGGTATACTATGAATTATCAACAAAATATTGGAGGAAAACCTAATTTATGGTTCCTAAATTTACCTTCTTATATACCTATAATATTTGAAATTACTATATTTTGTTCGGCTAATTTTATATGTATTACATATTTTATATGTTGTAAACTTTTTCCATGTGCTAAAAATACAAATCCTGATCCACGTACAACTGATGATAAATTTATGATAGAAATACGTACAAATAAAACAAATATTGAAGAATTAATAACTGTTTTAAAAAACAGTGGTGCTATAGAAATTAGTGTAAAATAAAAAATATTTTTGTATGAAAAATTTTCATATACTATTAACAATAGTCTTATTATTTATTTCTTGTTCTAAAAGATATCCTAAAATTGTATATATGCCTGATATGTATTATTCTGAAGCTTATGAACCATATTCTGATGCTATAAAACCTTATAAAAAAAATAATAATATTATTCTTTTTAAGAATAGAATTACCTCACTTATTCCAGTTCCTGGTACTGTTCCAAGAAATGAAAATGGATTTTTACCTTATATGTTACCTAATACTAAGGAAGGTTATGAAGCATCCAAAAAAATTACTATTTCACCTATGGATCCAAATAAAAAAATAGTTAATTTAAAAAGAGGTAAAGAAATGTATATAATATATTGTGCTATATGTCATAATAATGATGGTAATGGAGAAGGATATTTAGTAAAAAAAGAAAAAATATTAGGTGTACCTAATTATAAATATCTTAATTTAACTATAGGTAGTATATATCATGTTATTATGTATGGAAAAAATAATATGGGATCATATGCTTCTCAATTAAATACAGAAGATCGTTGGAAAATAGCTTTATATGTTAAAGAATTACAAAAAAATAAATAATGTACAAATATGTTACTTATATATTTATAATTATAGGATTTATGCTATTTAGCATAGGATTTTATCAAAATTTATCGATTCAAAAAAATGAAATAAAATTAGAACAAAATATTTCATATTTAAAAAATAAAATTTATAATAGACCTTGGTCAGCTTTATATATAGCAGCATTTTATTTTACTAGTATTTCATTAGGCGTTTTATTTTTTTTAGGAATACAATATGTTTCAAAGGCAGGATGGGTAATAGTAATTATTAGAATAATGGAAGGAATAGCTTCTTTTATTCCTTATGGAGGAATAATAATTATTTTAATTTTAGTATTAAATAGTATAGGATATATTCATATATTTAGTTGGATGGATTTAAATCCAATAGATAAAATAATAATTAATAAACAACCTTATTTAAACAAAGTTTTTTTTCTTATAAGAAGTATTATATATTTAGTAGGATGGACTATATTTATGATATATATCAAAAATTTATCTAAAAAATTAGATAAAACACATAATATATTATATTATAATAAACTTTATAAAGTAAATGTAATATTTTTAATATTTTTTGCTATAACATCTACAACTATGGGTTGGGATTGGATTATGTCATTAGACATAAATTGGATTAGTACTTTATTTAGTTGGTATATATTAAGTAGTTATGTAGTAACAGGAATTACTACTATAACTTTAATATCTATTTATTTAAAAAATAAAGGTTATATTCCATTATTTAATAATAATCATTTACATGATTTAGCTAAATATATATTTGCTACTAGTTTATTATGGTCATATTTATGGTTTGCACAATATTTATTATATTGGTATGGAAATATTCCTGAAGAAGTTATCTATTTTTTTAATAGATCAAAAGAATATAATAATATTTATTTATGGATGCTTATTCCTAATTTTTTAATCCCTTTATTAGGATTAATAAGTAGTAATATAAAAAGAAATTATAAAGTAATAACTATAATAGGATTTATTATTATAATAGGACATTATATTGATATATATAATATGATTATGCCTAGTAGTGTATATAAATTTTATGGATTTGGATTTTTAGAAATTGGTTCATTTTTATTTATGATGGGATTTTTTATATTTATAATACAAAAAACATTAAGAAAAATGGAATTTGATCCAAAAGGAAATCCATTTTTTAATGAAAGTAAATATTATAAATATCCTTATTAAATAATTCTATATGACATTACAAAAAATAGAAATAGAAATTATTCAAGAATTTGAACAATTAAATAATTGGGAAGACAAATATGAATACTTAATAGAATTAGGAAAAAAACTTAAACCTATGTCTTCAAAAGATAAAAATGCAAATACTTTAATTAAAAATTGTCAATCTCAAGTATGGATAAATGCTAAATTAATAGATAAATATATTATTTTACAAGCTGATAGTGATGCTCTTTTGCCTAAAGGTATTGCTGCTTTAATGTTACGTTTATATTCTGGAAGACAGCCTAAAGAAATTATTAATTCAAATAAATATGTTTTTTCAACAATAGGTTTAGAATCTTTTTTATCTCCTAGACGTGCTAATGGAATGTTAGAAATGTTTAAAACTATAAAATTATATGCAATTGCTTTTAATTTAAAAACTACGTTATAACGTACAAAAACTAAAAAATATGATTAAAAAAAAAACATATATTCAAATTAATATATGTTTAGATGAAAATAATATACCTGAAATTATTAATTGGACTGCACAAGATGGTAATATTATAAAAGAACCTTGTAATGCTTTTATTCTTTCTTTATGGAATTTTAAAAAAAAAGATTCTTATAGAATAGATTTATGGACTAAAGAAATGCTTTTAGTAGATATGAATCTCTTTTTTTATCAAATTTTTATTTCAATGGCAGATACATATAAACGTGCTACATCAAATGATAATATTGCTATTGAAATTTATAATTTTGGACAAAAATTTGCACAAATATCTAAAATATGGCCTTAATTCTTAATATTGAAACTTCTACTACAAATTGTTCAGTAAGTATTTCTAAAAATGGAAAATTATTATCTTTAATAGAAGAAAATACTAAAAAATATATTCATTCAGAAAAATTACATTTATTTATAAATAATGCTTTAAAAAATGCTAATTTTAAAATAAAAAATTTAAATGCTGTTTGTGTTAGTAAAGGACCAGGTTCTTATACTAGTCTTAGAATAGGAGTTTCCACAGCTAAAGGTATTTGTTATTGTTTACATATTCCATTATTATCTATAGATAGTTTATCAATTTTGATTAAATCAATTGATTTAAATATTGTTGAAAATGAACTTATTATTCCAATGATAAATACTTGTAATAATGAAGTTTATACAACATTATTTAATAATAAATATAAAATGTTGATACCCATTACAACTAAATTTTTTAATAAAGAATTATTTAAAGAATATTATTTATATAAAAAAATATGTATTTCAAATGAAATTCAAAATGAAAATAAATGTAAAATGTTTTTAACAAATTTTAAACATTTTATATATGCTTATCCTTCTGCTAAAAATATGGTATTTTTTTCTGAAAAACTTTTTGAAAAAAAAGATTACCAAGATATAACATATTTTGAACCTTTTTATTTAAAAAATTACAAAATAAATCCGTCAAAAGTATAATTTTCGTTATTTGATTTATATTTTTCTTCAAAAAGTTGATCATAACATGGAATTATTTCATTAAATAATACTCCAAATGGATATGGGAAATCATTTTTATCAGAAAATCTTGCTAATATATTAGCTTTAGTACGATCTTTTTCATTATGTATCCATAAATCTTGAATAGAATAAGTAGTTTCTTCTAAAGAAACTATTTTAGGTTCTAATCCATCAAGTAATATTCCTTTGTTATAATTTTTTCCAAAAATTAATGGTTTATCATGTTCTAAAAATATTGTATTATCATATTTTGTTTTTTTGTCTGTAAAATGATTAAAAACACCATCATTAAAAATATTACAATTTTGATATATTTCTAAAAATGAAGTTCCTATATGTTTATAACATCTTATAAGCATTTTTTTTAGATGTTCAGTATCTCTATCTATAGATCTAGCAACAAAAGATCCTCCAGCTCCTAAAACTAGAGTTAATGTATTAAATGGTTTATCAATTTTATTTTTTTTACCTATTTTTGTAGTAGGAGAATGTTGTCCTTTAGTTAGACCATAAATTTCATTATTTATAAGTAATAATTGCAAATTAATATTACGTCTAAGTAAATGTATTAAATGATTTCCACCAATAGCTAAACTATCCCCATCTCCTGTAATAATCCAAATATTTAATTTAGAATTAGCTAATTTTACTCCTGTAGCAATTGCTGGTGCACGACCATGAATCCCATGAAAACCAAAAGTATTCATATAATATGGAAAACGAGACGAACATCCTATTCCAGAAATAAAAACAATATTTTCTTTACTAACACCAATTATAGGTAAAATTTCTTGTACTTGTTTTAAAATAGAATAATTACCACAGCCAATACACCATTTTGGTTTTTGATTTGATACTAAATCTTCAGTTAAAAAATGTTTTTTATTAATCAATTTTTTTTATTTCTAAATGTTTATATGCTAATTTTGTTACTTCTCTACCACGATTTGTTCGTATTAAATATCCTTCTTGAATAAGAAAAGGTTCATATACTTCTTCAAGTGTTATAGGATTTTCATTTATGATTGCAGCAATAGTATTAAGTCCTACCGGTCCACCATTAAATTTTTGAATAATAATATTAAGAATTTTATTATCTATTTCATTTAATCCTTTAATATCAACATTTAATGATTTTAGACACAGTTTTGATATAGATATATCTATTTTTCCATTACCCTTTATTTGAGCAAAATCACGAATACGTCTTAGTAATATATTAGCAATTCTAGGAGTTCCTCTACTACGAAAAGCAATTTCTAATGCTGCATCATTTTCAATAGAAATATTAAGAAGATTAGCATTACGCATAATAATATTATTTAAATAAATTATAGAATATAATTCTAAATGACAATTAATACCAAACCTAGAACGCAGAGGTGCAGTTAATAATCCTGAACGAGTTGTAGAACCTATAAGAGTAAATGGATTTATATTTATTTGCACAGAACGTGCATTAGGTCCAGATTCAATCATAATATCAATTTTATAATCTTCCATAGCGGAATATAAATATTCTTCTACAATAGGTGATAAACGATGAATTTCATCTATAAAAAGTACATCTTTTATTTCTAAATTAGTTAATAGACCAGCTAAATCACCTGGTTTTTCTAAAACAGGTCCAGAAGTAATTTTCATATTTACACCTAATTCATTAGCTATTATATAAGCTAATGTAGTTTTTCCTAAACCAGGTAAACCATATAAAAGAACATGATCTAAAGCTTCTTTTCTTTGTTTAGCTGCTTTAACAAAAATTTTTAAATTTTCTATAATTTTATTTTGACCAATAAATTCACAGAATTTTATAGGACGTAATTTTTTTTGATAAAAAATATTATTATTCATAATATATTTTATGTTAATTTTTTCTAAAAAACATTATTTTTCATTATGTAACATTTTTTTCTTTTTAAGTAATTCTTCTTTCGATTCAATATTATCTAAAATACAACAATCAACAGGACATACGGATGCACATTGAGGTTCATTATTAAATCCTATACATTCAGTACATTTTTCTGTTACTATAAAATATACTTTTTTACTTTTAGGAACTTGAAATTTATCAGCATCTATTAATGATTTAAATTTTATAATTCCTTTTAATGATGTACCCTCAGATAATTTCCATTCTTTTCCTCCTTCATAAATAGCTTTATTAGGACATTCAGGTTCGCAAGCACCACAATTTATGCATTCATTTGTTATTTTTAATGCCATTTTATAAAAAATATTAAAATTATTCTTTTATTTCTTCATAATTAATAGTTTCTGCATAAATTTTTGACTTTATTTTTTTCTTTTTAGGTCTATTAAAAATAATAATTGTTTCTTCTTTTTGTTTATATTTTTTTTTAAAAAATAAATTTAATTTTATTAAAGATTCTTTTAATAAAAATATTAATATGATATATAGTATATATGTCATATATGTCATATATTTGTTATTTTGTTTTATTGTATATTATACAATATTATTATAACATAACTTCCAAATCAAATTCTTGAGCTATTATAATAATATAATAAAATATATCATCTATTATTTTTTTATTATTATTGTCATTGCAAAAACAAGATATTTCAATAGGTAATCCATAATATGGAGTAATAGGAGTAGTATATTCAATTTGTTTAACTATAATTTTTTCTGATTTAGAAATTAATGGATGTTGTTTAAGATAAAACAGAATATATTCACTATATATACCAATATTAGTAATTATTTGTTTATTATTATTAAATAATGTTTTATTATTTTCAATTTCTAATTCTTTATTTTTAATAAAATCACTTATTAAAAATGATTTTTTATATTTATTTAAAGTATTACAAATTTGTAAAGTTTTAATATTAAAAATTATATGTTTTTTTATTAAACGTAAATTACGTATTAATTCATAATTTGTTATAGCTGTAGACATAAAATAATAAGTTGGAACAGTAGTAATTGTTTTATCAAAATTTTCTATTTTTGCCAAATTAATATTTATTTCTAATAAAATACCTTTTATATTATATTTATGAATAGCAATACAATCACCAACTTTTACCATTTTTGTAGTAGCAATTTGTATACCAGAAACAAACCCTAAAATAATATCTCTAAAAATCAATATAATAATAGCTGTTAAAGTACTTAAACTTGTTAAAATAGTACCTGGTTGATTATTTGTTAATATTGATATAATCATTATTATACAAAATACAACAGAAATTATTTTAATTAATTGTGAAAAAGAACGCAATGCAACTGTTTCATAATTATTATTTCTAGTAATTATTGGTATAATCCAATTATTAATTCTAAATAAAATTTGTAAAAATATTAATGTTAAAAGTATATAAGATGTTTTTTTTATAATTAAAATTAATAATTTATATGATTGAAAAAAATTATTAATAATTATTAATAATAATATTAAAATTAAACAACTAACAAAACTTTCTAAAAGTTTATTATTTAATAATAAATCTTTCCAATATTGTTTTATATTATCTAATATTTATATTGTTCAAATATAATGTAAAATAATAAAAATAAAAAATTTTCTAATAAAAAATAAAAAAATAATGGATAACATATCTTTAATAGATTCTTTTATGGATTTTATAAAACACCAAAATATAGACAAAGAAAATCTAATGTTTATATTAGAAGAATCTATAAGAAGTATTTTACAACGAAAATATGGAAATTCAAAAAATTATGATATTATCGTAAATCCAGATAAAGTAGATATAGAAATTTGGATAAATCGTATTGTTGTTCATGATAATATGTTAAAAAATTTAAATACAGAAATAGCACTTTCAATTGCACGAAAAATAGAATCAGATTTTGAAATTGGAGAAGAAGTTACTGAAAAAGTTGAATTAAAAAATTTAGGACGAAGAGCTATTTTTTATCTAAAAAATAATTTTTTATTAAAAATAAAAAATTTATACTCTATAAATAGATATAATAAATTAAAAAAAAAAATTGGAGAAATAGTTAATGTTGAAGTATATCACATTCTATCTCAACATATTCTAATGAGAGATGAGGAACAAAATGAAATGATTTTACCTAAAAATGAACAAATATTTAGTGATTTTTTTAAAAAAGGTGATAATGTTATTGCATTAGTAAAAAATATATCTTGGATAGATGGTAAACCTATAGTTATTTTATCTAGAACTAATAAAAAATTTTTAGAAAAACTTTTTGAATTAGAAATACCTGAAATAGCTGATAAAACAATTAAAATTAAAAAAGTAGTACGTATTCCTGGAGAAAAGGCTAAAATAGCTGTTGAATCTTCTGATAATCGTATAGATCCAGTAGGTGCTTGTGTAGGTATTAAAGGATCAAGAATACATTCTCTTATAAGAGAATTAAAAAATGAAAATATTGATATAATTAATTATACAACAAATATTCAACTTTATATTACTAGAGCATTAAGTCCTGCCAAAATTGCTATGATTAAAATAGATGAAAAAAATAAATTAGCTAATGTTTATTTAAAAATGGAAGAAATATCTAAAGCTATTGGACGAGGAGGATTAAATATTCGTTTAGCCACACAATTAACAGGTTATAAAATAAATATTTTAAAAGATTAAATTAAATGAGATTTAAAACAATTTTAACCAAATTTAATATTTCTCTTAAAAGAGTTGTTGATTTTTTACAAACTCAAGGCATTCAAATTGAATATAATCCTAATTTAAAATTAGAAAAAAATATTTATAAACTTTTAATAAAAGAATTTAAATATGATAATAATATGCAAAATAATCATAATAACAAAAATAAAAAACAGGAAAATAAAGAAAAACCTGATATAATACATTATAAACGTATAAATATCAAAACATTAGGAAATATTAATCTTGATAAATTTAAAAAAAATAAATTTGATAAATCATTAGGAAATAATAATCTTGATAAATTTAAAAAAAATAAATTTGATAAATCATTAGGAAATAATAATCTTGATAAATTTAAAAAAAATAAATTTGATAAATCATTAGGAAATAATAATCTTGATAAATTTAAAAAAAATAAATTTGATAAATCATTAGGAAATAATAATCTTGATAAATTTAAAAAAAATAAATTTGATAAATCATTAGGAAATAATAATCTTGATAAATTTAAAAAAAATAAATCTCACAAAACATTAGGAAATAATAATCTTTATAAATTTAAAAATGTTAACAAAACTTTAAAAAATAAAAAAATTAATAAAAAAAATAATAAATACACTAAAACTAATCAACCAACACCAACAACCAATAAAAAATTACTTAAAATAACAGAATTTGCAACAGTTAATGAATTATCTGCTATGATAAATGTTTCTGAAACTAAAATTATACAAACATGTATGTCATTAGGTCTTATGGTAACAATGAATCAACGTTTGAATGCTGATACAATTACATTAGTTGCTGATGAATTTGGATATTTAGTAGAATTTGTAGGTTTAGAATATGCAATTCAAGATGAAAAAGATTTTGAAACAAATCTTAAAAATCGTTCACCTATAGTAACAATAATGGGACATGTAGATCATGGTAAAACTTCATTAATTGATTATATTAGAAATTCTAATCTAATTGTGGGAGAAGTTGGAGGAATTACTCAACATATAGGAGCATATAGTGTTGATATTAATGGAAAAAGCATAACTTTTATTGATACACCTGGACATGA
Source organism: Candidatus Bostrichicola ureolyticus (assembly GCA_029851085.1). GTDB lineage: Bacteria > Bacteroidota > Bacteroidia > Flavobacteriales > Blattabacteriaceae > Bostrichidicola > Bostrichidicola ureolyticus_A. Next base: position 168,981 of record CP100318.1, on the reverse strand, counting down.
AGCATTTACTGCTATGCGTGCAAGAGGTGCTCAAATTACTGATATTGCTGTTATTGTTATTGCATCAGATGATAAAATTATGCCTCAAACAAAAGAAGCAATTAGTCATGCTAAAATATCTGGTGTATCAATGATATTTGCTATCAATAAAATTGATAAACCTCTGTCAAATCCTGAAAAAATACGTGAACAATTAGCAGCAATAAATCTTTTAGTAGAAGAATGGGGAGGTAAATATCAATCTCAAGAAATATCTGCAAAAACAGGTGTAGGTATAAATAAATTATTAGAAAAAATAATAATGGAATCTGAAATTTTAGAACTTAAAGCTAATCCTAATAAATTAGCAACAGGAACTATTATAGAAGCAAGTTTAGATAAAGGTAGAGGTTTTTTAACTAATGTTATTATACAAAATGGTACCCTTAAACAAGGTGATTATGTATTAGCAGGTAATTATCACGGAAAAATAAAAGTTATTTTAGACGAACGTGGTAAATCTATCAAAGAAGTTTGTCCTTCTAAACCAGCAATAATTTTAGGTTTAAATGGAGCACCTGTAGCAGGAGAAAAATTTAAAGTATTTAAAGATGAGAAAAAAGCTAAACAAATTGCTTATAAACGAATGCAATTACAACGTGAACAAAATATTCGTACTCAAAAATATCTAACATTAGATGAAATTGGTAGAAGAATTTCTTTAGGTGGTAATTTTAAAGAAATTAAAATTATAATAAAAGGAGATAAAGATGGTTCTATAGAAGCTATAGTACATTCTTTGCAAAAAGAATCTACAGATAAAATTATGATTAATATTATTTATAAAAATGTAGGAGCAATTACTGAATCTGATGTTTTATTAGCTAGTGCATCAAATGCTATAATTATAGGGTTCAATGTTCGTACAGCTAATAATAATATTATTAATCTTGCAGAAAAAGAAAATATTGAAATCCGTACATATTCAATTATTTATAATATAATAAATGATATTAAAAAAGTTATAGATGGATTATTATTATCTAATGATAAAAAAGAAATAATTATTGGTAATGCACAAGTACAAGAAATATTTAAAATACCTAAAATAGGTATTATTGCTGGATGTATAATTACTAAAGGTAAAATAATTTATTCTTCTAAAATAAGACTTATTAGAAAAGGTATTGTTATATTATCTGATGGTGAAATTACTTCTTTAAAAAGATTTAAAGAAGATATTAAAGAAGTTAACAAAGGTTATGAATGTGGTATAAGTATTAAAAATTGTAATAATATTCAAGTTGGAGACATAATAGAAAATTATGAATAATTATTGTTTTAATATTTTTTTTGCTTTTAAAATTCCTTTATAAAGGTTATCTATTTCTTCAAAAGTATTATATATAGATAAACTAACACGTACTGTACCTAAAATTTTTAAAAAATCAATTATTGGTTGAGAACAATGATGTCCTGTACGAACAGCAATACCTAAACGATCTAAAATAATACCTATATCAAAATGATGAATATTAAATATATTAAATGATATAATGCTAATACGAGGTATATCTTTTGAATATAAAATAATTCCATTAATTTTACTTAACATATAAGTTGTATAATCAAGTAATTTTTTTTCATATATAATAATATTATTAAGACCTATTTCTTTTATAAAATCTATTGCAGCAGAAAAAGCCACAATACCTTCTATATTTGGTGTTCCTGATTCAAATTTATATGGTATATCAGCATATATAGTTTTTTCAAATGTTACTGTTTTAATCATTTCACCTCCACCTTGATAAGGTAATAATTTTTCTAAACTATTTTTTTTACCATATAATACTCCTACACCCGTAGGACCATACATTTTATGTGCAGAAAATACATAAAAATCAGCATCCAAATTTTGCACATCAATAATTAAGTGAGATAAAGCCTGTGCACCATCAATTAATACTAGTGCACCATAAGTATGAGCTTTTTTAATAAATTTTTTAATAGGTGGATTTACACCTAAAACATTAGATATTTGAGTTATTGCAATAATTTTAGTTTTAACTGAAATAAGTTTTTCAAAAACTTCCCATTGTAATGTACCATCTTTATCAATTGGAATTACTTTTAAACAAGTTTTTGTACGTTGACAAAGCATTTGCCATGGAACAATATTAGAATGATGTTCTAAATATGAAATTATAATTTCATCTCCTTGTGTTAAAAATTCTGACATTCCTAATGCTACTAAATTAATAGCTTCTGTAGCATTACGTGTAAAAATAATTTCTTCTGAATATGTTGCATTAATAAAATTTTTAATTTTTAATCTACTATTTTCAATAGCATTGGTTGCTATATTACTAAGATAATGAGCTCCTCTATGAACATTAGCATTAATAGTAGTATAATATTTTTTAATTGCATTAATTACTTGAATGGGTTTTTGAGTTGTAGCAGCATTATCTAGATAAATTAAAGGATTATTATAAATTTTTTTTTTTAAAATAGGAAATTTTTTACGAATATATAAAATATCTTTTGATGATAACATATTAATTAATAATTAATACTATTAATTATTTCATTAATTAAATATAAAATAAAATTTTTTAAATCATATAATTTAATATATTTTATATTTTCTTCAAAAAAAGTATTTATTAATAATAATTTTGCTTTTTTTTCAGAAAGTCCCCTTGAACGTATATAGAATAAAATTGATTTATTTAAAGGTCCTATAGTACATCCATGTGAACATTTTACATCATTTGCAAAAATTTCTAATTTAGGAATAGCTTTAATTCGTGCTTTATCAGAAAGAATAATATTATTAATTTCCTGAAAAGCATTAACTTTTTGTGCATCTTTATGAATTAATATTTTTCCATTAAAAATACCATTAGATTCATCTGCAAATATATTATTATATAATTCATAACTCTCACATAATGGATATTTATGATTTATTAATGTATTATGAGATATTGATTCTTTAAATTTACCTATTGTAATACCTCTTAAATAAGAGGTAATGCCTTGTCCATCTTGAGAAATATTTAAATTATTTTTAATTAATTTTCCTTTAAAAGAAAAAGTATAAATTGAACATTTGCTATTTTTTTTTTGTAAAAAAAAAGTATTATCAATTAATGAAGAATTAATATCATTTTGTATTTTAAAATATTCTATATTACTATTAGATAATGCATAAACTTCTGTTAATGAATTATTAATAATTGAATTATCATTTAATGATTGATATTGTTCTATTATATTAACATTAGAATTTTCCCCTACAACAATTAAATTTCTAGTATTAAATATAATATTATTATGTTCATAATATGAAAAATATATTATATGTATAGGTTCATTTATAATAAAATTATTAGGAATATTAATATATATGCCTTCTTGAATAAAAGCAGTATTAAGTATATTATATATATTATTTTTATTTATTAATTTATTGTAAAATTTTTTAAAATTATTATTTTTATTTAAATAAAAATAATTAGATAATATATCTATATATTCATTAATATATGAATATTTTTTATTATAAACTCCATTAATAAAAACTATACGAAAACCATTTATTTTTAATAAATAATTTTTTAATATTTTATACGTTATAAATGATTTATTATGATTCTTATTAAAAGATAATTTATATTTTTCAAATAAATCTTTGCATTCTTCTTCATTCAATAAATGATTTTTGTTAATCATATTTATTGATTCATTACGCATATTTTTTATATATTCATCTTCTGAATTAAAAATATTTTTTTTTTTATACATTAAAAATGTATAAATAATTTTTTCTTTAAAATTTTTCATTGGATTTTATTTTTGAAAAACCAATTAAAACCTTTTTTTTCAATTTCTAATGCTAAATTTTTATTTCCCGATTTTATAATTTTACCTTTATATAAAATATGTACATAATTTGGTGTAATATATTCTAATAATCTTTGATAATGAGTAATAATTAATACTGAATTATTTTTTTTAATTAAATTATTTACTCCTTTATAAATAATATTAATTGCATCAATATCTAAACCTGAATCAGTTTCGTCAAGTATAGCTAATTTAGGCTCAAGCATAGTCATTTGAAATATTTCATTGCGTTTTTTTTCCCCTCCAGAAAAACCTTCATTAACAGAACGTTTAAGAAGATCTTTATCTAAACCTAAATCATTAGCTGTTTTATGTATTTTTTTTAAAATTTCAGATGTAGAAATTTGATTTAAATTACGGGCTTTATATAAAGCATTAATAGCTGTTTTTATAAAATTATAAAGTGATACACCTGGTATCTCTACTGGATATTGAAATGAAAGAAATATTCCTAAATATGCACGTTCTTCAGGAGACATTTTTAATATATTATGTCCTTCAAAAGATATGGATCCTTTAATAATTTTATAATCATTTTTTCCAGCAATTATATAAGCAAGTGTACTTTTTCCTGATCCATTAGGACCCATAATAATATGTATTTCACCGGGATTAATAATTAAATTAATTCCTTGTAATATATATTTTTCTCCTACTAAAACATGTAAATCATTTATTATTAACACACTAATAAACTTTAGTATTAAAAATACTAAAAAAATATTAACCTACAGAATTTTCTAAAGAAATTTCTAATAATTTTCTTGCTTCTATAGCAAATTCCATAGGAAGTTTATTTAAAACTTCATTACTAAAACCATTTACTATAAGTGATATAGCTTTTTCTAAATTAATACCTCTTTGATTACAATAAAATATTTGATCTTTTTCAATTTTAGAAGTAGTTGCTTCATGTTCTACTAGTGCTGAAGAATTATTAACGTCAATATATGGAAAAGTATGAGCACCACATTCATTACTAAGAAGTAATGAATCACATTGAGAAAAATTTCGTGCATTATTTGCATTAGCCGATATTTTTACTAATCCTCTATAACTATTTTGAGCTTTATCAGAAGATATTCCTTTAGAAATAATAGTACTTTTGCTATTATTACCAATATGAATCATTTTTGTACCAGTGTCTGCTTGTTGAAAATTTTTAGTTAGTGCTACTGAATAAAATTCTCCTACTGAATAATCTCCTTTTAATATACATGAAGGATATTTCCAAGTTATAGATGATCCTGTTTCTACTTGTGTCCAAGATATTTTAGCATTTTTTTCACATAAACCACGTTTTGTTACAAAATTAAATACACCTCCTTTACCATCTTTATTGCCTGGGAACCAATTTTGAACTGTAGAATATTTTATTTCAGAATTTTCTAAAGCAATTAATTCAACTACAGCTGCATGTAATTGATTTTCATCTCTACGAGGGGCGGTACACCCTTCTAAATAACTTACATAAGAATTTTTATCTGCAATAATTAAAGTTCGTTCAAATTGACCAGTTCCACTTTCATTAATACGGAAATAAGTAGAAAGTTCAATAGGACAACGTATACCTTTAGGTATATAACAAAAAGATCCATCTGAAAAAACTGCAGAATTTAATGCTGCATAAAAATTATCATTTTGTGGAACTACTGTTCCTAAATATTTTTTAATTAAATTAGAATATTTTTGTATAGCTTCACTAATAGGACAAAAAATAATACCCATTTCAGATAACCTTTTTTTAAATGTAGTAGTTATTGAAACTGAATCCATTACAGCATCTATAGCAACACCTGAAAGATGTTTTTGTTCTTCTAATGAAATTCCTAATTTGTTAAATGTATCAAGTAATATAGGATCTATATTATTTTTTTTTTTTTTTGGGAGATGAGTAATAAATTATATCTTGAAAATCTGGTTCAATATATTTTATATTAGCCCATTTAGGACAATGCATTTTTTTCCATATATCATATGATTCTAATCGCCAATTTAATATCCAATTTGGTTCATTATTTTTTTTAGATATATCTGAAATAATTTTTTTATTAAGTCCTTTTGGAAATTTATATGATTCAATATTAGTATAAAAACCATATTTATATTCAGAATCAGTAATTTTTTTAATTAAATTATTACTTTTATCTTCATTCATATTTTGTTATATAGAAAAACTTTTTTTGTTATATAGAAAAACTTTTACCACATCCACAAGTATGTTGAGCATTAGGATTTTTAAAAATAAATCCTTTTCCATTTAATCCACCATTATATTCTAATATTAAATTATCTAAATATGATATATATTTTTTTTCAACAATAAATTTAATTCCATTATTTTCAAATAAATTATCATCTTTTTTTTTTATTTCATCAAATGATAAATCATAAGAAAAATCTGAACATCCTTTATTTGTAATTGATAAACGAACAAAATATTTATTAGTAGATAACCCTTCTTTTTTCATTATATTAATTAATTGATTTTTAGCTGAATCAGATACATTAATCATAATAACTAATAACTTAAATTAGTAGCGGGGACAGGATTCGAACCTGTGACCTTCGGGTTATGAGCCCGATGAGCTACCACTGCTCCACCCCGCGTTCGCTATATATTAATATATATAATATTTATTAAAATAAATTATATTTATTACCACGCGTTCGCTATATATTAATATATATAATATTTATTAAAATAAATTATATTTATTACCACGCGTTCGCTATATATTAATATATATAATATTTATTAAAATAAATTATATTTATTACCACGCGTTCGCTATATATTAATATATATAATATTTATTAAAATAAATTATATTTATTACCACGCGTTCGCTATATATTAATATATATAATATTTATTAAAATAAATTATATTTATTACCACGCGTTCGCTATATATTAATATATATAATATTTATTAAAATAAATTATATTTATTACCACGCGTTCGCTATATATTAATATATATAATATTTATTAAAATAAATTATATTTATTACCACGCGTTCGCTATATATTAATATATATAATATTTATTAAAATAAATTATATTTATTACCACGCGTTCGCTATATATTAATATATATAATATTTATTAAAATAAATTATATTTATTACCACGCGTTCGCTATATATTAATATATATAATATTTATTAAAATAAATTATATTTATTACCACGCGTTCGCTATATATTATTAATTATAATATTTATTAAAATAAATTATATTTATTACCACGCGTTCGCTATATATTATTAATTATAATTATTATATATAATTAATATATATAATTATAATTATTATATATAATTATTAAATATTTATTACCCCGCGTTCGCTATATATTATTAATATATAATATATATATATAATTATTAAATATTTATTACCCCGCGTTCGCTATATATTATTAATATATAATATATATATATAATTATTAAATATTTATTACCCCGCGTTCGCTATATATTATTAATATATAATATATATATATAATTATTAAATATTTATTACCCCGCGTTCGCTATATATTATTAATTATAATAATTATATATAATTATTATATATTTATTACCCCGCGTTCGCTATATATTATTAATATATATATAATTATAATTATTATATATAATTAATATATATAATTAATATATATAATTATAATTATTATATATAATTATTAAAATAATATTTATTACCCCGCGTTCGCTATATATTATTAATTACCCCGCGAAACGTTAACCCCGCGTTAATAAACGTTTATAAAATTAACGTATAGATATCTAAAAATAAAAAAAATATTTATATAAAAAAAATAATAATATAAAATTTACGTATAGAATAAAAAAAATATTTATATTTAAATTGTTTATAAAAATATTTACGTATAGATTATACGTAAAAAAAAATTTATGAATTAAATTTATGCATTTAACTTTTTGTGAAAAAGAAAAACTTTTTATTTTTTTAGCAGGAGAATTAGCTAAAAAACGTTTAAATAGAGGAATTAAACTAAATTATCCAGAATCTATAGCATTAATTACATGTTATGTTTTGGAATGTGCACGAGAGGGAAAAAAAACTATTGAAAATATTATTAAAGAATCTAAACAAATTTTAACTTATGATAAAGTAATGGATGGTGTTCCAGAAATGATTGATAAAGTACAAGTAGAAGCAACATTTCCTGATGGAACAAAATTAGTTACTATACGTAATCCTATACAATCTATAAAATATTATGATATTATACCTGGAGAATATTTACATTCTAAAAATGAAATAATCTATTTATCAAATAGACAAAAAATTTTTAGAAAAATTACAAATACTGGAACACGACCTATTCAAATAGGATCACATTTTAATTTTTATGAAGTTAATTCAGCAATTAAATTTAATCGTGAAGGAACAAATAATTATCGTTTATATATACCTTCTGGTAAATCTATACGTTTAGAACCTGGTGAAACTAAAGAAGTTACATTAATAGAAATATATAAAAACAATACAATAAATAATGAAAAAAATTAATCGACAAATATACGCCAGTATGTATGGTCCTACAGTAGGAGATAAAATACGTTTAGGTGATACTTCTTTATGGATAAAAATTGAAAAAGATTATACTACATATGGAGAAGAATGTATGTTTGGTAGTGGAAAAGTTATTCGTTGTGGAATGGGACAACATCCTGTGGCTAGTCGAAATGAAGGAGTAGCTGATTTAGTAATAACAAATGCTATAATTATAGATACTTGGGGAATTATTAAAGCTGATATTAGTATTAAAGATGGTTTAATAACTGGAATTGGTAAAGCTGGAAATCCTATGGTAATGGAAGGAGTGACACCAGGTATGTTTATTGGAGTAGGAACAGAAATTATATCGGCTGAAAATCAAATAGTGACTGCTGGATGTGTAGATAGTCATGTACATTATATATGTCCTGAAATTTTTAATATTGCACTTGAAAATGGAACTACTACTATTATAGGTGGTGGATCAGGTCCTACTACTGGAACTTTAGCAACTAATTGTACTTCAGGAATATGGAATATTCAATCAATGATAAAAGCTACAGATAATATACCAATTAATTTTGTGTTTATGGGTTGTGGAAATAGTTTAGGAAGAAAATCTTTGATAGAACAGATAGAAGCAGGAGCCGGTGCATTAAAAATTCATGAAGATTGGGGAAGTACTCCTAATGTTATTGATAAATGTTTAAATATAGCTGAAGAATTTGATATACAAATTAATATTCATACAGATACATTAAATGAATCTGGATATATAGAAGATACCATAAAATCTATTAATAATAGAACTATTCATGCATATCATGTAGAAGGAGCAGGAGGTGGACATTCTCCAGATATACTTAAAATAATTTCCAATAATAATGTTTTACCATCATCAACTACTCCTACTCTACCTTATACTATAAATACTATAGAAGAACATTTTGATATGCTAATGATGTGTCATCATTTAGATAATAAAATTGATGAAGATATTGCTTTTGCAAAATCACGTATTAGAAATAATACTATAAGAGCTGAGGGTGTGTTACATGATTTAGGTGCTATTAGTATTATTAATTCAGATGCTCAAGCTATGGGAAGAATTGGAGAAGTTATAAGACGTACATGGCAAACAGCAGATAAAATGAAAAAAGAATATGGAATATTAAAAAAAAATAATAATGATGATAATATATCTGATGATGATAATTTTAGAGTAAAACGTTATATAGCAAAATATACAATAAATCCTGCCATTACACATGGTATATCTGATTATGTAGGATCAATTGAAGTAGGAAAAATTGCTGATTTAGTTATATGGAAACCATCATTTTTTGGAACTAAACCTGAGTTGGTATTAAAAAGTGGTATGATTACATATGCAATTATAGGAGATCCTAATGCTGCAATTTCTACTACCCAACCATTTATGTATCGTACTATGTTTGGATATAATAATCCTGAATTAAATGCTATTTTTGTATCAAAAATTTCTATAGAAAATGGTAATATTTTTAATTTAAATGTAAAAAAACAAATTAAATCAGTTAAAAATTGTAGAAATATTTCTAAAAAAGATCTTATATTAAATAATGAAATACCAATAATAGAAATAGATCCTAAATCTCATATAGTATCTATAAATAATGAAAAAATATTATCTAATCCATCCGATAAATTACCTTTAACACAAAGATATTATTTATTTTAAATAATCAACTATATATTCTAAATTCATTTTTCTAGATCCTTTTATTAAAAGAATTCCTTTTTTTAAATTATTATTCAAATAAATAATTATATCTTTTTTTTTATTAAAAATTTTAATTTTACTATTATCAATAGTAATTTTATTAAACAAATGTCCTATTAAATAAATATAATCTATATTACTTTCAATAGCTATATTTACTATATATTCATGCATAGATTGCATATGAATTCCTAATTCAAACATATCTCCTAGTATAGCATATTTTTTAATATTTTTGTTTAAATAATTTAAATTATTAATAGATTCTATCATACTACTAGGATTAGCATTGTAAGCATCTAGTATGATATAAAATTGTTTTTTTATCAAAATTTGAGAACGATTATTTATTGTTTTAAATTTTTCTAAAGATTTAATAATATTGTTTATAGAAATATTAAAATAATATGCTATAGCAATAGCTATTGCTACATTAGTAATATTATATTTACCATATATATTTGTATATATAATTTTTTTTTTAAACAAAAAACAAAAATAATTGGATTTATATATTGGTTTTATAAATAAATTATAATTATTAGTTTTAGAAAATTGATATGTATCAATTCCTAAACTTTTTTGTATCTGTAAAGGATCATCAGCATTAATAAAAACAAGTTTTCCATAACGTTTGATATATGAATATAATTCTGATTTTTCATTAATAACTCCTTCTAAATTAGAAAAACCTTCAAGATGAGCATATCCAAAATTAGTTATATATCCATAATTAGGTTTAACTAATTCACATAAAAATTTTCTTTCTCCTGTATAATTAGAAGCAATTTCTATAACAACAATTTGAGTATCTTTTGGAATAGAAAGTATAGTAATAGGTACACCTATATGATTATTTAAATTATTTTTTGTTGCAAATGTTTTATATTGAGTAGATAATATCGTAAAAAGTAATTCTTTAGTAGTGGTTTTACCATTACTTCCAGTAATTGCTATAAAAGGAATATTAAACTTTTTTCTATGAAAAATAGCTAATTCTTGTAAAGCAGTAATACAATTTTCTACTAAAAAAAAATTTTTAAAAGGTAAATAATATTTTTTATTATCAATAACTACTCCTAAAGCTACTTTTAAAATAGCTTCATTAGCAAAACAATTTCCATCATAAATTTTACCTTTTATTGCGAAAAATAATTTATTTTTTATTGATTTTCTAGTATCTATTGATATTCCTGAACTAATAATATATTGTTTATATAATTTTTTAATATTCATTATGAATTTTAGAAAAAATGTTTGTTTAAAGCATTTTAATACATTTAAAATAAATGTAAAAACTAATTATTTTATAAAAATAAATACTTTAAAAAGTTTAAATTTTATTTTTAATAATAAAAAATTTAAATATTTACCTAAATTTATTTTAGGTAATGGAAGTAATACTTTATTTGTAAATAATTTTAATGGATTAATAATTAAATTAAATTTAAAAGGTAAATTTATTATTAAAGAATATTCATATTATGTTATTATAGCAAGTTTTGCTAGTGAATCTTGGACAAATTTTGTTATTTGGACTATTAACAAAGGATTTAGTGGATTAGAAAATTTATCTTTAATTCCTGGTACTGTAGGAGCAGCACCTATACAAAATATAGGCGCTTATGGAGTAGAAATTAAAGATATATTAATAGGATTATACGCATATGAAATTAAAACTGGAAAAATAGTTTTTTTTGATAAAAAAGCATGTGAATTAAATTATAGAAATTCTATTTTTAAAAATAAATTAAAAAATAAATATGTTATATTATATATTTATTTTTTATTGAAAAAAAAAATCATAAATTCAATCTTTTATATAAAGAAGTAGGTGAAGAGTTAGAAAAAATGAAAATTATTAAACCTACACTTAATGATATTACACAAGCAATAACAAATATACGTAAAAATAAAATTCCTAATTTTAAAAAACTTGGAAATTGTGGAAGTTTCTTTAAAAATCCAATTATTAATAATAATTATTATAATTTTTTAAAAGAAAAAAATCCTAATATGATTGGATATTATTTTTCAAAAAATTGTACAAAATTATCTTCTGGTTGGTTGATAGAACAATCCGGTTGGAAAGGAAAAAAAATAGGTAATGTAGGAATATATAAATCTTCCATAATAGTTAATTATGGTAAAGCTACTGGTATTGAAATTTATACTTTATCGAAAAAAATAATTTATGATGTTAATAAAAAATTTGGAATTTTTCTTGAAAGGGAAGTTTTAATTGTTTAAATTAATTAATATTATATAATAAATTAAATATCATTGAATGAATTAACAATTAATTTATCTGGTTTTTCTATTAAAGATTTTTATGGAGAAAATAATAATAATTTAGAAATTATAAATTCTTATTTTCCAAAAATAAAAATTATTGCTAAAGATTATGAATTAAAAGCTATAGGTAATAATAATATATTATTGTTATTTAAAAAAAAAATTAACAATTTAATTAAATTTTTTAATCAAAATGGTTATTTAAATAAATATAATATTGAAGAAATTATTTTATCTGAAAATGATGTTTTTGAAATAAAAACTAAACCTATTATTACTTGTATTAATGGAAAACCCATTTTTACTAAAACAAAAAATCAATTAACTTTAGTAGAAGCTATTAAAACAAATGATATAGTTTTTGCAATTGGTCCATCAGGAACAGGTAAAACATATATTAGTGTTGCCTTAGCCGTTCAAGCTTTTAAAAAAAAAATTATAAAACGTATTATCTTAACAAGACCTGCAATAGAAGTCGGAGAAAATTTGGGGTTCCTTCCTGGAGATCTTAGAGAAAAATTTAATCCTTATTTACAACCTATTTATCAGGCTTTAAATAAAATGATTAAATATGAAAAATTAATAGAATTTTTTGATAAAAAAATTATTGAAATTGCACCTTTAGCATTTATGAGAGGACGTACATTGGATAATGCTTTTGTAATATTAGATGAAGCACAAAATACTACTAATGTTCAAATGAAAATGTTTTTAACTCGTATTGGAAAAAATGCTAAATTTATAATAAATGGAGATCCTGGTCAAATTGATTTACCTAATCATAATAAATCAGGATTATTAGAAGTTATGAATATATTAAATAATATAAATGGTATTAAATTTATCATTTTTAATGAAAATGATATTTTACGTCATTATTTAGTTAATAAAATTATTAAAGCATATTATTTTAATAATTAAGTAGGTCACTTTATCGCGTCTAAAAGATGAGGAAAGTCCGGACACCATAGAGCAACGTAACGGGTAACTCCCGTACACCGAAAGGTGAGGACTAGTGCAACAGAAAGCAAGTACAGTAAGGCTGTAGTGAAATCAGGTAAACTCTACGTGGTGAAATGCCAAATATACTGATTATATTGCTCGTATATTATCAGATGGTAGGCAGTTGGAGATAATAGGTAACTATTATCCTAGATAAATGATAAAGATTTATATTTTATATAAATACAGAATCCGGCTTATAGACCTACTTAATTTTAAGTTAATTATTAATAAATATGGAATTACCAATTAGATATAATCACAAATTGATAGAATCTAAACATTATAAACAATGGATTAATGCAGATTATTTTAGTTCAAAACCTGATAATAGAAAACCATATGTTTTAGTAATTCCACCACCTAATATTACTGGTATACTTCATATTGGTCATATATTAAATAATACAGTACAAGATGTTTTAATACGATTAGCTAGAATGAAAGGATATAACACTTGTTGGATTCCTGGTACTGATCATGCATCTATTGCTACTGAAGCAAAAATTATCTATGAATTAAAAAAAGAAAATTTATCTAAAGAAATTTTAGGAAGAAAATTGTATTTAGATCGTGTATGGAATTGGTCTAATAAATATATTAAAATAATATTTGATCAATTAAAAAAAATAGGATGTTCTTGTGATTGGAAACGTAGTAAATTTACTATGGATAAAGAATTATATCAATCAGTTATTAAAGTTTTTATTGAATTATATAATAAAGGATTAATCTATAGAAAGTATGGTATGGTTAATTGGGATCCAGAAGCTAAAACTACAATTTCAGATGAAGAAATTATTTATGAAAAACGACATGATAAATTATATTATATTAAATATAAAATTGATGGAGAAAATGATTCTATTATAATAGCTACTACACGTCCTGAAACTATTTTAGGTGATACTGCTATTTGTATAAATCCTGAAGATTCTCGTTATACTAAATATAAAGGTAAAAGAGTTATAGTTCCTATTGTTAATCGTTCTGTTCCTATTATTGAAGATAAATATGTAGATATATCATTTGGAACTGGATGTTTAAAAGTTACTCCTGCTCATGATATTAATGATAAAATATTGGCAGATACTCATAATTTAGAAATTATAGATCTTTTTAATGAAGATGCTACTTTCAATAAAAATGGATTACATTTTTATAAAAAAGATCGTTTTGAAGTTCGTAAAGAAATTATTAAAGAACTTAAAGAAATCAATTCTTTATTTAAAGTAGAAAATTATTTACATACAATACGTTTATCAGAACGTACTAAAGCTATTGTTGAATCAAGACTTTTATTACAATGGTTTTTTAAAATTAAAAAATTAGCTAAACCAGCATTAGATGCAGTTAAATATGGAGAAATAAAATTTTATCCTGAAAAATATAAAAAAAATTATATTCATTGGATAGAAAATTTATCTGATTGGAATATATCTAGACAACTTTGGTGGGGACATCGTATACCAGTTTATTATTATGGAAAAAGAAAAAATGATTTTGTTGTAGCCGAAAATTTTGAAGAAGCTTTATCTAAAGCTAGTAGAATAACCAATGATCCTAATATAAAAAATAAACTTAAACAGGATTCAGATGTTTTAGATACTTGGTTTTCTTCTTGGTTATGGCCTATATCAGTATTTGATGGTATACGTAATCCTAATAATAAAGATATTTCATATTATTATCCTATAAATGTTTTAGTAACAGCACCTGATATTTTGTTTTTTTGGGTAACTAGAATGATTATTTCAGGATATACTTTTAGAAAACAAAAACCATTTAATACTGTATATTTTACAGGTCTTATTAAAGATAATTTAGGTAGAAAAATGTCTAAATCATTGGGAAATTATCCTGATACTATTAAACTTATAAATAAATATGGAGCAGATAGTATTCGTGTAGGATTATTATTAAATAATAATGCAGGAAATGATATATGTTTTAATGAATCAATTTGCATTCAAGGTAGAAATTTTGCTAATAAAATTTGGAATGTTTTTAGATTAATTAAATCATGGAAAATTGAATATAAAATGTGTGATATATATTCAAATATAGCTATTAAATGGTTTAAACATAAATTTTATTTTTCTTTAAAAAGAATAGATTTCTTTTTAAAAGAATATAAAATTTATAATGCTTTAATGTTAATATATAAATTAATATGGAAAGATTTTTGTTCATTATATATTGAAATTATTAAACCTATTAATAATAGTATATCTATTAATATATATTTTTATACTATAAAATATTTTGAATATTTATTAAAAATTTTGCATCCATATATGCCTTTTATAACTGAAGAAATATGGCAGTTATTAAAAAAACGTTCAATTAATGATGCATTGATTATTACAAAATTTCCCATTATTAAATCATATAATATTTTAATTTTAAATAAATTTGAAAATACATTAAAAATAATTGAACGTTTACATTCAATGCAAAATATATTAAAATATAATAAATTTTCATTATTAATTTTAAAAAAAAATAATAATAAATATTATTATCCAATAATTAGAAAATTAGCATATATATATAATATAATCTTTATTCAAAAAAAACCATCTAAAAATAATTTTTTGTCATTTATTATAGATAATGATGAATTTTTTATTACAATAAATTATAATTTAAATATTAAAAATTATAAAAATAAAATACAACAAAAAATTATTTTTTATAAAAATTTTTTGACATTATTACGTAATAAATTATTTAATACCCAATTTTTATTATATGCTCCTAAAAATATAATTGATTTAGAACGTAAAAAAGAATTTGATATTTCAAATAAAATTTTATTTCTTGAAGAAGAATTAAAAAGAATAAATTAAAAATAAATATTTATTTTTATATTAAAGGTCTCATAGCTCAGTTGGTTAGAGCACCTGACTCATAATCAGGGGGTCGTTGGTTCAATTCCAACTGAGACCACTTATTAGTTTTTCTAATTACTTCTATACGTTTTATTCTTTTTTTATCAACTGATTGAATGATAAATATATAATTATAAAATTTTATTTTTTGTTTTATTAAAGGTAATTTTTTATTTATTTGCATTATAAAACCTCCTAAAGTATCTGCATTTCCTTTATGTTTTTCGAATAAATTTTCTTCTTTTATTTGCATCAATCTATAAAAATCTATTAATGAAATTTTACCTTCAAAAATATACTTATTCTTATCTTCTTTAATATAAGAAAGATTTTCTTCATCATATTCATCTTTTATATCACCTATAATTTCTTCAATAACATCTTCAAATGTTACTAATCCACAAGTACCTCCATATTCATCTACAACAATAGCTAAATGTATTTTTTTCTCTTTAAAATCTTTTAATAAATCGTCTAATTTTTTATTTTCAGGTATAAAAAAAGGTAAATGCACAAGTTTATTCCAATTAAAATTTATTTTATTAATAAATGGTAAAAGATCTTTAACAAATAAAAGACCTTCAATATTATCTATATTTTCTTTATAAACAGGAACACGAGAATATCCTTCTGATATAATTATATTTAATACATCTTCATAAGATGTATCATAATTTAAAGCAAAAATATCTATACGAGGAGTCATTATTTGACGTGTTTCAATATTTCCAAAATTAATTATCTTTCTAAGAAAAATCATATCTTTATCATATTTTTTATTTATGGTAATTTTTAAAGCTTGTGAAAGTTGATATAAAGAAAGTTTTTTTGGTTTTTTTATCCATTGTTCTATATAATTGGACATTATCATCATAATATAAATCAATGGATTTAATACTTTATTAATAAAATAAATAGGTTTGGACATAAATACCGCAAATTTGAAATTATCTTTACTAGCATATATTTTTGGTATTATTTCTCCAAATAATAGTAAAATAAAGGTTATTCCTACTACTTCCAATAAAAATTTGAAAGATATATTTATTTTAAATAAATGAATATTTGGAAAAGTAAAATACTTATTTATTAAAAAAGAAGAAAGTATTACTACTCCAATATTTAAAAAATTATTAGATATAAGAAGAGATGCTAAAAGTTTTTTTCTATTATTAATAATATTAATTACAATATTAGCTTTAATAATATCTTTTTTTTTTTCTTTTTCAAGTTGTTTTTTATTAATAGAAAAAAATGCTATTTCAGCACCGGCTATTATAGCTGCTAATAATAATAGCAATATTAATAATATTATGTATAATATTATGATAGCGTATATTTAGTTATTTTAATAATTAAAATAATAAAAAAAAATGTTATTTTGTTAATCATTTTTATCTATGAATTGAATTATGCCAAATGGAAAAAAAAGAAAAAAACATAAAATTGCTACCCACAAAAGAAAAAAAAGAAGTAGAAAAAATAGACATAAAAAAAAGTAAAAAAAAATTTTTTTTAATGTAGGAAAATGAAGTTAATAATAAGCACACAAAAAGGAGTTGTTATAGCTATTTTAGAAAAAGGAAAATTAATAGAACTTCATAATGAAAATATTAATAAATTCTCTGTAGGAGATCTTTATGTAGGAATAGTTAAAACAATAGCTTTAGGTATAAATGCTGCATTTATTAATATTGGGTCATCCAAAGATGCATTTTTACATTATCGAGATTTAGGTACTCAATTTTTTAAATCATCAATTAATTTATTTAAATTAAAAATTAATTTATCTAAAAAAGGATTAATAACAGATTTATTACAACCTGGACAACAAATTTTAGTCCAAATTTCAAAAGAACCTATTTCTAATAAAGGTCATAGACTTACTTCTGAAATATCTATTGCTGGGAGATATTTAATACTTATGCCTTTTTCAGATAAAATTTTAATTTCAAAAAAAATTAAAGATAATAAAGAAAAAAATAGATTAATATCTATTGTGAAAAATATAAAACCTAATAATTTTGGATTTATTATTAGAACAATAGCTTTTAAAAAAAAAATTGAATCTATTAAAAAAGAGATTATTTATTTAATAAATAAATGGAATAATGTGATTAATATTATTAATAAATCAAAAAAACCATATAAACTATTAAGTGAAAAAGATAGAGCCTATTGTATATTAAGAGATACTTTTAATGATGATTATACTTCAATAATTTGTGATGATGAAGCTATTTATAAAGAAATAAAGGCTAATATTTCTATTATTGCACCACATAAAATTAATATAATTAAATATTATAAAGGTATAATTCCAATATTTGAAAAATATGGTATAGAAAAACAAATAAAAATTTTGTTTGGTAAGAATGTTACTCTTACAAAAGGTGCTTATTTGGTAATTGAACATACTGAAGCACTTCATGTTATTGATATTAACAGTGGCAAACATATTAATGGAAATCAAGAAAATACAGCATTAGAAATTAATATGCTAGCTGCTACTGAAATAGCTAGACAAATTCGTTTGAGAGATATGGGAGGTATTATAGTAATTGATGCTATAGATATGTCTTTATCTAACAATAGAAAAAAACTTTATGAACATATAAAAAATGAAATGAAAAATGATAAAGCAAAACATAAAATATTACCTCTTAGCAAATTTTGTTTAATACAAATTACACGTAAACGTGTACGTCCAGAATTAAATATAAATACTACTGAATCTAATCCAAATAATAAAATAGAATCTCCAATAGCGCATATTTATTATATAGAATCTATAATCAATATTATAATAAAAAATAATAATGGAATTATTTTGCACATACATCCTTTTATAGCCGCTTATTTACAAAAAGGTTTATTTTCTATTCAATTAAAATGGTTTTTTAAATATAAAAAATGGATTAAAATAATTCCTAGATATTCTTTTAAATATTTAGAATATAAATTTCTTGATTATAATAATAATATTTTATTTTAGCAGGTGTGGTGAAATTGGTAAACACGCTAGAATTAGGATCTAGTGCTTATTGCATAAGGGTTCAACTCCCTTCACCTGCACAACAAAACAAGCGGAGAGAAAGGGATTCGAACCCTTGACATTCATTATGAACACGCTTTCCAGACGTGCGCCTTAAACCACTCGGCCATCTCTCCAATAAATAATTAAAATGATTTTCTTAATCTAGCAATAGGAATATTAAGTTGTTCTCTATATTTAGAAATAGTGCGTCTAGCAACAATATATCCTTTATTTTTTAATATTTGACTTAATTTATTATCAGTAAAAGGTTGATTTTTATTTTCTTGATTAATAAAATCCATTAATATTTTTTTTACTTCTATAGTGGATATTTTTTTACCATTTTTATTAATTAATTTTTCAGAAAAAAGATTTTTAATTAAAAAAGTTCCATATTCTGTAGATACATATTTGCTATTAACTACGCGAGAAATAGTAGATACATCCATTCCAATTTGTTTTGAAATATCTTTTAAAATCATAGGTTTTATTTTTAATTTATCACCCGTATTAAAATATTCTTTTTGTAAATTTATAATTGCATTCATTGTTAATAATAATGTATTTTCACGTTGTTTTATAGCATTTATAAATAATTTAGCTGTTTCAATTTTTTTTTTAATAAAAAAAAAAGTCTTATTTTTTGGTGTGGAATTTTTGTAATATTTGAACATTTCAATATATGAATATGATATTTTTAAATTAGGAATATTTATATTATTTAATGAAATTTCTAATTTTCCATTAATATTTGTAACAATAAAATCAGGAATAATATAATTTGTATTATAATTTATTTCAGAATAAATAATACCTGGTTTTGGATTTAATTTTTTAATTTGATAAATAGCTTCCTTAAGTTTCAATTTAGAAATTGAAAATTTTTTCATTATTTGTTTATAATTATTTTTATAAAAT
This sequence comes from Candidatus Bostrichicola ureolyticus, assembly GCA_029851085.1. Classification (GTDB taxonomy): domain Bacteria; phylum Bacteroidota; class Bacteroidia; order Flavobacteriales; family Blattabacteriaceae; genus Bostrichidicola; species Bostrichidicola ureolyticus_A. Next base: position 148,642 of record CP100318.1, on the reverse strand, counting down.
TCTTTAAAAGAAATTTTAAGAATTTTGATTGCTAAATCAATGGAAGTAGTTTTAGATTTATTCTTTAATTGTAAAATTAAACATTCTTGTAAATTTCTAGCTCCTATACCATAGGGTTCTAATTTTTGAATATAATTACAAATTAATTTTTCTATTTTAGATTCATTAATTTTTATATTTAACAATAATGTTAAATCATTTGCTATACTATTAATAGATCTACGTAAATAACCATCTTTATCTAAACAACCTATAATAAATTCAGTTATAATATAATCTTCTTTTTTTAAAAAAAATATTTGTAATTGATTTTTTAAATGTTCATATAAACTATTAGAATGTATTGTATATACAGATTCTAAATAATTTTTCTTTTTAGATAAAGGTGAATAATATGATAAATCAATATCATTTTCTTCTTTATAAGACTCATCAATTTCTTCTTTTTGTTCTTCTTCAATTGCAGGGTTTTCTTCCAATTCTTGAATTATTCTTTCTTCAAAAGCTAATTTTGGTAATTGAACTAATTTCATTAATTGAATTTGTTGAGGAGAAAGTTTTGTTTCTAATTTTTGATATGATATTTCTTTTAACATAAAATTTTGTAATTAAAAATCTGCATTTCCAGGTATTCTAGGAAAAGGAATTACATCACGTATATTATTCATACACGTAATAAATTGAACTAATCTATCAAAACCTAATCCAAATCCACTATGAGGAACAGATCCAAATCGTCTAGTGTCTAAATACCATTTAATATTATTAATATTCATTTTATGAATACGTTTATACAAAATATCATAACGTTCTTCACGTTGAGAACCACCTATTATTTCACCTACATTAGGTAAAAGAATATCCATAGCACTAACAGTTTTTTCATCTTTATTTAAACGCATATAAAAAGCTTTTATTTTTTCAGGATAATCAAATAATACAACTGGTGATTTAAAATATTTTTCTACTAAGAATTTTTCATGTTCAGATTGTAAATCAATACCCCAAACTATATTAGTAAAATTTTTTTGCAAAATATTTATAGCAGAAGTATAACTAATTATTTCAAAAGATTTATTTAAAATTGATTCTAAATAATTAATTGTATTTTGTTTTTTTTTAAAATCATTTAAAAAATTTAAATCTTCCTTACAATATTTTGTAACATACAAAATAATAAATTTCAAAAATTTTATTGCTAACTGAATAGTTTCATTTAATTCATAAAAAGCTATTTCAGGTTCTATCATCCAAAATTCAGATAAATGTCTATATGTATTAGAATTTTCTGCTCTAAAAGTAGGACCAAAAGTATATACTTTTCCTAAAGCTAAAGCTGCTGCTTCTGCTTCTAATTGTCCAGAAACTGTTAAATATGTTTTTTTTCCAAAAAAATCACGTTTATTATCACATTTTTCATTAATATCTAATGTTGTAACACGAAACATTTTTCCTGCACCTTCAGCATCTATAGATGTGATAATTGGAGTGTGAATATAAAAAAAACCTTTTTCATTAAAAAATTTGTGAATAGCAAAAGATAAATTATGACGTATTCGCATAATAGCACTAAAAATATTAGTTCTAAAACGTAAATGTGCTTGTTCTCGAAGTTTTTTTAAACTATGATTTTTAGGTTGTAAAATAGTTTTTTGTAGTTCTCTTATATCAGATGAATAAAAAATATGAATTGATTTAGCATATATTTCAATATCTTGTTTTTTTCCTTTACTTTTTACAATTGTTCCATGGACTTCAATTGAAGTATTAATATTAATTTTTTTTAAAAAAGATTTATCAAAATTATTATTAATAAAAATTTGTATATTTTGTAATGTAGAACCATCATTAATTTCAAGAAATCTAAAACTGCGAAAAGCACGTACCCAACCTTTTATAATTATATTTTTGGATATATCTTTTTTAGATAAAATATTTTTAATATTATTATATTTCATACTGTTAATATTTCTTTTTCTTTTAATTTTGATATATTTTCTATATTTTTTATATATACGTTAGTAAGTTCTTGTATTTCATCTTCTATATTTTTTAATATATCTTTAGATATTCCTTTTACTTTTTTTAAATATTTATTAGCATTTTTACGAACATTACGAATATCTATTTTAGATTTTTCAGTTTCAGATTTAACTTTTTTTACTAATTCTTTTCGTCCTTCTTCAGAAAGAAATGGTAATCTAATATGTAATAATTCTCCATTATTAGATGGCATTAAACCTATATTTGCATTTATAATTGCTTTATTTATATTAGATAATGTAGTAATTTCCCAAGGTTGTACAATTAAAGTAATTGCATCTAAAATACTTATATTAGCTATTTTTTTTAAAGGAATAATACTACCATAATATTCAACTTTTATTTCTTCAATCATTGATGTATGAGCTTTTCCAGCTCTTATATGTGAAAATTTTTTTTTTAAAACTAATAAATATTTTTCCATTTCTATTTTGCTATTATTTATTATTGAATATAATTCTTCATTTTCCATATTCGTCAATATTTATTTAAAAATAATAATAATAAATTATATTAAAATAATTTATTTGATTTGATTACATAATCTATATTATGAAAAATTTAAAAGGAAAAATTGTACAAATTATGGGACCTGTGGTTGATGTAATATTTGATAAAGATTTACCAAAAATTTACGATTCACTTGAAACTTTCAATTATATAGGATATAAAATTATATTAGAAGTACAACAACATATTGGAGAAAATATAGTACGTTGTATTTCAATGGATATTACTGATGGTTTAAAACGTAATCAAGAAGTTATATCCAATGGTAAACCTATTCTTATGCCTATTGGTGATGAAATTAATGGTCGCATATTTAATGTAATTGGGAATGATATTGATGGTTTAGGAAAAATTAGTAATCAATGTAAAAAATTACCTATTCATAGATCAGCACCTGAATTACAAAATATTTCAAATTCTGTAGAAATTTTATATACAGGAATTAAAGTAATTGATCTTATAGCACCTTATGTAAAAGGTGGAAAAATAGGACTTTTTGGTGGTGCTGGAGTAGGAAAAACTGTTTTAATACAAGAATTAATTAATAATATTGCAAAAAAACATGGAGGATTTTCTGTATTTGTAGGTGTAGGAGAACGTACTCGTGAAGGTAATGATTTATTAAGAGAAATGCTTTTAGCAGGTATAATTAAATATGGTGAAAATTTTATGAAATCAATGAAAGAAGGAAATTGGGATCTTACTAAAGTAGATAAAAATGAATTAAAAAATTCTAAAGCTACTTTTGTATTTGGACAAATGAATGAACCTCCTGGAGTTCGATATAGAGTTGCTTTATCAGGTTTAACATTAGCTGAATATTATCGTGATAGTAGTGGTCGCGATGTATTATTTTTTATTGATAATATATTTCGTTTTATTCAAGCTGGATCAGAAGTTTCTACTTTATTGGGAAGAATACCTTCTGCAGTAGGTTATCAACCTACTTTAGCATCAGAAATGGGAATGATGCAAGAAAGAATTGTTTCAACAAAAAAAGGATCTATAACTTCTGTACAAGCGATATATGTACCTGCAGATGATTTAACTGATCCAGCTACAGCAACTACATTTTCACATCTTGATGCTACTACTGTATTATCAAGGAAAATAAGTTCTTTAGGAATTTATCCAGCTATAGATCCTCTTGAATCAAGTTCAAATATTTTATCTTATGATATTATAGGAAAAGAACATTATATGTGTGCTCAACGTGTAAAAGAAATCCTTCAACGTTATAACGTTCTTCAAGATATTATAGCAATTTTGGGATTAGAAGAATTAAGTGATGAAGACAAAATTATAGTTCATCGTGCTAGACGTATACAAAAATTTTTATCTCAACCATTTCATGTAGCAGAACAATTTACTGGAATTGCAGGAAAATTCGTTGATATTAAAGATACTATTGAAGGATTTAATATGATTATTAATGGCAATTTAGATAAAATACCAGAATCAGCTTTTAATTTTAAAGGAACAATTAAAGAAGTAATACAAAATATATAATTAATGATAGTATATATAATTACTCCAGAAAAAATAGTATATAATGGAGATACTTATTGTGTAATTGTTCCAGGAATTATGGGATATTTTCAAATTTTTAATAATCATGATTCTATTTTATCTATTTTAGATTCAGGAATAATTAAAATAATCCAAAAAAAAAATATTTTATTATTTAAAATAAATGGGGGTCTAGTTGAAGTTAATAATAATATTATAAATATTATGGTATGTGATATTGAGAAATTGTAATTTAGAAATTAAAATATTAATTAATATGTCAGATATTTCATCCAAAGTAATAGCAATTATTGTAGAAAAATTAGGAGTTGATGCAAATGAAATTAAACATGAATCTAATTTTATTAATGATTTAGGAGCAGATTCATTAGATCAGGTTGAAATTATTATGGAATATGAAAAAGAATTTAATATTGAAATTTCTGATGAGGATGCAGAAAAAATTTATACTGTAGGTGATGCTATTTCTTATATAGAAAAACGTCAAAATAAAGATAAAAAATGAATTTTAAAAGAGTAATAATTACAGGATTAGGAGCATTGACTCCTATTGGAAATAATGTTAATGATTATTGGAATTCATTAATTAACGGAAAAAATGGTTGTAATTTAATTAAATCTTTTGATACTACAAATTTTAAAACAAAATTTGCTTGTGAAATTAAAAATTATGATCAAAATCTTTTTTTTTCTAAAAAAGAAAAACATAAATTAGATTTATGTACCCAATATGGAATAATAGCTTCTGAAGAAGCTATTATTGATAGTGGATTAAAATTATATAATAAAAATAAAAATCGTATAGGTGTTATCTGGGGTTCAGGTCTTGGAGGTATTTTAACTTTTGAACAGGAGACATTTAATTTTTTTAAAAAAAATTATATACCTAGATACAATCCATTTTTTATTCCTAAAATAATAATTGATATTACTGCTGGTATTATTTCTATAAATAATGGATTTTGTGGACCTAATTACGCAACTGTATCATCTTGTGCATCATCTGCTAATGCTATTGTTGATGCTTATCATTTAATAAGTTTAGGAAAAGCTGACATAATAATTGCTGGAGGTTCAGAAGCAGCTATAACATATAGTAGTTTAGGTGGATTTAATGCATTAAATGCTTTATCTACGCGAAATAATGATTATAAAACAGCTTCTCGTCCTTTTGATAGAGATAGAGATGGTTTTGTTTTAGGAGAAGGTTCTGGATGTATTGTAATTGAAGAATATGAACATGCTAAATCAAGAAAAAGTAAAATGTATGCTGAAATAAAGGGAGTAGGATTATCAAATGATGCATATCATATAACAGCTCCTGATCCTGAAGGGAAAGGAATAATAAATGCTATGAAAAATGCATTAGAAGATGCTAATATTCATACTTCAGAAGTTGATCACATAAATGCTCATGGTACATCTACTATATTAGGAGATATAACAGAAATAAAAGCTATTGAACATTTATTTAAAGAAAATGTTTTTAACATAAATATAAATTCAACAAAATCAATGACAGGTCATTTATTAGGTGCATCTTGTGCAATAGAAACTATAGCAGCTATATTGCCTTTAACTAAAAATATTATTCCTCCTACAATTAATATTTTTAATATTGATAAAATGATAAATAATAAATTAAATTTAACGAAAAATAAAGCTAAAAAAAGAAATATAAATATAAGTATGTGTAATACTTTTGGATTTGGTGGACATAATGTTTCTATTATATATAAAAAAATATAATAAGGATTTAGCAATAGAATAAATCACTTATTTAAATTATTTAAATAAATAATTTCTTTTTTTGTTAAAAATCTCCATTTACCTTCTTTTAAATTATTTTTAATTTTACCTAAAAAAATACGATCAAGTTTAATTATTTTATAATTTAAAAAATTGAATATACGTCTTATTACTCTATTCCAACCTATATGTAATTCAATAAATATTTCATTTAATGAATTATTTATATAATGAATTTTATCTATTTTAGTTATACCTTCAGATAAATAAATACCATTTTTAATTTTTTTTAAATCTAATTTATTTAAATTTTTATTTAAAATAACATTATAACCTTTTTTAATTTTATATTTTGGATGAGTTAATATTTTTGTTATATTTCCGTCATTTGTTAATAATAATATACCTGTAGTTTGTTTATCCAAACGACCAACAGGATAAATTCTATATTTTATAGTAATTTTTTTTGATAATATATCTATAACAGTTTTACGATTTTTATCATCAGAAGTAGTTGTTATAATACCTTTAGGTTTATTTAATAATAAATAAATTTTTTTTTTAGGTTTGATTAAATAATTATTATATATGATATTATCATTTATATTAATTTTATATCCTATCTTATTAATAATTTTTCCATTTACTTTTATAAGGCCTAGTTTTATTAAATGATCAGCTTTTCTTCTTGATACTATTCCACTATTTGATATATAATGATTTAAACGTAAATAATTTTTTTTCATTTATGTAAAAATTTATATATATTTTATTTCATTAAATTTTAATTGTAATTAATTGTAATTATTAATTAAATTTTAATTAAATTTTAATTGTAATTATTAATTAATGAAAATAGCTGTCTATGGACATAGTATAGATAAAAAAAATATTAATTATATTATTAAATTTTTAACATATTCATATAATAATTCTATTTCTATATATATAGAAAAAAATTTTTATAAAATTTTAAATTCTTTTAAAGAATTTGAAAAATTTAAATATTTGCCAATATATATATCTTATAAAGATATTATAAAAGGTTTTGATTTTATGTTTACTTTTGGAGGTGATGGTACAATATTAGATTCTTTAATATTTGTTAGAGATTCTGGTCTTCCTATTTTAGGAATAAATACAGGACATTTAGGTTTTTTATCTACTTTTAGTAAAGATTTTTTTATAAAAAATTTAGATCTTATATTTAAGAAGAAATTATATTCTTCTATACGTAATCTTTTATTATTAGAAACATCTATAAAAGATATTAATATATTTAATATTGCATTAAATGAAATAGTATTATTTCGTAATAATACTGTATCAATGATAACTATAGATACTATAATAGATGATGAATTTTTAACCTCTTATTGGGCTGATGGATTAATTATATCTACTCCTACAGGTTCTACAGGATATTCACTAAGTTGTGGTGGACCTATTATTACTCCAGAAAATCAAAATTTTGTTATTACTCCTATAGCTCCACATAATCTTTTTTATCGTCCTTTAATTATTCCAAATAATAAAAATATTCATTTAAAAATTCATAGTGCTAGCAATGTTTATTCAATATCATTAGATACAAGATTATATATATTAAATACAAATATTGAATTATATATTAAGAAAGCACCATTTAATGTAAAAATTATACAAAAAAATAAAAAAATTTTTTATAAAACATTACGTGAAAAATTAATGTGGATTGGTAGATAAAATATTTTTTTTAAATTAAAAAAATATATATAATATAAAATATATAAATAACGTGAAATGGATTGTGAGATAAAATATTTTTTAAAAATTAAATATGAAAAAAAATAAAAAATATATAATATTATTAATATTACTTATATTACTAATATATTGGTATGCTAATTTAAATTATAAAAATTTTTTTTCAAAAAAAAATAAATTAATTGAATTTAATAATAATAATTTAATTAAAAAAAAAATTAACGATTTATTAGTTTATACTTTAGCAGATATAAAAATAACAGGAGATACAAAATTTAATAATAAAAAAATATTAAATTTAATTGACTTAAAGATTGGTGATAAAATATATAAAGAGAAATTTGCTACTTTTTTAAAAAAATTACATAATAATGGTTTTTTTTCAGATATACATATTTATATTGATAATATTATCAATAATAATATTTATTTAAATTTTTTTTTGAAAAAAAAAAATTTACCTTCTATTTATAATATAGAATTAATCGGTATAAAATTATGTGAATTTAAAGAAATTATAAATAATTTTTTGTCTAAAAAATTATTTTTTGATAAAAATGGAGTCTTAATATATCAGATACCAATTAGTAATTTTTGGATTTCATATGTTAAAATACTTATAAAAAAATTTTTTTTAAAAAAAGGATATAATAACGTTAACATTATTTTGACAATCAAAAATAATCAATTATTTATTAATGTTAATAAGGGTAAAATAAATGAAATAAAAGAAATATTATTTGAAGGAAATAAAATTATATCTGATAGAAAATTATTAAGTCTTATGAAAGAGACTAAAAAATCCTTTAATTTTAAAAATTTGAAAAATTTTAATTTTAAAAATTTTAAAAATTTTAATTTTAAAAATAAATCTATTTTTATTAAAAATAAATATGAATTAGATAAAATTAATATAATTAATTATTATAAATCTTTAGGTTATATAGATGCAAAAATAATAAAAGATAATATTGATAAAACTTCTGATGATTATATTATACATATAAAAATTTATGAAGGAAAAAAATATTATGTAAATAATATTTATTTTAATGGTAATAAAAATATTAATCAATTATATCTAATTGATGTATTAAATTTTAATAAAGGTGATGTTTATAATTTAAATTATATTAATAATAATATTATTAATAACATTACTTCTCTTTATTTAAAAAAAGGTTATCTATTCTGTAATATAAATTTTAGTGAAAAAATTGTAGATAATAAAATTGATCTATTTATAGATATAAAAGAAGGACCATTAATGACTTTTAATAAAATTAATATTTCAGGAAATTTAAAAACTAAAGATAATGTTCTAATGAGTAGAATAACTACATTACCAGGAGAAATCTTTTCTCAAGAAGAAATTAAAAATACTTTTAATAATTTAAAAGAATTAGGTGATTTAGATAAAAATAGTCCTTATATAAAATATAATAATAATAATACTGTAGATTTAGATTGGAATTTTTTAGAAAAAAGAAATTCTCAAATTAAATTAGAAGGTGGATTAGTTAATAAACATATTACAGGAACTGTAACTTTAAACATTAATAATTTTTCTATTTCAGATTTTTTAAAAAAAAGAGATTCATTTAATTTTATTCCTCAAGGAGATGGAGAATATCTATCATTGTATAAAAAAATAGGATTAAATAATTCTATAGGATTTTTGTGGTCTAAACCATTAAGTAAATCTACTCTTCTTATTAAATATGATAAATCTAATAATAATTCTAAATCATATTCATTAGGAATGAATAATATTATTAATAAATATTCTAATATTAATTTATCTTTTAATTGTGATTACTCAAAATCATTATATGATATATATTTAATGTTAAAATTTAAACGTGATTCTTTAATCAATAAAATTTTTCCTATTAGTGGTTCAATATTTGAAATAAATACAACATTAACTCCATCATTAATAAGAAATAATTCTTTTCATGAATATTTTAAAATCAAATCATCAATATTTTGGTATAAAAAATTGTTTTCAACCTTTGTAACAAAAATTGGATCAGAATTTGGATTTAACAATGATTTAAAATCAAATAAATTTAATAGTATTAGAGGTTATAATTCAAATAATATGGGAGGTATTATTTTTAATAAATTTATTATTGAAATTTATTTACCATTTATTTTTTCTGATCAAATTAAAATTTGGGGATTAGGATTTTTAGAAGGTGGAAATACATATAAATCATATTATGAATATAATCCTTTTAAATTAAATAGATCTATAGGAACTGGTATTCGTATATATATTCCTATTTTAGGAGTTGTTGGAATTGATATAGGATATGGATTTGATAATAATTCAAAATGGAAAATTAATTATTTATTGGAAAAATAAATAAATAAAATCTTATGTTTATAAAAAACAAATTTATGAAAAATATAATTATTATATTTTTAATAATTATATCATTTTTAGGATTGTATAATAACAACATTTTCCCTAAAAATGTAATTAAACCTTATAAAATTGTTTGTGTAAATAGTTGGGAGGTATTTTCTAATATGCCTGAATATATTTCATATAAAAAAAAATTAGAAGTATTAATAAATAATTATGAAAATTATTTAAAAAAAATTAATTACGAAATGTCATTTAATAACTTTGATAAAAATGAAATTTTATTGAAAAAAAAAGATTCATTTCAAAAAATGATTACTAATGATTTATTAAATAAAGAAAAAGAATTAATATCTCCTATTATACAAAAATTTTTAATTACTTTAAAAAAAGTAATGAATGAAGATACAACAATTATGCGTATTGATGATTCTAGTCCTGGAAAAGGAGTATTAATTAATATTGGTCCAGATATTACAAATAAAGTAAAAAAAGAATTGAATTGTATTAAGTAATACTTTGTTTACAAAAGCAATCTTTTATATATTTTATTTTTAATTATATATTTTGATGATTCTAGTCATGGAAAAGTAGTATTAATTAATATTGGTACAGATATTACAAATAAAGTAAAAAAAGAATTGAATTGTATTAAGTAATACTTTGTTTACAAAAGCAATCTTTTATATATTTTATTTTTAATTATATATTAATAATATATTTTAATTATATTAATAATATATGGGGCTGAATTTGGATTTGACAACAAGTTAAATATTACAAGTAAGCATATCGTGTTAAATATAAGATATACACGTTAAACTTATCTTATAATTATAATTAAATGGCAATAACAATTTTGCTCTCGCTGCTTGATACAAATGTATCATAGCTTTATTTGTTATAATACAAAAGTGAGATATCCATCATAATGTTTGCCTTACTACATTTGAGACATGGATACTAATAAGTAAGGTATAAAAGTCAATGTCTCTAACGACTTTTGTACAAAATAAGAGACTAATATGTAATTTAGGATGCTGATAATACTAAATTACATAAAATAATTTATCAGCTAAATATGTAGAAATCTTGTTTTGTTACTTGTTTGGACGCGGGTTCAAATCCCGCCAGCTCCACTAAATTTACCACATTTTTGTACAAAAACACTTACTTTAGAATGGTAATAAACAATTTGGTAATAGTTGAATCTCCTATTAAAGCTAAAACAATTCAAAAATATTTAGGAAAGGATTTTTTAGTAGTATCCAGTTTTGGTCATATTGTAGATTTACCTAAAAAAAAATTAGGTATCGATATAGAAAATAATTTTAAACCTAAATATGAAATTTCTAATTTAGAAATAGTAATTAAATTAAAAAATATGGTTAAAATTGCTAATATGATATGGTTAGCTACTGACGACGATCGTGAAGGTGAAGCTATTTCTTGGAATTTGTATAAAACATTAGAAATTAAAGAGGAAAAAATGAAACGTATTGTTTTTAATGAGATTACAAAAAAATCTATAATATATGCTATTAATAATCCTAGATCAATTAATTTAAATTTAGTTAATGCTCAACAAGCTAGAAGAATATTAGATCGTTTAGTAGGATTTAATTTATCACCTATACTTTGGTATAAAATAAAAAATGGATTGTCTGCTGGACGTGTTCAATCAGTAGCTTTACGTTTAATAGTTGAACGTGAAAAAGTTATTAATAATTTTTCACAAACTACATATTATATAATATTTGGTTCTTTTCTTACTAAAGATGGAAAAATAGTAAAAGCAAAATTAAATAAAAAAATAAATAGTAAAGAAGATATAAAATTATTTTTTAATTCTTGTATTAATTATAATTTTGTTGTTTCTAATATAGAAACTTTTTTAACAAAAAAAAGTCCACCTCCACCATTTACAACTTCTACTTTACAACAAGAAGCATCAAAGAAACTTGGATATTCAGTTTCATTAACTATGAATATAGCACAAATATTATATGAAACAGGTTATATAACTTATATACGCACAGATAGTACTCATATTTCTGAAGATGCAATGATTGATTTGCAATCTTTTATTATTTCAAATTATGGAAATAATTATTTTTTTAAGAGAAAATATAATAATAATATATATGCACAAGAAGCACATGAAGCAATAAGACCTACAATAATAACTAAAAGAACTTTATCTACAAATAATAAATATATTTTACATCTTTATGAATTAATATGGAAACGTACTGTATCTTGGCAAATGTCTGATGTTGAATTAGAAAAAACTAATATTTATATTAGCACACCTACTAAATATAAATTTGTAATTCAAAATGAAAGGATTATTTTTGATGGTTTTTTAAAAGTATTTAATGAAAATTTTGAAAAAAAAAAATTTATTTTAAATAAAGGAGAAATATTAAATTATATTAAATTATCAGCATTACAACAATTTACTGAACATCCACCTAGATATAATGAAGCTACCTTAGTTAATACTATGGAAAAATTAGGTATAGGTAGACCATCAACATATGCATATATTATATCAATAATTCAAAAAAGAAAATATGTTAATCTTATTAAGAATGATAATAATAATGTAAAATTAAATGAAACTATAGTTCTTTATAAAGGAAAAATTTTTTATAAAAAAAAGCATTTTAATAAAAAAACTACTAAATTTTATTTAGTTCCTACAGATATAGGAATTATAGTAATTGATTTTTTAAAAAAACATTTCGAACAAATATTAGATTATAAATTTACAGCAAAAATAGAAAATAAATTTGATAATATAGCAAAAGGTAATCAATCTCAAATTGATCTTATTAAAGATTTTTATGAGAATTTTTATATAAAAGTAAAATATGTTAAACAGAATGTTGATAACATAAAATTAACACGTTTTTTAGGTTTAGATCCTAAAGGTAAAAAAGTCAGTGTTAAACTAGGACGTTGGGGATCATTCGTACAAATTGGAGATTATATGGATAATGAAAAACCTAAATTTGCTTCATTGCCAAAAAATAAAAATATTTATACAATAACATTAGATAACGCATTAAAATTATTTAAATAAAAAATGTTATTTAAATTTAAATACTTCCATAAAAGTATATTTTGGAATTTTTACTTGTCCTATTTTGCGCATCTTTTTTTTTCCTTTTTTTTGTTTTTCTAGTAATTTACGTTTTCTAGAAATATCACCTCCATAACATTTAGATGTTACATCTTTTCGAATAGCTTTTATAGTTTCTCTAGAAATAATTTTATTACCAATAGCTGCTTGAATAGGAATGTCAAATTGTTGTCTAGGAATTAAATTATGTAATTTTTCACAAATTTTTTTTCCCAATTTAAAAGCATTATTTTTATGTACTAAAGCTGAAAGAGCATCAATATTTTGATAATTTATTAAAATATCAATTTTAACTAAATCAGAAATTTTATATTCTAAATAAGTATAATCAAATGAAGCATACCCTTTAGATATAGTTTTTAATTTATCATAAAAATCAAAAATTACTTCAGATAGTGGCATTTCAAAAATCAATTCTACTTTTTGATTAGTTATATAATGTTGTTTTTTAAGATGTCCACGTTTTTCTATACATAAAGATATAATTTTTCCTATATAATCTGTAAGAGTTATAATTGAAGCTTTTATATAAGGTTCTTCTATTTTTTCCCAATTAGGAAATTTAATTAAATCTGAAGGACTATTTAATAGATAGTTCTTTTTTTTAAAAAAAACTTTATATGAAACATTAGGTACAGTAGTTATAACTGTAATACCATATTCACGTTTAAGACGTTCTTGTATAATTTCAAGATGAAACATTCCTAAAAATCCACATCTAAAACCCATTCCTAATGCTATTGAATGTTCAGGTGTCAAAGTAATAGAAGCATCATTTAAACGTAATTTTTCTATTGATAAACGAAGTTCTTCATATTCATTAGCATTTTCAGGATAAATACCAGCAAATACCATAGATTTTACTTCTTTAAATCCTTTTATAGAGTATAATGAAGGATTTTCAACTGTAGTTAATGTATCACCTACTTTTACTTCATTAGTATTTTTTATACCAGTTATTACATAACCTATATCTCCCGTATGTATAATTTCTTTAGGCAAATAATTTAATTTGAAATTACCAATTTCATAAGCATATAGTGTTTTGTTTGTTGCAATAAATTTAAGTTTTTGTCCTTTGCAAATAACACCATTTTTAACTATAAAGAAAACTTCTATTCCTCTAAAAGGATTATAGATTGAATCAAATATTAATGCTTGCAAAGGAGCATTAGGATCTCCAGAAGGATGAGGAATACGTTGAATAATATTTTCAATAATATTTTTAATTCCATATCCTTTTTTAGCACTAGCATAAATTATATCAGTATAATTACATCCTATTATATTGATAATATCATTAGTAACTTTATCAAGATTTATATTAGGTAAATCTATTTTATTTATTATAGGAATAATTGTTAATTTATTTTCTAATGCTAAATATAGATTAGAAATAGTTTGTGCTTGCATTCCTTTAGTAGCATCTACTACAAGAAGAGCACCTTCACAAGCATAAATAGAACGTGATACTTCATATGAAAAATCTACATGTCCAGGTGTATCAATTAAATTTAATATATAAGTTTTTTCTTTATATTTATGTTTCATTTGTATGGCCTTACTTTTTATTGTAATTCCTCTATCACGTTCTAAAGGCATATCATCTAACATTTGATTTCTTTTATCTTTATCCATAACAGTGTTGGTATATTCTAATAAACGATCAGCTAAAGTACTTTTACCATGATCTATATGAGCAATAATGCAAAAATTACGAATGTACTCCATAAAATTAAAAATTAATATTATTTATATGACACCATAAATCATAATCTATATCTTTAGAATCATATGATGTTCGTCCAATAAAGTAATTATCTTCTTTACGATCAAAAAGACATAATATAATTTTTACTATTTTTTTTTGATTTAATTCAAAATTAATTTTTCTTTTAATTTCCATTATTTCTTCTTTTACTTGTTTAGGAATATTATCTTTTAATTTTTTAAAAGCATTTGTTCCATCTTCATTAGAATAAGTAAAACATACAATACGATCAACACGTGTTTCTTTCACAAAGTTTTTTAATTCTTGAAAATTTTATTCAGTTTCTTGAGGATATCCAACAATTAATGTTGTTCTTATTTTGTAAATTATTTGTTACAAAATATTTATCAACTTATGTAATTTCTTTTTCTAATTCACATTTATATCTTTCTGAAAGACATCCTACCAATTTATCTATAATACCTTTTTTATACAAATTTTAATATAGTATTTATTGATTCTTCTTTAGCATTTTATGTAAATCCACAAGTATTAATTATTACTAATTTATAGTATTAGAAACTAATAATTTATTTCTAGATATTAATTCTACCATTAATATTTCAGAATCATAAATATTTTTATAACATCCTAAACTAATAGTTTTATATTATATTTTTAATAAAAAATATTATTTTTTTTTATAAATGAATTTACAAATTCATATTTATCAAATATGATTAAATCTTTAATATCTTCACCTATTCCAATATAATTTACAGGAATTTTGAATTGATCTGATATACTAATAATTATTCCACCTTTTGATGTGCCATCTAATTTAGTAACAATTAATGATGATAGATCTATATATGATAGAAATTGTTTAATTTGTTCAAATGAATTTTGGCCTGTAGATCCATCTAAAACAAGTAGAGTTTCATTCGGTCCTGAAGGTATAAGTTTTTGTATAGTACGTTTAATTTTTGAAAGTTCATTCATTAAATTTTTTCTATTGTGTAATCTTCCAGCAGTATCTATTATTACTACATCTATATTTTTTTTTTTAGCTAATTGTATAGTTTCATACACTATGGAAGAAGGATCACAATTATATTTATAATAAATAAAAGAATCAGTTTTTTTAGCAAAAAAATTTAATTGATCCTCAGCAGCAGCTCTAAATGTATCTGCTGCACTTATTAAAACATTTAATCCTTGTTTTTTAAATAAATATGCTAATTTTCCTACTGTTGTAGTTTTTCCTACTCCATTTACTCCTACAATCATAATAATATAAGGATTTTGTAATTTAATTGATTCTGTTAAATTTACATTTGTAGGTTCATGTAATAATGTTAAAAGTTCTTCTTTAAGAAGAATATTAAATTCTTTAACAGTTATTAATTTTTTATTAAATTTATTTTTAATATTATCAATAATTTTTAAAGTAGTTATACTACCTATATCAGATGATATTAATATTTCTTCAAGAATTTTATCTATTTTATGTTTTTCATTTTTAATGAAAATTTTTTTAGATAAAAAGGATAAATTTTTTAACCAATTTAACCAACCAAAAATTATGTTTTTAATCATAAAAAATGTTTTAAACAAAAAAATTATCTAAATTTTCAATAGAAATTATTTTTTCAATAAATTTATAAGATCCAGATTTAGTAGATTTTACCATACGTATAGTTTTTACCATTTTTTTATTTTTTATTTCATTTTTATTTTTTGTAATTGACATAATATTTATTATTTAATTTCTTTATGTATAGTTGTTTTTTTTAAAATGGGATTATATTTTTTTAATTCTAATCTATTAGGTGTATTTTTTTTATTTTTTGTTGTAATATAACGAGATATTCCATAACAACAATGTTTTTTATGTTCAGTACATTCAAGTATTACTTGTATTCTGTTTCCTTTCTTTGCCATATTATTTTTTATTTTTTATTTTTTTTTTTTTTTAATGCTTTTTCAAGACCTAATTTATCTATTAATTTTAAACCTGCTGCTGACACCTTGATTTTTAACAATTTTTTTTTGAAAAAAAATTTTTTTTTGCTTAAATTGATAGAAAAAATACGTTTACTTTTATTATTAGCGTGAGAAATTTTATTACCTCTTAGTGGTTTTTTTCCTGTTATAAAACATATTTTTGACATTTTAATTAATTATTTAAATTATTATAAATATAATTATTATTATTATAGGTAATAATTAGTTAAAATATGTTGCCGGTATCCTTTATTAGGAATAATAAACAAAAAGTTTTATCAGGACTTTATAAACGCAATTTTATAAAAAAAAATTTAATTAATGAAATTTTATGTTTAGATAAACAAAAGATAGAAACACAAATACAGTTAAATAATTTATTAAAACAATCTAATAGTTTTTCAAAAGAAATAGGAAAATTACTTAACAAAAAAAAAGATATTAATTTATTATATAATAAATCTGTTGTTATTAAACATAAAATAAAACAAATTAAAAATAAACTTAATGATATTACTAATTTATTAATAGATAAACTGATTCAAATACCTAATATTCCTAATGAATCTGTAAAAAAAGGTCACGAATCAAGTGATAATGAAATTATTTATCAAGAAATAGATTTTAAATATGAAGATATAATGCTTCCACATTGGGAATTATCTAAAAAATTTGAATTATTAGACTTTGAATTAAGTAATAAAATTACTAATACTGGTTTTCCAGTTTATATTGGTTTATGTGCAAAATTACAACGTAGTTTAATTCAATTTTTTTTAGATAAAAATATTCAATCAGGTTATTTTGAATATTGTTTACCATATATTGTTAATAATATTTCAGTTTATTCAACTGGACAACTTCCAGATAAAGAAAATCAAATGTATCAAATTAAAGGAGATAATTTATATTTAATTCCTACTGGAGAAGTACCATTATTGAATTGTTATAGAAATAAATTATTATTATATAATGAACTTCCTATTAAAGCTACTACTCATACTTCTTGTTTTAGACGTGAAGCCGGTTCTTATGGTTCTAATGTTAAAGGATTAAATCGTGTTCATCAATTTGAAAAAGTTGAAATAATTCAAATTACTACATATGAAAATTCTTATGCTGCTTTAGATGAGATGGTTTTGCATATTAAAAATATATTAAAAATGTTAAAATTACCTTTTAGAATACTACGATTATGTGGTGGACAAATGGGTTTTACTGCAGAAATAACATATGATTTTGAAGTTTATGCTGCAGGTCAAAAAAAATGGTTAGAAGTTAGTTCAGTATCTAATTGTAGTACTTTTCAAAGTTATAGATTAAAGTTACGTTATCGTACAAAAGATAATAATATAAAATTATGTCATACTTTAAATGGTAGTGCTTTGGCTTTACCACGTATTTTAGCAGCATTATTAGAAAATAATCAAATGATTAAATATATAAAAATTCCTGATGTTCTAATTCCTTATACTGGATTTAATCAAATTAAAATTTTAAATTAAATATGAAAATTATTGAACATATTGCTAATGCAAATAAAACATTAGTTTCTTTTGAAATTTTACCTCCATTAAGAGGAAAAAGTATGGATAGTATTTTTAATATGCTTAATATTTTAAAAGAATTTAATCCAGCATTTATTAATGTTACTTATCATAAAAATGAGAAAGAAGAATTGAATATGTCTCGTAGACCAGGAACTATAGGGATATGTGCAGCAATTATGAATAAATATAATATAGATACTGTCCCTCATTTACTTTGTGCTAATTTTAGTAAAGAAATTATTGAAGATTTATTAATTGATTTATATTTTTTAGGAATTGATAATATTTTGGCTTTAAGAGGAGATTCAACTAAATATAATCATGCAATAAATTTAGTTAAACAAATAAATTATTTAAATAAAGGTAAATATATATATATTGAAGGTGGACAATCATCTAATTTCTGTATTGGTGTAGCTGGTTATCCAGAAAAACATTTTGAATCACCTAATATAGAAACAGATATTTTATATTTAAAAGAAAAAGTTAAAGCAGGAGCGAACTATATTATTACTCAGATGTTTTTTGACAATAAAAAATATTTTCATTTTGTTGAAAAATGTAGAAAAGTAGGAATTAAAGTTCCCATTATTCCAGGGATAAAACCTATATCATCAAAATACCAATTGAATACTTTACCATCCAATTTTTATATTAAAATTCCTGAAGAATTAATACAAGAAATAAAAAAATCTAAAAATGAACAATCAGTTTATAAAGTTGGTATTGAATGGGCAATTAAACAATCTAAAGAATTAATAAATAATGGTGTTAAAATTATTCATTATTATACTATGGGAAAACATGATAATATTTATTGTATTCTTAAAGAGATATATTAAAATACATTTTGATAATGTATTGTATATACATATTTATTAATCTTTTTTATTAAAGATTGTAAAATATTTTTTGGTCCTATTTCTATAAATATATTTGCACCATTTAATATCATATTTTCTATAGATTGTTTCCATTTAACAGGATTTATTAATTGATTAATAATATTTTCTTTTATTTGTAAATTATTTTTTGTTGGTACAGCATTTATATTTTGATATATAGGACAAATAGGATTATTAAAATTAATATTGCTAATATAATTAGCTAATTTATCCATTGCTGGTTCCATAATAGGTGAATGAAAACCACCTTCTACTGGAAGTAAAATTATTTTTTTAGCTCCTTTTAATATTAATAATTCACAAGTTTTATTTATTGCTGTTGTTTCACCAGAAATTACTAATTGACCTGTACAATTATAATTAGCAGGAACTACAATACCAGAAACTTCTTTACAAGTATTTTCAATTAAATTATCTTCCAATCCAAATATAGCTGCCATATTAGATTTAATATTTTTACATTCTGTTTCCATAGCTAATGCTCTTTTATATACCAAATTTAAACATGTTTCAAAATCTAATACTCCACTTATTGTTAAAGCAGTAAATTCTCCTAACGAATGTCCAGCTATCATATCTGGTACTAATTTTAATATTTTTGCAGCAATAACAGAATATATATAAATTGTAGGTTGAGTTATTCTTGTAAAATTTAAATAATTTGCATATTTTTTTTCCAATTGATATTTTGTAATATTAAATCCTAATATTTTGTTAGCTAAATTAAATAATTTTCTAGCTAAAGGATAATATTTATATAAATAAATTCCCATACCAGGAAACTGAGAACCTTGTCCAGGAAATATGTATGCTTTCATAAATGATTTTAATTTTAAAAATAAATGAATATTATAGATACTCATGCTCATCTTTATGATAAAAAATTTAGTAATGATATAGATAATGTAATTAAACGTGGATTAAAATTTGGTATTAAACATTTTTATATTCCTTCTATTAATAATAATACTATTAAACCAATGTTAGAATTAGAAAAACGATATTCGAATCTATGTTCTTCTATGATAGGATTACATCCAATATATGTACACCCTAAAACAATAAATTTAGAATTGGATATAATTAATAATTGGCTTAATAAACATTATTTTGTTGCAATAGGTGAAATTGGAATTGACCTTCATAAAAATAAACAATTTTTAGAGGAACAAAAATATGCATTTTCTACTCAAATATCTTGGGCTAAAAAAAAAAAACTACCTATAGTAATTCATTCTCGTAAAGCTTTTAATGAAATTTTTAATATTCTTGAATCAGAATATTCTAATTCTACTACTATAAAAGGTATATTTCATTGTTTTTCTGGAACTTTAGAACAAGCTAATAAAATTATTAATTTTGGTATGAAATTAGGAATAGGCGGTATTATTACATATAATAATAATAATATTGATAATTTTTTATCTAAAATTCCTTTAGAATCTATTGTTCTGGAAACTGATGCTCCTTATTTAACTCCAGAACCTTATAAAGGTAAAAGAAATGAACCATTTTACTTAAAGTTTATTTTAAATAAAATTTCTAAAATTTATGGAATTTCTGATGAAAAAATAGCTTTTATTACAACAAAAAATGTTTCAGATATATTTATATGAAAAAAATATTAAATGAACTTACTTGGAGAGGTTTAATACAAAATTGTACACCAGGAATATTTTCTATAGAAAACAATAAAATAACACTTTATACTGGATTGGACCCTACATCAGATTCATTACATATTGGTAATCTTATTCCTATTTCAATTTTGATTCACTTTAAAAATGCTGGTCATAATCCTTTAATTATTATAGGTGGAGCTACAGCTCTGATTGGAGATCCTTCAGATAAAAATACTGAGAGACAATTATTGGATAATAATATTATAGAATATAATATTAATAGTATTAAAAGTCAGTTATATAATTTTTTAGATATTTATCCTAATGGTAGAATTAAATTACTTAATAATTATGATTGGATCAAAAATATTTCATTTCTAAATTTTGTACGTAATATTGGTAAATATATTACAATTAATTATATGATAGCTAAAGATTATGTTAAAAAACGTTTAAATAATTGTAATGGAATGTCTTTTACTGAATTTACTTATCAATTAATTCAAGGATATGATTTTTTTTATCTTTATAAAACAAAAAATTGTTTATTACAAATAGGTGGATCTGATCAATGGGGAAACATTATTACTGGTATAGAGTTGATTAAAAAAAAATTATCAGGAATAGCTTATGGATTAACTGTTCCATTAATCACTAAAAATGATGGTAGTAAATTAGGTAAAACTCAAAAAGGAACGAATATTTGGCTTAATCCTAAACGTACTTCACCTTATAAATTTTATCAATTTTGGTTAAATATATCAGATAATGAAGCTGAAAAATTTATAAAATATTATACTTTTTTATCTAAGTTTGAAATTGAACAATTAATTATAAAGCATAGACAATCACCTAATAAAAGACTATTACAAAAAAAAATAGCTTCTGAAATAACAAAATGGATACATGGAAATAAGGCTTATGAAAAAGCTGTTAATACTTCTGAAATACTATTTAGTAAAAATATAGATGAATTAAAAAAAATAAATAAAGATTTATCTATTTTTAATGGAGTTCCTCATTTAGAAATAAATAAAGAATTTTTAGAAAAAGGAATTACAATTGTTGATGTGTTAGTAACATTAAGTAATTTTTTATCATCAAAAAATGCAGTTTATCGTCTTATTCATAGCAAAGCTATATTGGTTAATAAAACTATTATATATGAAAATTTGTGTTTAACAACCCATGATTTAATTGATGAACGTTTTATTTTAATACAAATAAGTAAAAAAAAATTTTTTGTTATTAAAGTAATTTAAATTTTTTACCTAAAATTCTTAATTCTATCAATTAATTGTTTTTGATAATTATCCCAATTAGTAATATTATGTCTTGCTACTCCAGTCTCCATTGCTGCTTTAGCAACAGCTTTAGATACATGTGTAATTAAACGTTTATCAAAAGGTTTAGGTATAATGTATTCTTTATTAAAAGATAATTGTTTATTGTATAATAAATTAATGTATTCATCAGGTTCTTTAGTTAATAAAGCTATAGATTTTATAGCAGCTAATTTCATTTCTTCATTAATTTTTTTTGCTTGAACATCTAATGCTCCTCTAAAAATATAAGGAAAACCAAGAACATTATTAACTTGATTAGGATAATCACTTCTTCCTGTAGCTATAATCAAATCATTACGAGTTTTTATAGCTAAATTATATTCTATTTCTGGATCAGGATTGGCAAGAGCAAATACTATAGGATTTTTAGCCATACTTTTTAACATATCAGTACTTAATATATTTTTCACTGATAAACCTATAAATATATCAGAATCTTTAATTGCTTCTGATAAAGTTTTCATAGAAGTTTTTACAGAAAATTCTTTTTTTTCTTGATTTATATCTGTACGTTTATTATTAATAACACCATGACTATCACACATTATTATATTTTTTACTCCCAATTTTTTATAAATACGTGCACAAGAAATAGCAGCTGCACCAGCGCCATTAATAACCATTTTAATATTTTCAATTTTTTTATTAACTAATTCTATAGCATTAAGCAATGCAGCTCCTGAAATAATAGCAGTACCATGTTGATCATCATGCATTATAGGAATATCTAGTTCTTCTTGAAGAATATTTTCTATTTCAAATGCTTCTGGTGCTTTAATATCCTCTAAAATTATTCCTCCAAATGTAGGAGATATAGCTTTTATTATTTGAATAATTTTTTTTGGATTATATTCATTAATTTCTATATCGTATGCATCTATACCAGAAAAAATTTTGAATAAAATAGCTTTACCTTCCATTACAGGTTTAGATGCTAATGGTCCTATTTTTCCTAGTCCTAATACAGCAGTACCATTAGTAATTACTCCTACCAAATTACCTTTTGAGGTATAATTATATACTGTTTTAGGGTTTTTTAGAATTTCATAGCAAGGTGCTGCTACACCAGGTGAATATGCTAAAGATAAATTATGTTGAGTATTATAATCTTTAGTTGGATATATTTGTATTTTTCCAGATGGAAATTTTCTATGATAATTTAGAGATTCTTTATAAAATTTATTTTTATTCATGTTTAATTAGGATTCCATTTTATATATGTTTTTAAACAATATTTTTTTCCATTTGAATTCCAACGTAATATAAGTTGGTAAAATCCTGTTTTTAATATATTTGCAGGTATTAAAGTTTCTCTTTGTGAATTTAATTTTAATAGTTGATAACTATCTAATTTCTTATTAGATGGTCTTAATAAAATTATATTACCTTTAGTATTTTTGAAATTGAAAATTTCAGGAAAACATATTTTAATACCATTAGATATAGTTTTTATATTAATTTTTTGAGATAAATTAGCTGTATTTTTACACTCATCAATAATTTCTTGATATTTCATTTCTTCTTCATAATAATTATCTGAAATTAATTCACTGGTAATATTTGATTTAAAAAATGCTATATATATTATAAATATAATAAAACTAATTAATACACATATAATTAAAAAATTATTTATTCCAAATAATTTTTTTTCCTTCAGGTAATTTTCCATTTTGGGGGGTTTTAGCATTTTTATTTATAAAATAAACATAACTAGCAATTTTTTCCAAATCATTCCCTTTAATTTCTCCCAAAGCTCCGAAAGCTCGCATAGTAGGATTATTTTTACTTCCATTCCATAGAATATAAAATATATTTTTAAAAAGATCATCTTTTTCTTTATTGATCCAATAATCATCTGTAAGATTAGGACCTATATTACCACTACCATCATAATTATGACAAGTTGCACAATTTTCATCAAATAATTTTTTTCCTTCATTTATTAATTCTTTTTTAAAAATTGCAGTTTTTATAGTTGCTTGAGGACGTATTTTTTCATATGAAGTAATTTCTGATAATTGTTTATTATAAGCTAATTCATATTCTTTATAAGGATGAGCAAAATCTGTTATAAAATATGCAGAAATATAATTTATTGAAATAATAATAGTTAAATAAAAAATATATATCCACCATTTAGGTATTTCATTATCCATTTCAATAATTCCATCAAATCCGTGATCAATTTTTTCTATTTTATCTTCATTAGAAGGATTACAAAAACCTGTTTTATATAATCTAATGAAATAATTTTCACTATTTTTTTTTATAAGTATAGATCTTTCTTTTTCTGAAAGAAATTTTAATTTTTGATTATATATTATACTATTTAATGTTTCTAATATTAATAAGAGTATTATTATAATAATAAATATACTAATAGTTATAGGATTATAAAAAAATTTACCATTTGTAAATATAAACAAGGTAATAATTACAAGTGATAGTGTAAAAATAATATTTATAAAATAAGGTATTCTAGGTTTCATAAATTTAATTTTTATCTAATGGAATATTAGAAATACCTTTATAATAAATTTTAGATTTTCTATAGACTATAAAAATTATAAAACAAAATATCAAAAAGAAAAATAATAAAATTATTGATTGAATCATAATATATTTTGAAAGATATTGTTTAAAATAAATAATCATATTAATTTTCAATTTTTATATCTTTTCCAAGACGTTGTAAATAAGCTATTAAAGCAATAATTTCTCTTTTTTCTAAAGGAATAAATTTAGAACCTTTTTGTTGTTTTTGAATATTTATTTCTTTTTTTATTTCAGTAGCTTCATTATATATATCTAATACAATTTTATTGGATTGTATATCCATATCTTTATATGCATTTTTTATTTCTTCTTTTGTATATGGTACACCCAATTTTACCAATGTTTTCATTTTATTTTGTATATTAGATCTATCTAATTCATTAAATATTAACCATGGATATTTAGGCATAATAGAATTAGGTGATGTTGAACGTGGATTTAACATATGTTTATAATGCCATGAACTTGGATTTTTTCCACCTTCTCGTGATAAATCAGGACCAGTACGTTTTGAACCCCATAAAAATGGATGATCATATATAAATTCTCCTGCTTTAGAATATTCTCCATAACGAACTACTTCATCTCTAAATGGACGTATTTGTTGACTATGGCAACTATTACAATTTTCTTTTATATATATATCTCTTCCTTCTAATTCAAGAGGAGTATAAGGTTTAACATTTTTTATAATAGGAATATTAGATTTTATTACTAATGTAGGTATAATTTCTATTATTCCCCCAATAGCTACTACAATTAGCGATAAAATTGTCATTTGAATAGGTTTACGTTCAAGCAAATTATGAAAGTATTTATTATGATATGATGATTTTAATAAAGTAGGTGCTTCAGTCATTTCATTATTAATAAAATATCCTTTTTGTATAGTTTTATATATATTATATATCATAATAAATGCTCCTATTAGATATAGACTACCTCCAATAAATCTTACAATATAAAAAGGTTTTAAAGCAATAACAGAATCAATAAAATTTTTATGAAGAAGAGTACCGTCTAGTTTAAATGCTTTTAATATTTCTGCTTGTTTTACAGATCCAAAATACATAGGCATAATATATAATACTATACCTAATGTTCCCATCCAAAAATGGATATTAGCTAATTTTAATGAAAATAATTTAGTATTCCATAATTTTTCTATTAACCAGTATATTATACCAAAAGTCATAAACCCATTCCATCCTAAAGTACCTAAATGTGCATGAGCAACAATCCAATCAGTAAAATGTACAATAGAATTTAATGTTTTAGTTGCTAAAAGAGGACCCTCAAAAGTCGCCATACCATAACATATAACCGATACAACAAAAAATTTTAGTATTGGATTTTTTTTAACATTAGATCCTCTTAAGGTTAATAAACCATTTAACATTCCACCCCATGAAGGTGCTAAAAGCATTATAGAAAATACTGTTCCTAATGCTTGTGCCCAACCAGGTAAAGAAGTATAAATTAGATGATGAGGGCCTGCCCATATATAAATAAATATTAAAGACCAAAAATGTATTATAGAAAGTCTATAAGAAAAAACTGGTTTTCCTGATGCTTTAGGAATAAAATAATACATTAATCCTAAAATAGGTGTAGTTAAAATAAATGCTACTGCATTATGTCCATACCACCATTGTATTAATGCATCTTGTACGCCAGCATAAATTGAATAACTTTTAAATGAAGTTAAAGATATAGGCAATTCAAGATTATTTAAAATATGTAACATTATCATAGCTGTCCATGTACTTATGTAAAACCAAATAGATACATAAAGATGTTTAACTCGTCTATTCAAAATTGTTCCTATCATATTAATACCATATATTAGCCAAACTAAAGTTATCATTATATCTAAAGGCCATTCATGTTCTGCATATTCTTTACTTGTATTAATTCCCATTAAAAATGTTATCCAAGATAGTACAATAAATAATTGCCAACCCCAAAAATGTAGCAAACTCAAAAAATCACTATACATTCTTGTTTTTAATAATCGTTGTAATGAATAATATGATCCTGCAAATATTATATTTCCAATAAAAGCAAAAATAGCTGTTGTAGTATGTAATGCTCGTAATCTACCAAATCCTAATATACCATTAGAAAATTTTAAATTTTTTCCTAAAATTAATTCTGGTATATCAGGATTAAATAATAATAAAGCTATTGTTAATCCAGCAATAAATCCTATTATACCCCATAATATGGTAGCATATAAAAATGATTTAACGATTTTATTATCGTAATAAAATTTTTGTATTTGCATTTAAAAATTAATTATTTATCGTCAAGTAATATACGTATAGCTTGTGAATCAATATCATCAAATTGTCCAGTATATACACTATTAATAAACATTATAAGAAATAAAACACCTAAAAAAATACTAGATGGTATCATTAAAAGTAATACATCCATAACAATTATAAATTAAATAATATAAATAAAATTATTTAATTTTTTTATTTACTATCCATGTAGATAATATTGTAAATATTATAACTGATAATGAACTAATGGGCATAAGTATAGCTATAATAATAGGTTTTATATAACCGTTAATTGCAAAACTTAATCCTATTATATTATATATAATACTAATTATAAAACTTAATAAAACTATACGTATACCTAATTTTGAGAATTTTAAAATATAAGGAATTTTAGTAATGTTTTTTCCCTCTATTAAAACATCACAACTAGGATAAAAATTATTTGAATTTTCAAATATGGCAATACCTACTTCACTTTGTTTTAAAGCTCCAATATCGTTAATACCGTCACCTAACATCATAACTTTTTTTCCTTTTTTTTGAAGATTAATAATATAATTAAGTTTAGATTCTGGACTTTGAAAAAAATAAATTTTGTTTTTAGGTAAAAAATAATTTATATACGATTGTTCAGAATTATTATCTCCTGATAAAATATGAATATCATAATTAATTAATTGATTAAACATTTTTTGTATTCCTTCACGATATTTATTACGAAATAAAAAATAACCTAATATTTTTGATCCTATAGAAACAAATACTTTTGTTTGCTTTTCTATTTTTTTTATTTTTGATGGATTTATATAATTTATTGATCCAATTTTTATTATTATTCCATTAATAACTGCTTTTAAACCTTTTCCAGGAATTTCTTCAAAAAATTTTATTGAAAAAAATTTTTGTCCAGGAGTATATAAATGTTCATAAAGCATTTTACTTAAAGGATGTTTTGAATTTTTTAATAATGAAATTATATATATAATTTCATCATTATTCAATTTTTTTCCTATAAAAAAAATTTTTGTTTTATCTGTTTCAGTAATTGTGCCGGTTTTATCAAAAACTAATGTTGTTATATTAGATATACGTTCAATAGTATAAATATCTTTAACAAAAATTCCTTGTTTTCCTAGAATACGCATAATATTACCTAAAGTAAAAGGATATGAAATAGCTAATGCACAAGGACATGCTACAATCAATACTGAACATATTGTTTGATATATTTTAGAAGGATCTAAAATATACCAATATATTCCAGTTATTAATGAAATAAATATAATAATTAATGTAAAATAACGAGCCCATATATTAATAATATTATACATTAATACTTTTTTAGTATAAGATTTTTTAGTCCATAAACAATTTAAATAACTTTGATTTACTTCTTTAATAACTTTTAATATTATTGATTCTCCTTTTTGTTTACCACCGGCATAAATTTTATTTCCAATTTCTTTTGAAATTAATCTAGATTCTCCTGTTATGAAACTATTATCAATCATTGCTAAACCATCAATTAAAATAGTATCAACTGGAATAATTTCTTCATTACGTATTATAATTTTATCTCCTATTTTAAGTTTTGATATTAAAATATTTTCTTCTATACCATTACTATTAATCTTAGTAACAGATATTGGATAATAATATTTATAATCTCTGTCAAAATAAATAGCTTTATAAGTTTTATGTTGAAAAAACTTACTTAAAATTAGAAAAAAAATAAATCCCGTTAAACTATCTAAATAGCCTGATCCTATATTATATATAATTTCGTAACAACTACGTAAAAAAAGTATTAAAATTCCTAAAGAAATAGGAACATTAATATTAATTATACTTTTTTTTAGACTTAAAAAAGCAGATTTGAAATAATCTGTAGCAGAAAAAAATATTGATGGTAATGATAATATTAATGTTATATATTGAAAAATATATTTATGTTTTAAAAACCAAAAATCATCTTTATGATTTACATATTCAGGAAATGTTAAAAGCATAATATTTCCAAAACAAAAAAAAGCTATTGCTAGTTTATATAAAAGTTTTCTATATATGAATAGATCTTTATTTTTTAATTGAAAATTATTAAATAATGGTTTATATCCTAATTTAGTAAGTAATTTAGCTAAATTACTTAGTTTGTAAGGTTTTTTTATATAAATAAAAATTTCTTTTTGAGAAAAATTTATTATTGATTCAATAATATTGGAATTAATTTTTTGTAAATTTTCTAGTAGCCATATACAAGAACTACAATGAATAGACGGAATTATAAATTTTATAATTGATATATTTTCATTATCAAATGATATAAACTTTTCTTTAATATCATTTTTATCTAAAAAATCAAAATAATTATTTTTAGATGTAGGAATAATTCCTGGATTATTATTTAATTCATAAAATTTTTTTAATCCATATGTATTAATAATAATATATACATTTTTACAGCAATTACAACAAAATATTTTATTATCAAATGATAATATCAAATTGCAATATTTTCCACAATGAAAACAAATATTATTCATTGATAAACTTAATTAAGTTTTATATTTTTAGCATTTAAAAATAAAATATTTTTTAATAATGTTATGTTTTCTTTAGTATATGCAGAAATAAACACTGATGGATAAAATTTTTTTGCAATATATGTATCTTCCCATTTTTGTTCATATAATGAATTATTCAATTTAATTTTATTATTAAATATGCATTTATCTATTTTATTAAAAACTAAAATTTTAGGTTTATTTACAGCTTCTATTTCAAATAATGTTTTATCAACTACTTTAATATGCTCTTCAAAATTATTATCAGATATATCTACTACATGTAAAAGAATATCTGCTTCTCTAACTTCATCTAATGTTGACTTAAATGATTTAATTAATTGTGTAGGTAATTTTCTAATAAATCCTACTGTATCAGTTAACAAAAATGAATAATTATATATTACAATTTTTCTTACTGTTGTATCTACAGTAGCAAATAGTTTATTTTCTGCAAAAATATTAGATTTTGTTAAAATATTCATTAATGTAGATTTTCCTACATTAGTATATCCTACTATAGCAACACGTATCATATTTTTTCTATTATTTCTTTGAGTAGATTTTTGTTTATCTATTGTTTTTAATTTTTTTTGAAGAAAATTAATTCTATTACGTATTATTCTTTTATCTGTTTCAATTTCTGCTTCTCCTGGTCCACGTAAACCAATACCTCCTTTTTGTCTTTCTAAATGTGTCCACATGTGAGTTAAATGTGGTAGTAAATATTGGTATTGAGCTAATTCAACTTGAGTTATAGCATATGAAGTTTTTGCTCGTTTAGAAAAAATATCTAGAATTAATTTAGTTCTAGATAATATTTTACATTGAAAAATTATTTCAAGATTTTTAACTTGAGTTGGTGAAAGTTCATTATCAAATAAAACAGTATCTATATTATTTAGATTAATATAATTTTTAATATATTCAATTTTTCCTGAACGTATAAAAGTTCTAGGATGAGGAAAATATAATTTTTGTATAAATATTTTATCAACTATAATATTAGCAGTTTTTGCTAAAGATTTTAATTCATCAAAATATTCTATTTTTGAGTTATTTATTATACCTATAATAATACTTTTTTTATATTTTATTTTTTTTTCTATCATAATTCATGATAACTTTTTTAAAGTTTCTTTTATTAAATCTTCAGTAGAAAGTTCATGGTTTTTTTCCATTATGTCCTCAAGTATTTGTTTGGCATTTTTTTGTGCAAATCCCAAAACTTTTAAAGCACTTAAAACATCTTCTTTTTCATTATATTTTAATATATCTTTTTTATTATATATGTTTGTAGGTATTTTATCTTTTAATTCTATTATGATTCTTTTTGCATTTTTTATACCTATACCTTTTATTTTTAAAAAAGTATCAATTTTATTATTTAATATTGAATTAACTACTTCTTTAGGAGTTAAAGAAGATAAAATTAAAATTGCATAATTTGGGCCTATACCATTTATAGTTATTAAATAACGAAATATTTCTCGTTCTATTTTATCAAAAAAACCATATAATATATGGTTTTTTTCTTTGATAAAGACATGTGTATATAAAATAATTTCTTTATTATTAGGTAATAATTTATTATAAGTATTAAATGATATATTTATAAAATAACCTATTCCATTAATTTCTATAATTGTATAATTATGTGTTTTTTCTATTAATTTTCCTTTTATATATGTTATCATATTTATTTTTTTCGTTTTTGTACAGCTATTAAAGTATTTTTTAAAAGCATTGAACGAGTTATTGGACCTATTCCACCTGGAACTGGTGTTATAGAAGAAACTTTATTATATACATTATCAAAATCTACGTCTCCTAATAGTTTATATCCTTTTGTATTAGTACTATCTTTTACCCTACTAATTCCTACATCTATTAATAGAGCTGATTTTTTTATCATATTAGATTTTAAAAATTTAGGAACCCCTAATGCAGTAATTATAATATCAGCTTTACGAGTATGATATGCTATTTCTTGTGTATAACTATGAGTTAGTGTAACTGTGCTATTACCAGGTGATCTTTTCATAGCCATTAAAATGCTTATTGGCATTCCTACAATTCTACTACGTCCAATAATAACTATATGTTTTCCTTGAGTATTTATTTTGTAATAATTTAGTAATGTTAATATCCCAAGAGGGGTAGCTGGGATAAAAGTTTTTATTCCCATAGTCATTTTTCCTATATTTAAAGGATGAAATCCATCAACATCTTTATCAGGATCAATAGCAATTATAATATTTTCTTTATTAATATTTTTAGGTAATGGAAGTTGAATAATTAAACCATCTAATAATGTATCTTTGTTCAAATCTTTAATTATTTTAATTAATTTTTTTTCAGTTATTGTATTAGGTAAGTGTAAAAAAGAAGATTTAAATCCTACATTTTCACAGTCTTTAATTTTATTATTTACGTAAGTCATGCTAACACTATTGTTACCAACTAAAATAGTTGCTAAATGAGGAGGACGTTGTCCTTTTTTTTTCATACATAATACTTTTTTATTGATTTGATTACGTATTTTTTTAGCTATTATATTTCCATATAAAATTTTTGTCATTTTTATTAACAATCCATTTTTACTGTAAGATCAATAAATTCTGAATAAGAAAGTTCTTCAGCTCTTTTTTCTAAAATATTATTTTTTAATATATTTTTATTATTTAATGGTTTTAATGCATTAAATAATTTTTTTCTTCTTTGGTTGAAAGCAGTTTTTACTAATTTAAAAAATAATTCTTCATTACAATTTAAATATTTTGTTTTTCTAATTAATCTAATAACAACAGATTCTACTTTTGGTTTTGGAATAAATACATTTTTTGTAACTTTAAAAAGATATTCTACATTATAAAATGTTTGTACAAGTACTGAAAGAATCCCGTATATTTTATTTCCATGTTTAGCGGCTATACGTTCAGCTACTTGTTTTTGGAACATACCTATGCATTCTGGTATGTATTGTCTATATTTTATAATTTGAAATAAAATTTGAGAAGAAATATTATATGGAAAATTTCCAATAATTGCAAAATTATTTAATTTTTTAGGTTTCCATTTTAAAAAATTCTCGTGAATAATCCTATTTCTTAAAGAAGGATAATTTTTTTGTAAATAAAAAATGTATTCTTTATCTATTTCTATTAAATATAAATCATTACATCTTTTTAACAAATAATTGCTAAGTGCTCCTGTACCAGCTCCTACCTCTACTACAGTATTATATCCTATAAATGAAAGACTGTTAACAATTTTATTTGCAATATTTTTATCTTTTAAAAGATGTTGTCCTAGATATTTTTTAGTTTTGGTATTATTGAACATATTTATTTATTTTTTATTTAAAATAATAATATTTATGAAAATCATTAGTTACAATGTAAATGGTATTCGTTCAGCTATTAATAAAGGTTTGGTTGAATGGATTAATAGTGCTAATCCAGATGTACTTTGTATACAAGAAATTAAAGCTTATAAAGATCAAATTAATTTAAATTTATTTAAAGGATATTATCATTATTGGTTTTCAGCAAAAAAAAAAGGTTATAGTGGAGTTGGTATATTATCAAAAAAAAAATTACATAATATAAAATATGGTATTGGTTATATTGACTGTGAAGGAAGAGTAATACAAGCTGATTTTGATCAAATTTCTATTATTAATATATATATTCCAGCTGGTTCTATGGAATCACGAGTTCAAATTAAACTAAATTTTATGAAATATTTTATAAGATATATTATGGAGTTTAAAAAATATGCAAAAAAAAAATTGATAATTTGTGGTGATTATAATATTTGTCATAAAGAAATTGATATATATGATCCAATATTTAACGCATCAATTTCTGGGTTTCTTCCTATTGAAAGAGAGTGGATGACTAAATTAATTAATTTAGGTTTTATTGATAGTTTTCGTTTTTTTATAAAAGATCCTTATCATTATAGTTGGTGGAGTTATAGAGGTAATGCAAGGTTTAAAAATAAAGGTTGGCGTATTGATTATAATATGGTTGATAATACTTTGAAAAATCAAATGAATAAAGCTTCAATTTTATATGAAGTACAATATTCTGATCATTGTCCAGTTATGTTAGATATAAATTTATAATTATGTCTAACAATAGATATACTGTTACTGCTGCTCTGTTATATGCAAATGGTCCTATTCACATAGGACATTTAGCAGGTGTTTATATTCCTGCAGATATTTTTGTTCGTTATCTTAGACGAAAAAACAAAGATGTTATTTTCATATGTGGTTCTGATGAACATGGAGTTCCCATAATGATAGGAGCTCAAAAAGAAGGTATTAGTCCGAAAAAAATCGTAGATAAATACCATTTTATTATAAAAAATAGTTTTAATGCTTTTGGAATAAGTTTTGATAATTATTCACGTACTACTTCTAGCATGCATCATAAAACTGTTACTAATTTTTTTAAACATCTTTATCATAAGAATATTTTTTTTGAGAAAACTTCTAAACAATTTTTTGATAAAATAACGGGAAAATTTTTAGCAGATCGTTATATATTAGGAAATTGTCCATATTGTAATAATAAAGCTTATGGAGATCAATGTGAAAAATGTGGGGCTGCTATTAGTTCTGATGAGTTAATCAATCCTATATCTGCTTTAAGTGGACATATTCCTATTTTGAAAAAAACTAAACATTGGTATTTACCTTTAGATAAATATCAGTTGTTTTTAGAAAATTGGATTAATAATAAAAAATTTTGGAAAACTAATGTTTATGGTCAAGTAAAATCATGGTTATGCAGTGGTTTGAAATCAAGATCTATTACTAGAGATTTAGATTGGGGAGTTTCTGTTCCATTAAATAATGCAAAAGGAAAAGTTTTATATGTATGGTTTGATGCTTTGATAGGATATATATCTTCAACAATAGAATGGGCAGAACGTGAAGGAAAAAATTGGGTTCCTTATTGGAAAAATGATAATACTACTCTTATACATTTTATTGGTAAAGATAATATAGTATTTCACTGTATCGTTTTTCCAGTAATGTTAAAAGCACATGGTGAATATATTCTTCCCAAAAATGTAATTGCCAATGAGTTTCTAAACTTAGAAAATAAAAAAATATCAACATCTAAAAATTGGGCTGTTTGGTTACACGAATATTTAAAAGATTTTCCTAATCAACAAGATTCATTACGTTATATTCTTACTATTAATATGCCTGAAACTAAGGATAACAATTTTAATTGGAAAGAATTTAAAATACGTATTAATTCAGAATTAGTATCTGTATGGGGTAATTTTGTTTATCGTATTATGGTAATAACTTGGAAATATTGTGAAGGAAAAGTTCCAACACCACAATCTATTTCTGAGTCAGATTGTAAAATTTTACAATTAATAAAAACCTATCCCTATAAAATAGGAACTCTGATAGAACATTATCGTTTTAGAGATGCTTTAATTCATTTTATGACTTTAGTTAGATTAGGTAATAAATATTTAACAAATAAAGAACCTTGGAAAATTTTTAATTTTAATCAAAAAAATATTATATATACGGCTTTACAAATTTTAGGAATGCTCAGTCAATTAGCTGAACCTTTTTTTCCTAATACTACAAAAATATTATTAGATTCATTACATTTGAAACTTTATTCATGGAATGAATTAGAAAAAATAGAAATTTTACCTCCTGAACATCAATTAGGAGAACCTATTTTATTATTTAAACTAATAGAAAATTCAGATATAGAAAAACAACTTCTTAAATTAAAAAAGATAAAAGGTATGGGCAGCTACCTACTCTCCCATAAATAATTTATAGTACCATCAGCGATAATGAGCTTAACTTCTCTGTTCGGAATGGAAAGAGGTGATCCTCATTGCTTAACTACCCAATTCCTTTTATTTTACATATTATTTTTGACATATATAAGTAAATAAAATTATTTAATTAACTCAACATAGTATAAGTTTACGGGTCATTAGTACTACTTAGCTATGACATTACTGCCTTTACACTTATAGCCTATCAACGTTGTAATCTTCAACGACCCTTATAAAGAAGCCTAATCTTGTGGTGAGTTTCGCACTTATATGCTTTCAGTGCTTATCTCTTCCGAACGTAGCTACTCAGCGATGCACCTGGCGATACAACTGATATACCATAGGTTCGTCCAACTCGGTCCTCTCGTACTAGAGTTAGCTCCACTCAAGCTTCTAACGCTCGCAATAGATAGAGACCGAACTGTCTCACGACGTTCTGAACCCAGCTCGCGTGCCACTTTAATGGGCGAACAGCCCAACCCTTGGGACCTTCTACAGCCCCAGGATGTGACGAGCCGACATCGAGGTGCCGAACCTCCCCGTCGATATGAGCTCTTGGGGGAGACTAGCCTGTTATCCCCGGAGTACCTTTTATCCTTTGAGCGATGGCCTTTCCATGAAGAACCACCGGATCACTATGCCCTACTTTCGTACCTGATCGACTTGTAGGTCTCACAGTCAAGCACCCTTATGCCATTGCACTCAACACACGCTTACCAAACGTGATGAGGGTACCTTTGGAAGCCTCCGTTACTTTTTAGGAGGCGACCACCCCAGTCAAACTACCCACCACGCATTGTCCTTGTTACCAAGTTAGATCATAGATAAATAAAGGGTGGTATTTCAAGGACGACTCCACATTACCTGGCGATAATGTTTCAAAGTCTTCCACCTATCCTACACATTATTTACCCAAAATCAATACGAAGTTATAGTAAAGGTTCACAGGGTCTTTTCGTCCCATTGCGAGTAACCGGTATCTTCACCGATACTACAATTTCACCGAGCTCACGGCTGAGACAGTATCCAGATCGTTACACCATTCGTGCAGGTCGGAACTTACCCGACAAGGAATTTCGCTACCTTAGGACCGTTATAGTTACGGCCGCCGTTTACTGGGGCTTCAGTTAGGAGCTTTGCCTAAGCTAACCCCCTTCTTTAACCTTCCAGCACCGGGCAGGTGTCAGACCCTATACATCATCTTTATGATTTAGCAGAGTCCTGTGTTTTTGATAAACAGTCGTCTGGATCTCTTCGCTGCGGCCTACTTAATAGTAGGCGACTTTTATTCCGAAGTTACAAGTCTATTTTGCCTAGTTCCTTAGCCGTGATTCACTCGAGCACCTTAGGATCCTCTCCTTGACTACCTGTGTCGGTTTTGGTACGGGTTACTTTTATTTAAGCTTAGAGGTTTTTCTTGGAAGTCATTACCTGGACTATCCATTATACATAAAATGTATATGGTACTATCGTAGTTGAGCAAACTATACGTATTTTCCTATATAATTTATACCTAGCTACTTCAACGTGCACTTCCAGCCGCACGCGCCAGTTTCACTCCTTCGTCATCCCATCGCAATAAAAGTAAGTAGCGGAATATTAACCGCTTATCCATCGGCTACACCTTTCGATTTGACCTTAGGCCCCGACTAACCCTCAGTTGATTAACATAGCTGAGGAATCCTTAGTCTTTCGGTGTGCAGGTTTCTCGCCTGCATTATCGTTACTTATACCTACATTTTCTTTTGTAAAAACTCCACTAAATTTATCAATTTAGCTTCAACGTTATTACAATGCTCCCCTACCGATCATATTATTTATTCATATGATCCCATAGCTTCGGCGATATACTTATGCCCGATTATTATCCGCGCTCAATCGCTAAACTAGTGAGCTGTTACGCACTCTTTAAATGAATAGCTGCTTCCAAGCTAACATCCTAGCTGTCTATGCAATAGAACTTCGTTAAATTCAACTTAGTATATACTTAGGGGCCTTAGCTGTTGGTCTGGGTTGTTTCCCTCTCGGACATGGACCTTAGCACCCATGCCCTCACTACCATGAAACATATTATAGTATTCGGAGTTTGTCAAGAATTAGTAGGCGATGAAGCCCCTTCATCTAATCAGTTGCTCTACCTCTATAATATTTAACATGATGCTGCACCTAAATGCATTTCGGGGAGTACGAGCTATCTCCGAGTTTGATTGGCCTTTCACCCCTACCCACAGGTCATCTGAAAACTTTTCAACGTTTACCAGTTCGGTCCTCCACTATGTGTTACCATAGCTTCAACCTGCCCATAGGTAGATCACTCGGTTTCGCGTCTAATTCTACAGACTATAACGCCTTATTAAGACTCGCTTTCGCTACGGCTCCACAGCTAAACTGTTTAACCTTGCCTGTAAAATTAACTCGTAGGTTCATTATGCAAAAGGCACGTCGTTACCCCAATATATAGGGCTCCGACCGCTTGTAAGCACATGGTTTCAGGATCTATTTCACTCTTCTATTCGAAGTTCTTTTCACCTTTCCCTCACGGTACTAGTTCACTATCGGTCTCTGAGGAGTATTTAGTCTTACCGGATGGTCCCGGCAAATTCAAACAGGATTTCACGTGTCCCGCCCTACTTAAGATTACTACTTAGGTATTAACTATATTTCGTATACAGGATTATCACCTTCTATGATTGATTTTTCCAAATCATTCTACTATATAATTAATATCCATATTATTGTAGTTCTTATAACCCTATTTTAGCTTAAAAAACTAAAATAGTTTAGACTATTCCATTTTCGCTCGCCACTACTAACGGAATCACTATTGTTTTCTTTTCCTCTAGGTACTAAGATGTTTCAGTTCCCTAGGTTAACTCCATGTTTTTTTATGGTGTCATATCTTCAATATGACAGGTTTCCCCATTCGGAAATCTACGGATCAATTCGTATATGCCAATCCCCGTAGCTTATCGCAGCTTATCACGTCCTTCATCGTCTCTCAGAGCCAAGGCATCCACCATGTGCCCTTAATTACTTATTACTATTTTCTCAATGAAAATATCAAGTTACTTATTTAATTTTATTTACTATTATATGTCAAAGAACTTTTAGTGGAGAATATCGGATTTGAACCGATGACCTCCTGCTTGCAAAACAGGCGCTCTATCCAACTGAGCTAATTCCCCCCTTTTTAACGTAGTCTCGCGCGGATTTGAACCGCGGACCTCTACATTATCAGTGTAGCGCTCTCACCGACTGAGCTACGAGACTCTCTAAAAAAGAGGAGTCTGTATATAAATCAAATCATAACTATGAAAAAAATCCTTTGAAAATAAAAAGATTATTTCCTCGAAAGAATGAGATATTCCAGCCGCACCTTCCGGTACGGCTACCTTGTTACGACTTAGCCCCAGTTATTAATCTTACCCTAAGCAGTTCCTTTTACGGTTACCGATTTTAGGTATTATTAACTTCCATGGCTTGACGGGCGGTGTGTACAAGGCCCGGGAACGTATTCACCGCGCCATGGCTGATGCGCGATTACTAGCGATTCCAACTTCATAGAGTCGAGTTGCAGACTCCAATCCGAACTGAGATCGGTTTTTGAGATTTACTCCTAGTTACCTAGTGGTACCCCTTTGTACCGACCATTGTAGCACGTGTGTAGCCCAAGATATAAGGGCCGTGATGATTTGACGTCATCCTCACCTTCCTCACGACTTTCGTCGGCAGTCTTGTTAAAGTCCCCGACATTACTCGCTGGCAATTAACAACAAGGGTTGCGCTCGTTTAAGGACTTAACCTAACACCTCACGGCACGAGCTGACGACAACCATGCAGCACCTTGTACTCCGTCCGAAGAACTAAACTGTTTCCAATTTATTCGTAGTACATTTAAATCTTGGTAAGGTTCCTCGCGTATCATCGAATTAAACCACATGCTCCACCGCTTGTGCGGGCCCCCGTCAATTCCTTTGAGTTTCAATCTTGCGATCGTACTCCCCAGGTGGATCACTTATCACTTTCGCTTAGCCACTGAAAAATATATTATCCAATAACTAGTGATCATCGTTTACGGCGTGGACTACCAGGATATCTAATCCTGTTTGCTCCCCACGCTTTCGTACCTCAGCGTCAGTATATAATTAGTAACCTGCCTTCGCGATTGGTGTTCTGTGTGATATCTATGCATTTCACCGCTACACCACACATTCCAATTACTCCATTATAACTCTAGTTTATTAGTATCAATAACACTTTATAACAGTTAAGCTGCAAAATTTCACTACTGACTTAATAAACCGCCTACGTACCCTTTAAACCCAATAAATCCGGATAACGCTTGTATCATCTGTATTACCGCGGCTGCTGGCACAGAATTAGCCGATACTTATTCTCACAGTACCTTCAAATTTCTATACATAGAAAATTTTATTCCTGTGTAAAAGCAGTTTACAACCTATATGGCCTTCCTCCTGCACGCGGCGTGACTGGTTCAGAGTTTCCTCCATTGACCAATATTCCTCACTGCTGCCTTCCGTAGAAGTCTGGTCCGTGTCTCAGTACCAGTGTGGGGGGTCACCCTCTCAGGTCCCCTACTGATCATAGTCTTGGTAAGCCATTACCTTACCAACTAACTAATCAGCCGCACGCTCATCTTTTGCCACAAAATTTAAATTAATATTTAAATTAAGCTTTAATAATAATGTAATACAACATTATTATATTATAGAACATTAATCTAAGTTTCCTCAGCCTATTTTCTTGCAAAAGGTAGATTACGTACGTGTTACTCACCCGTTCGCCGGTCGCCATCAAATAATCAAAAAATTATTTATGCTGCCCCTCGACTTGCATGTGTTAAGTCCGCCGCTAGCGTTCATCCTGAGCTAGGATCAAACTCTCCGTTGTAATTTATTATATTTAAAATCTTCCAATTTCAAAGGAATTTTTTTCAAAGTTAAAATAACAATTTATATTATTAATATAATTAATTATTATATTAATCTTATACAAAGATAAGATATTTTTTTTTTAAAAAAAATTTTTCTAAAAAAATATTATGAAAACTTCAGATTTTAATTTTAAAATTCCTAAAAATTTAATTGTAGATAAACCTTTAGAAGAACGTGATGAATCTCGTTTAATGGTAATACACAAAAATACAGGAAAAATTGAACATAAATTATTTAAAAATATAATTGATTATTTTAATAAAGGAGATGTTATTATTATTAATAATACTAAAGTTTTTCCTGCAAAATTATATGGTTTTAAAGAAAAAACAGATGCTAAAATAGAAGTAATTTTACTTAGAGAATTAGATAAAAAAAAAAGAATATGGGATATTTTAGTAGATCCAGCTAGAAAAGTACGTATTGGAAATAAAATAAATTTGTCAAAAAATAATAATTATAATTTAATTCTTGAAATTATTGATAATACTACTTCAAGGGGAAGAATTGGACGATTTAATTCTAATATTCCATATAATGAATTTATAGAAATAATAAAAAAATTAGGAGAAACACCATTACCAAAATATATTAAATATCCTGTTAGTCAACAGGATATAGACAAATATCAAACTGTTTATGCAAAAATTGAAGGTGCTATTTTAGCACCTACTGCTGGATTACATTTTTCAAAAATTTTATTAAAAAAATTAGAAATTAAAGGTATTAAAATATGTGAAATAACATTACATATAGGTTTAAGTAATTTAATTATTATTGAAGTTGAAGATGTTTCAAAACATAGAATGGATACTGAACCATATTTTATTTCACAAAAAACTTGTGATATTATTAATAATGCATTATTAAATAATAAACGTATTTGTGCTGTAGGTACTTCATCTGTACGTGCTATTGAAAGTTCTTCTTATAAATCTTTAAAACCTATTAGAGGATGGACTAATAAATTTATTTTTCCTCCTTATGATTTTAAAATGGTTAATTCTATGATTACTAATTTTCATATTCCAAAATCTACATTATTAATGATGGTAGTAGCTTTTGCTAATTATGATTTAATAATGAAAGCTTATGAAATAGCTTTAAAAGAAAATTATAGATTTTACTCATATGGAGATGCAATGTTAATAATATAAATTATATATCATGGATAATATTTTTGAAAAAATTAAAATTCCCATAATTGAAGAATTAAAAATTTTTGAAAAAAAATTAATAAATAATTTTGATACCAAAATTACATTATTACATAACATAATTAAATATTTATTTTTAAATAAAAAAGGAAAATTAATTAGACCAATATTGGTTTTTTTAATTGCTAAGATGTTGGGTAAAATTAATAAAAAAACTTATTTTTTTGCATTTTTTATTGAAATAATACATATCGCTACACTTATACATGATGATATTATAGATAATAGTAATATTAGAAGAGGAATTTTTTCTGTAAAAGCTTTATGGAAAAATAAAATAGCTGTTTTAACAGGAGATTATTTAATAAGTAATATTTTATTATTAGCAACAAAAAATAATTACTATGATTTAATTAACATTATATGCAATACTATTCTAAAAATGAGTGAAGGAGAATTTTTGCAAATAGAAAAATCAAGAATTTTAAATATTAATGAAAATATTTATTTTAAAATAATTTATTATAAAACTGCTATTCTTATGGGAATTTGTGGTGAAGGTAGTGTTTATTCAATAAATGGAAATCAAAAAAACATAATAAATATGAAAAAATTTTGTGAATTTATTGGAATAGCTTTTCAAATAAAAGATGATTTGATGGATTTTGAATTAAATAATTTAGATAAACCTACCAATATGGATTTAAAAGAAAAAAAAATAACATTACCATTAATTCATACATTTAATATTATACCTAATAAAGAAAAAAAATATTTATTAAAATTAATTAAAAATTTTAAATATAATAATATTTCTAAAATCTATAACATTGTTAATGATTACGGAGGAATTACTTATGCAAAAAATAAAATGATTTTTTTTCAAAAAAAAGCTTTAAAAATTTTAGATTATTATCCTAATAATGATATTAAAGATTCACTAAAACAATTAACTTATTTTATAATAAATAGAAATAAATAATTATTCATTGTTGATATATTTTCTTAATATATCAATTAATATATCTATATCTTTTTTTTCATTAAAAATTCCAAATGATATTCTTATATTAATATTATTTTTTAAATAATTATTAGATTTTTTATCTAATAAATGTTTTATAACATGTGATAATTTATACGAATTACATGCACTACCTTGTGATATAGCAATACCTTTCAAATCAAAATAAATAGGTAATAATTCATTATTTAATGGTAATGAAACATTTAATATTGTATATAAACTTTTATTCATATTATCTGATAATCCATTAAAATGAATACTATTAAATATTTCTTTTAAAGATTTAATACAATAAAATTTTATTGCCTTTATTTTTTCTTTATCTTTTTTTAAATTTAAATAAGCAATTTCAATAGCTTTTGTTAATCCAATAATACCATAAATATTTTCCATACCAGCACGCATACCTCTTTCTTGATAACCACCTATTATAATAGGTTTAATATTTATTTTTTTTTTTATATAAGCAAAACCAATACCAGCAGGACCATTAAATTTATGAGCACTAGCTGTAGCAAAATCTAATTCTTCTAATTCTTGCATATTTAATACATAATGACCTATTGTTTGTATAGTATCTGAATGATAATATGCATTATACTTTTTGCATAAAAAACCAATTAATTTAATATCAATTAAATTACCAATTTCATTATTAGCATGCATTAAACTTACAAAAATTGAATTATTCAATTTATAATTATTTTTTAATTTTTGTTCAAAATATGATAAATCTATTTCACCTTTTTCATTAAAATTTACAAAATCTACTTTAATTTTCTTTTTTAAAGAAATATTTAAAATAGTATTTAATACTGATTTATGTTCAAGTTTAGAAGTTATAATATATTTTATATTATAAGTTTCTATAACTGAACATATTATCATATTATTTGCTTCAGTACCCCCTGAAGTAAATATTATTTCCGATGGATATGCATTTAAAATACGAGCTATAATAATTCTTGATTCTTCAATTAATGACCTAATTTCTCTTCCAAAAAAATGAGTAGAAGAAGGATTACCAAATAATCCTAAACTTTTTATTATTGTCTCAACAACTTCATTTCTCATAGGTGTTGTTGAAGCATTATCTAAATAAATTTTTTTCATTAATATTTATATAAATAAATTTTTATAAAATTTTATATAGTTAATAAACTATATATTTATAATAATTTTAAAATAATTATTTTAATAAAAACATTTATTATCATAAATGTGTTATCTTTTTATATATAATTTTATAATTATTATTATATTTAATTATAAAAATTTTATTATTATATATATTTAATATTAAAACATTTATTATCAGTGTTATCTTTTATATTATATATATAATTTTATTATTTATATTATATTATATATTATATCTTATTTTAAGAAAATAAATTATATATAAATAATAAACATTTATTATCAGTGTTATCTTTTTATATTTTATTTTATAAATATTATTATATTTAATTATAAAAATTTTATTATTATATATATTTAATATTAAACATTTATTATCAGTGTTATCTTTTTATATTATATATATAATTTTATTATTTATATTATATTATATATTATATCTTATTTTAAGAAAATAAATTATATATAAATAATAAACATTTATTATCAGTGTTATCTTTTTATATTTTATTTTATTATTTATATTATAATATCTTATTTTAAGAAAATAAATTTATATATAAATAATTATTAATTATTTAATTATTTTTATTATATTATATTTTAGGTAAGGTATGGGTTAGGTATAGGTGAGGTAAAGCATTATCTAAATTAATATTATTTTATA
Organism: Candidatus Bostrichicola ureolyticus; assembly: GCA_029851085.1. Taxonomy (GTDB): domain Bacteria; phylum Bacteroidota; class Bacteroidia; order Flavobacteriales; family Blattabacteriaceae; genus Bostrichidicola; species Bostrichidicola ureolyticus_A. Next base: position 104,203 of record CP100318.1, on the reverse strand, counting down.
TTGATTAATTATGTTAAAAAAAAATAATTTTATTACAATATTGTTATCATTTACACTAATACTAGTCATATTTTTTTTTCATAATTATATTAAAAAAAAACAATCAATACTAAATAATATTAATTGTTATAATAATATTACTAATAATCAATTTAATGGTAATAATTTTACTACTATTGATAATAATATTTTAAAAATTAAAATATCTAATATAGGAGGATTAATTAATGAATTACAATTAAAAAATTATAAAGCATATAATATCATTAATGATAAATATGATAAAAATCTTTTTTTAATAAAAAATTGTAGTTCAATACATTATTTAATAAATAAAAATTTCAATACAAGATTTTTAATTTTCAAACCTACAATAATAAATATTAAAAATGGAAAAAAATTAATATTAATAACAAAATTAAATGATAAAATTATAAAATTTATATATACTATATATAATGATAAATATCATATTGATTTTTCAATCAACATTGAAAATTTTTTTCAAAAAAATAAAAATATAATTTTTAATTGGAATCAAAAAATTTTTTCTATTGAAAAAGAAAAAAAAATGGAATATAATTATTCCAAACTATTTTATTATTTAAATAATAAATTACATACTTTAAATAAAGAAAAATTAATTAATAATTGTTATTGGATAGCAAATAAACAACAATTTTTTACATCAATATTAAAATTCAATAAAAATTATAATTTTTTATTAAAATCAATTCAAAATAAAAATTATATAAATCAATATTTAAAAGAATTTAAAACAAGAGTATTTCTTCATAAAGAAAAAAATAATAATGATTTAAATTTTAATATTAGATTATATTTTCTACCTTTAGATTTGAAAATATTAAATTCTATTAATCCACAATTTGAAAAAATTATTCCATTGGGATGGGGTATAATTAGATATTTAAATATTTATTTCTTTTCAAAAATATTTTTTTTATTAGAAAAAACAAAATTAAATTATGGTCTCATAATTATATTAATGACAACTATAGTCAAAATTATATTGTTCCCATTATTTTATAAACAATACAAAACTAATATAATTATGAATTTAATTTATCCTCAAATAAAAGAAATCAAAAAAAAATTCAAAAATATTGATCCTACAATAAAAAATAAAATTTTATTAAAATTTTATAAAAAATTAAAAATCAATCCTTTTTTAAGTTTAATTTTAATATTATTACAAATACCTATTTTTTATTCTTTATTTAATTTTTTTCAAACCATTATAAATTTACGATCACAAAAATTTTTATGGACTAATAATTTAACATCATATGATTCAATATATAATTTGCCATTTAATATTCCTATTTATGGAAATCATATAAGTTTATTTACACTATTATATTTAATAGCATTAATAGTTTATGTTAAATTAAATAATTATTATCTTAACAATAAAGATTATGATAATTATTTTATAAAATATAATTATATATCATATATAATATATATTATTATGTTCTTATTAATTAATAATTATGCTTCAGGATTATCTTTATATTATTTTATATCAAATTTCATTAATATTATCTTATTATTTATAATAAATACTTTTTTAATAAAAAAAGAAATTATTAAACAAGAAATTAATAATTTTGTTATTAATGATTTAAATAAATTATAATTTTAATATTATTTAATTAAATTAATTATCGTTAATGATTAAAAATGATTATGTTTTTTTAAAACAAATTACAAATATCATTAAAAATGTTAAAGGAGAAAATCTAATAATATTAGATATTAACAATAAAATAAAATCAATTTATGATTACATTATAATATGTAATGGTAATTCTCGTAATCATGTTAAAGCAATTTCTAATTCTATTGAAAATTTTTTACAAAAAAAACATTTAAATATAGAAGGTAAAGAAAACGCTAAATGGATATTAATTGATTATATTTACATAATAATACATATATTTCAACCATACGAAAGAAAATTTTATAATTTGGAAAATATATGGTATGATAATGCTAAAATTATAGCTATATAAGTTTTTACTACAAAAAATGAATAATAAAAACTATAAAAATAATAATTTTTATTTGATTTATATAATGATATTAATTATATTTTTAACAATATTTTTATATAAATCATTTTTTTTAGCTACAAAAAAAATTAATCAAGATTTATTTTTTATTTTATTATCAAATAAAAAAATTAAAAAAGTTATAATTAAACATAAAGAAGTTGCTAATGTTATATTGAATAATGAATCAAATATTGAAAAAAATAATATTCATTATCAATTTGATATAGGAGATTTACAATTATTTCAACATAAATTTGAAATTTTAAAAAATAAATACAATTTAAATACTATTTTAGACTTTAAAAATACTTCTGAATATACATTTTCAAATTTTTTTTTTGATTATGGTATTTTTTTAATTTTAATATTTTTATTTTGGTTTTTTTTCTTTAGAAAAATAGGATCATCAGTAAGTACCGGAAATCAAATATTTAATATAGGAAAATCTAAAGTTAAAATATTTGATGAAGATGATAATATAAAAATTAAATTTAAAGATGTTGCAGGATTAGAGGAAGTTAAAGAAGAAATAAAAGAAATTGTTGATTTTTTAAAAAATCCATTGAAATATACAAAATTAGGAGGAAAAATTCCTAAAGGAACATTATTAATAGGTCCTCCAGGAACAGGAAAAACTTTATTAGCTAAAGCAGTAGCTGGTGAAGCTAATGTACCTTTTTTTTCTTTAGCAGCACCTGAATTTGTAGAAATGTTTGTAGGAGTAGGAGCTTCAAGAGTAAGAGACTTATTTTCACAAGCAAAATTAAAATCTCCATGTATTATTTTTATTGATGAAATTGATGCTGTAGGTCGTGCTAGAGGAAAAAATAATATTACTGGTTCAAATGATGAACGAGAAAATACATTAAACCAATTATTAACAGAAATGGATGGTTTTGATACTAATACCAATGTTATAATTATTGCAGCTACTAATCGGTCTGATATTTTAGATAAAGCATTACTTCGTCCAGGACGATTTGATAGAATTATTATGGTAGATTTACCTGAATTATATGAAAGAAAAGAAATATTTAATGTACATATTAAAAAACTTATTATTTCAGAAAATGTAAATATTGATTATTTAGCAAAACAAACTCCTGGATTTAGTGGAGCAGATATTGCTAATATTTGTAATGAAGCAGCATTAATTGCAGCTAGAAAAGAAAAATTAAAAATAGAAAATGAAGATTTTACTGATGCTATAGATCGTATTATAGGAGGTTTAGAAAAACGAAATAAAATAATTAAACCTAATGAAAAAAAACGTATTGCTTATCATGAAGCAGGTCATGCAACTGTTAGTTGGTTTCTTAAACATGCAGCATCTTTAGTAAAAGTAACAATTGTTCCAAGAGGACGTTCTTTAGGATCAGCTTGGTATCTTCCTGAAGAAAGACAATTAACTACTTTAGAACAAATGAAAGATGAAATATGTGCATTATTAGGAGGTAGAGCAGCAGAAGAATTAATTTTAAAAAGTATTTCAACAGGAGCATTAATAGATTTAGAAAAAGTAACAAAACAAGCTAAATCTATGGTAGTAATTTTTGGATTAAGTAATAAAATTGGTAATATTTCTTATTATGATTCATCAGGACAAAATGAATATACTTTAACAAAACCTTATAGTGAAAAAACAGCAAATATTATAGATAAAGAAATTCATAATATTATTAATGAAGAATATAAAAGAGCTAAAAAAATTCTTAAAGAAAAAGAAAATAAGTTAAAATTATTAGCTGATAAACTTTTAGAAAAAGAAGTAATTTTTAAAGAAGATTTAAAAAAAATTTTTAATCAATAAAAATAATTGATAAATTATTATTCATGATTCATAAAGAAGGATATTTAATATTAATTAATACTTTATTATTTATAATAATAATATCTATTATTATAAATATTTTTTATAAAAAATTATTAATATTATCTATTGTAATATTTTCAATAATATACATATTTTTATTATGGTTTTTTAGAAATCCTAAAAGAAATATTTGTGTAATAAAACAAAATGAAATTGTTGCTCCTGCTGATGGAAAAATTATTAAAATAAAAAAAATTTTTGAAAACAAATTTTTTAATGATTTTTGTATACAAATTTCTATTTTTATGTCTCCTTTAAATGTACATGTTAATAGATATCCTATTTCAGGAAAAATAATATATATAAAATATTTTCCAGGAAAACATTTTATAGCATTTTATAATAAATCATCATCACATAATGAAAGAACAATTATAGTTATAAAAAGTTTTTTTAATAAACAACTTATTTTATTAAAACAAATTGCTGGAATTATTGCTAGACGTATTATTTGTTATTCTAAAATAGGAGATCTTACACAAGCAGGAAAAGAATTTGGATTTATAAAATTAGGATCAAGAGTAGATTTAATATTACCATTAAATGTATTATTAAAAGTAAAAGAAAAACAAAAAATAACAGGAGGTAAAACTATTTTAGCTATTTTTAAAAAAATAAATAAAAATGCAAAACATAATTGAATATGTACAAAATAAATTTAATAAAAATATTAAATATTCATTTAATACAGGTGATACAATAACAATTGACTATGAAATTAAAGAAGGTGAAAGAATTAGATTGCAATCTTTTAAAGGAATAGTTATTCAATGTAAAACTAATACATTTACTTTACGTAAAATAAGTGGAAATATAGGAGTTGAACGTATATTTATGTATAATCAGCCATCAATTAAAAATATTGAAATAAATAAAAAAGGTAATATACGAAAATCAAAAATTTTTTATTTAAGAAAATTAAAAGGAAAAAAAGCTAATATAAAAGAAAAATATAAATAAATATGGAATATATTTTTAATATTCCATATTCCATATTTATTTAAATAACTTTATTATTATTTAGTATCAGATTTATTGTCTAAGGCTTCTTTGTCTCAGGCTTCTTTGTCTCAGGCTTCTTTGTCTCAGGCTTCTTTGTCTCTGTATCAGGCTTCTTTGTATCAGGCTTCTTTGTCTCAGGCTTATTTGTCTCTGTATCAGGCTTATCATTATTATTTTTTGCAATTTCAATTTTTTTATTATTCAATTCATCAAATACTTCTTCTTTAGTATTGTTATTACAACTACTTAATAAAAAAATTTCTGAAAACATTGATATTAATAATAATATTTTAAAAAATTTTTTAATCATTTTTTTCATTATTTATTATTATCTTAATAATAATAATTTTATATTAATAATAATAATTTTTTTTTAATTAATTTTATTAAAAAAATATTTAATTGTATTATATGCAATACGAATCAATTATTTTATTGACACCAGTGTTATCAGATATTCAAATAAAAGATTCTATAAAAGAATATGAAAATATTCTAATAAATTATGAAGCACAAATTATTTATCAAGAACATTGGGGATTAAAAAAATTATCTTATAAAATAGAAAATAAATATTCAGCATTTTATCATTATTTTGAATATAAAATAACTCCTTCTAAAATTTATCATTTAGATTTAAAATTAAAACAAGATGAACGTATTTTACGTTTTAACATAATTAAAATGAATAAACATGCAATTATTTATTCTCAAAATTATAGAAATAAAATTATAAAAAATGAATAAAATTAATAATATTAATGAAGAAGATAAAAATACTGATTTTAAATATCTTTCACAAATAAAAATATATACAAAACCTCAATCAAAATTTTGTTTTTTTAAAAAAAATAATATTAAATATATTGATTATAAATCATATGATTTTTTAATAAAATTTTTAAATCCTCAAGGAAAAATATTACCTCGTAGTATAACAGGAACTTCAAAAAAATTTCAAAAAAAATTAAGTATCGCAATAAAAAGAGCTCGTCATATTGCTATATTACCTTTTATAAGTGATGAATTAAAATAATATCTAATGAAGATTATTTTAATAAAAAATTTAAAAAATTTAGGAGTAAAATATGATATTTTAAATGTTAAATCTGGATATGCTAGAAATTATTTATTTCCTAATAAATATGCTATTTTAGCTACTACTTCTTCAATAAAAGAAATTATTGAAATAAAAAAACAAAAAAATAAAAAAAATAAAATTCTTTATGAGAAAAATAAAGATTTATTAAATAAAATATCTTATTTAAAAATTAAAATATGTTTGAATACTGATTCAAAAGGAAAATTATTTGGTTCAATTAATGAACAATTAATTATTAATTTTTTAAAAGAAAAAAATATTTTAATTAAAAAAGAAAATATTAATATTTTAAATAAAAATATTAAAAATATAGGAATATATAAAGCTAATCTAGAATTAGATAACAATCTAAAAAAAACTATTGAATTTGAAATATTCAGTAAAAATTAAATATTTAATATGTCTCATATAAATGAGAACATTCAATTAGAATTTATAATTTCTCATGCAAAAGCTTATGGATTTATTTTTCCTTCAAGTGAAATTTATAATGGATTAAGTGCAGTATATGATTATGGTCAATATGGTGTTTTATTAAAAAATAATATAAAAAATTTTTGGTGGAAATCTATGGTACAATTACGTAAAGATATTATAGGTATTGATTCAGCTATTATGATGGATACTAATATATGGAAAGCATCTGGTCATATAAATGCATTCAATGATTTAATGATAGAAAATTTGAATACAAAATCTAAACATAAAATCGATATTTTAATTGAAGAATATATAGAAAATAAAATTCAAAAAGAAATTAACAATGCTAAAATAATTTTAGGAAATTCTTTCAATGAAGAATACTTTATAAAAAATAATACAAATATTATTGCTTTAAATTTAAAAAAAAAAAAAATATTTGAACAAATGTTCAAATTATTAAAATCAAATAATATAGCAGAAATTAAATCACTTTTAATTGAATTAGAAATTATTAATAATAATTGGGGAAATATACAAAAATGTAATTTAATGTTTAAAACTAAATTAGGTTATACAGATGACAAACAAATAGATATATATTTACGACCAGAAACTGCTCAAGGTATATTTTCAAATTTTTCTAATGTTCAAAAAACAGGAAGAATGAAAATACCATTTGGTATTGCTCAAATAGGAAAAGCATTTAGAAATGAAATTATTGCTAGACAATTTATCTTTCGTATGAAAGAATTTGAACAAATGGAAATGCAATTTTTTATTGCACCACATGAAGATAAAAAATGGTTTTCGTATTGGAAAAACATTCGTTTAAAATGGTATTTATCTTTAGGATTAGATAAATATTATTTTAAATTTAAAAACCATACAAAACTGGCACATTATGCAAATGCTGCTACAGATATAGAATATAAATTTCCTTTTGGATTTAAAGAATTAGAAGGAATACATTCTAGAACAGATTTTGACTTACGAAATCACCAAAAATTTTCAAAAAAAAAATTACAATATTATGATCCATATAAAAAATGTTGTTATATACCTTATGTAATAGAAACATCAGCAGGATTAGATCGTATATTTTTATCTATATTTAGTTATTCACTTAAAAAAGAATTATTACCTAATGGTAATAGTCGTATTGTATTAAAATTACCTCCTACTATCGCTCCTATTAAAGCCGCAATTTTTCCTTTAGTAAATAAAGATGGATTACCAGAAATAGCTATAAATATATTTAATAAATTAAAATTATATTATAATATAATTTATGAAGAAAAAGAATCTATTGGAAAACGTTATCGTAGACAAGATGCTATTGGAACACCATTTTGTATTACTGTAGATTATGAAAGTTTATCAGATAATAATGTTACTATACGTTTTAGAGATTCTATGTTATCAAAAAGAGTTTCAATAAAAAATTTAAAAAAATTTTTAGAAAATCATATTAATATGAAAATTTTATTAAAAAAAATTATTAATATTTATAATAAAAATTAATATATGGATGTACGTTTACATACATTACCATTATCTTTATCAGGTGTAATATTAGGTTCATTTATAGCTTTAAGTAAAGGTTATTTTAACATAATAATATTTATATTAACATGTATTACTGCAGTATTATTTCAAATAATTGCTAATATTTCTAATGATTATGGAGATAGTATTAATAGTATTAATGGAATAGATAATCGTATATATAAATATGATATATTTGTAATCAAAAAAACAATAATTATATCTTTTTTATCATCATTAATATTAATTTTTTATTCATTTAAAGATGATAAAAAATTTATCATTCCATTTATAATAGGTGCATTAATATGTATATTAGCAGCATTAGATTATACTTTAAATATTATTTATACTTATGGTTATAAAGGACTAGGAGATTTAATGGTTTTTATTTTTTTTGGATTAATATCTGTAATAGGTACATATTTTTTATATACTCATAAATTATGTTATGATATATTAATACCAGCTTCATCTATTGGATTTTTAAATACTGGAATACTTAATATCAATAATATGCGTGATATAGAAAATGATAAAAAAAATAAAAAAATTACAATAGCAGGAAAATTAGGTTTAAAAAATGCTAAAATTTATCATACATTATTGATGTATATACCTATAATACTAAGTATTATAATATTTCAAAAATATAAAAATATATATCAGTGGATATTTTTAATTTTTTTTAGTACTTTAATTTTTAATCATATTAGAAATATTTTTTGTAAAAAAAATATATATTTTAATAAAGAATTAAAAATTATGTCATATATAATATTTATATATTCTTTATATATGAGTATATGGTATATATTATAATACAATGATTATAATTAAATACTATTATTTTAGTAGATCCTTTTTTCACCGATAATCCTTTATTCATAAATAAATTAGATATAAAAGCAGATTATATTTTAAACAATCATGTTAAGCTGTAGATACTTCCAAACTTATACCTTTATTTGTTAATTTAGATTGATATTTAGCACTATTACCAATAGGTGGTAATATGGATATTATTGAAGCAGAAATAGCGGCTAATTTTATTATAGGTATACATTATAAATCAATAATATTTTAATATTATAATCCATGCTTCTTTAACTAATCCTTTTTTTAAAAAAGAATTAACTAATTTATATAATTCAACATCTGAAGATATATTAATCTTATTTTTTTTTATGAAAAAATCAATATCATCATTAGTTGGTAATTTTTCAATATTAGCTAATATAGCTAAATCATTTTTAGTAAATAATTTATTAAATCGTATTTTATAGGGTATTTTATTTATTCCCAATATATTGGAATTTAAAGGTTTAAGTCCTAAAAATAATTTTTGTTTTATTATATGTATACACAAATAATTATCTAATACACCTATAATATCTAAATCTTTAAAAGATAAATTATTTGTTTTATAAAATTGTTTATTATTTATATGAATTAATATTATATTACATAATATAAATTTTACAGGACCATCTTCTTCTAAAGAAATTATTTTTTTTACTTTACATTCAAAAGATAATTTACTTTCTCCTATTATAGGAGGATTTACTATTTTTGATTGTATAGGAGTAAAACCTGTTATTTCAAATTTGTTTCTATTATTATAATTTATACTTGAAAGAAATGCTGATTGAATAATATCATAACTTACAATATTAATTGTTAATTCTGGTCTATATAATAGATTTTGATATGTAATATTATTTATTGAATTAGTAATTGAAAATCCTAATATCATAGGATTAATACTTATTATATTATAATAACTATATATTCCTACATTAGATTCATTAAATTTATTAATTGTATTAATTAAAGCAATAGGACGAGGACTAACAGAATTATTTAATAAATTTTGTTTTTCTACAAATGTTAAATCTTTAGGATTTAATATTCTATTATATTTCATTTTTATGAAATTACAGATACAAAAGAATAATTTTTTCTTTTATAAAAAATTACTTTTCCATCTATTTTAGCATATAAAGTATGATCTTTTCCCATACCAACATTTATACCAGGATAATGTTTTGTACCACGTTGACGTAATATTATATTTCCTGATTTAATTAATTCACCTCCAAAAATTTTAACACCTAAACGTTTACTATGGGAATCTCTTCCATTTTTAGAACTTCCTACACCTTTTTTATGAGCCATAATATTTTAATTTTTATTTAAAGAAATAATTTTAATTTTTGTAAAACATTGTCTATGACCATGTTTAGTTTTATATCCTTTTCTTCTTTTTTTTTTAAAAACTATAATTTTTTTTCCTTTTAAATGTTCTAAAATTTGAACATTTATATTAAAGTTTTTTATTATAGGTGATCCTACAATTATTGTATTATTATTATGTAATAAATATATTTTTTTTAAAAATATTTTTTCTCCTAAATTATAATTTAATTTAGGGACATATATAAATTGTCCTTCATAAACTTTATATTGTAATCCGGCTATATCAACAACTGCAATAAATTTCATTTTGTCATTTTATATTATATTTATAAAAAATATAAATATATTTTCTTTTTATTAAAAAATTTTCTTAAATAATTAAGATGATAGGAACTATTAACATTAACAATTCAGGATATGCTTTTGTTACTATAGATAATTATAATATTATTATTCCTAATAATAAAAGAAATAATGCACTTCCTGGAGATAAAGTTAAAATACGTATCACAAATACTAATAAAGGTCAGGTATTAGAAATAATTGAAAGAAATAAAAAAAAATATGTAGGTAAATTAAATATTTTTAATAATTTTGTATTTGTTAATCAACTAAATACAAATGTTTTTATTCCTAAAATTTTTTTAAAAAATGCTTGTCATAATGATAAAGTAATAATTAATATTACAAATTGGCCCAATAATTCAAATTATCCATATGGAAAAATTATAGAAATTTTAGGTAAAACAGGAAAATATAAGACAGAAATATATGCAATATTAGCAGAATTAGGAATATATACAACATATCATAATTTTCCTAAAAAAGTAGAATATGAAGCTAAAAATATTATATCAAATATATCATGGAAAAATGAAATTAATTCTAGAATAGATATGCGAGATGTAAATACATTCACAATAGATCCTATTGATGCTAAAGATTTTGATGATGCTATTTCTTTAAGAAAATTACCTAATAATAATTGGGAATTAGGAATACATATTGCAGATGTTACATTTTTTGTAAAAAAAAATAGTTTTCTTGATAAAGAAGCATATAAAAGAGCTAATTCAATTTATTTAATAAATCATGTAATACCTATGTTACCAGAAATTTTATCAAATAAATTTTGTTCTTTACGTGAAAATGAAGATAAATTAAGTTTCTCGGTAATATTTGAAATTAATGATAATGCACAAATTTTAAAAAGTTGGTTTGGAAAAACCATTATAAGATCTAATAAACAATTTTCTTATGAAGAAGTTCAAAAAATTATAGACTATAAAAAAGGTCTTTTTAAAAAAGAAATTCTAAAATTAAATTCTTTCACTAAAATATTAAGAAAAAAACGATTAAAAAATGGATCATTTTATTTTAATAAATCAGAAATTAAATTTCTTTTAGAGAAAAATAATCCAATTAAATTATATATGGAATATAATAATGATTCTTATAATTTAATTGAAGAATTAATGTTATTAGCTAATAAAAAGGTATCAGAATTTATAAGTTTAAATAAAAAAAATCAACCATTAAAACGAACATATATTTATCGTATTCACGATAAACCTAATTTTGAAAAAATTATTATTTTAAAACAAATTTTAAAAAATTTAGGTTTGACTTTAAACATAAAAAATAATAAAACTATTAATGATTCAGTTATAAAAATAATAAATGATATAAAAAATTATGAAGAAAATAATAGAAATTTTATTGAAACACTAATAATACGTGCAATGAGTAAAGCCAAATATTCAACAAATAATATAGGTCATTATGGATTATCTTTTAATTATTATAGTCACTTTACTTCACCAATTAGAAGATATTCAGATATTATTGCTCATAGATTATTAGAACATTATTTAAATAATGGTAAATCAGTTTCAATTAATCATTATGAAAAACAATCTCTACATTGTAGTGAACGTGAACGATTAGCAATAAATGCAGAAAGAATATACATTAAATATATGCAACTAAAATATATGCAAAAATTCATAGGAAAAAAATTAGAAGGAATTATTTCAGGAATTACTGAATGGGGTATTTATATACAAATATTGTTATCATATACTGAAGGTCTAATTAAATTACGTGATATAAAAGATGATAAATATATATTTGATCCTATTAATTATAATATTTTAGGCTTAAATAAGGGTAATATTTTTTTTATTGGACAAAAAATAATTGTAAAAATTGTATCCGCAGACTTGGAAAAAAAAAAATTAAAATTAAAATTATCAATTGATAATTAATAATTATACATATGAAATTAATTACTATTAAAGGAATAATAAGAAAAAAATTAGGAAAAAAAAATAATAATTATTTACGAAAATTATATAATATACCATGTATATTATATAATAAATCTACTAATATTCCATTTTATATATCATATACAGATATTAAAAATATAATTCATACACCAATTTTCAATTTTTTTGAAATAAAATTATTTAATTCTAACCAAGAATTAAATCAAACTTTTAAAACAATATTAAGAGATATTCAATATCATACAGTTACTGATAAAATTTTACATGCAGATTTTTTTATTTTAGATGAAGAAAAAGAAATCATTTTAGAAATTCCTATAAAAATTATTGGACGTTCACCAGGAGTTTCAAAAGGAGGAAAATTTCATTTTATTTTAAAAAAATTAAAAATAAAAGCTAAACCTTCTAATATACCTCAATATTTAGAATTAAATATTAATTCTTTAGAATTAGGAGATCGTCTTTGCATAAATGATCTTCCCCAAGATAAATATTGTATTTTGCATCCACTAAATACAATAATTGCTCTTGTAAAAACTTCTAGTATTGATAATACAACACAATGATTTATGATGATATTTTTTTTATGAAAAAAGCTTTAATTGAAGCAAATAATGCTTTTCATAAAAATGAAGTTCCTATAGGAGCAATAATTACTCATAATAATATTATTATAGCTAAATCTCATAATCTTATTGAAACATTTAATAATGTTACAGCACATGCAGAAATTGAAGTTATTAAAATTGCATCTAATAAACTAGGTTTAAAATATCTTAAAGGATGTACATTATATGTTACTTTAGAACCATGTATAATGTGTGCTGGAGCTTTATATTGGTCACAAATAAGTAAAATAGTATTTGGAGCTTTTGATTATAAAAGAGGTTTTTCAAAAATGAAAATAAAACTTCATCCACAAACAATTCATAAATCTGGAATAATGTCAAAAGAATCTATTATATTATTACAACAATTTTTTAAAAAAAAAAGAATTTAATAAAAAAAATAATATATGCAAAAAAATATATTATTATCAATTGTAGGACCTACCGCAGTAGGAAAAACATCATTATCTATTTTTTTAGCAAAAAAATTAAAAACCAATATTATTTCATGTGATTCTAGACAATTTTACAAAGAAATGAAAATTGGTACAGCTATTCCAAATAAAGATGAACTAAATATTGTACCTCATCATTTTATTGGTAATTTAAGTATACATCAATCATATACTGTTAAAGATTTTGAAAAAGATGTATTAAATACTTTACAAAAACTTTTTTCCAATACAAATATTGTCTTAATGGTAGGTGGATCTGGATTTTATGAAAAAGTAATAACTAAAGGATTAGATCCTATACCTAATATTCCACCAATAATTCGAAAAATGTGGTATGAAATTTTTAAAAAAAAAGGAATTAATTTTTTACAAAAAAATTTAAATTTATATGATCCATTTTTTTATGAAAAGGTTGATCACAATAATACTCATCGTATTATACGTGCTTTAGAAGTAATTGAATATACAGGAAAACCTTTTTCTTCTTTTAAAAAGAAAAAAATTGTTAAACGTTTTTTTAAAATACTAAAAATAGGATTAACATTAAATCGTGAAAAATTATATAAAAAAATAAATGATAGAATTGATAAAATGATTCAAAATGGTTTAATAGAAGAAGCTAAAAATTTATATAAATTTAAACATTTAAATATTTTAAATAAAACTATAGGTTATAAAGAAATTTTTGAATTTATAGAAGGAAAATTAACTTTAAATCAAGCAATTACAAAAATCAAATTAAATACAAGACATTATGCTAAAAGACAAATTACTTGGTATAAACAAGATAAAGATATTATTAAATGGTTTAATGACGAAAAAAAAGAAAACATTTATTTCTTTATAAAAAAAATTATTAATTCAATATGATCTTATGGTTATAAAAATTTCATAATCCTATTAATTCTAATTCTCCATTTAAATATATTTAATGGATTATTTATATCCCAATCTATACTCATCCATATTAATATAGGTTTACCTACAATATGATCTTCTGGTAAGAAACCCCAATATCTAGAATCTAATGAATTATGACGATTATCTCCAATTACAAAATAATAATTTTGTTTTATTTTATATTTATAAGATTTAATACCATTAATATAAAATCCGTTATTTTTTTCTATTAAAGAATTTTTTTCATATAAAGAAATTATTTCTTTATACAAAGAAATATTTTTTTTTGTTAAATAAATTATAGTTCCTTTTTTAGGAACTTGTATTGGACCATAAAAATCTCTATTCCATTTATATTTTGATGGAAAAATTTTTTCTTTATATTGAATAGGATAAATATTTTTTTTTAATTGACAATTATTAAATAATACCTCTTTATTTTCAGGCATTATAACATTATATATATATATATTATTAATTTTTTTTTTTAAAAAAATATATTTAATTCCTTGTTTCATTAAATATTCTTTATTTATTGGTAATAAAGTTTTAACCAAATAAGAATATTCTTTACTTTTTAATTTTTCAGGTTTATCATTTATATATAAAATACCATTACGTATATATACAATATCGTTAGGTATAGCTACACAACGTTTTATATAAAAATCTTTTCTATCTACTGCATTATAATAATCTAATGGAAAATTAAATATAACAATATCATTACGATTTATTTTTATAGAAGGAAAACGAAAATAAGGTAATTTTAAATTTTTTAAATATGAAGGTATTCCTAAAATATTATTATGTGTTAATGGAATACTTATAGGAGTAATAGGAAGTCGTAATCCATAATGAAATTTACTAACAATAATAAAATCACCTACTAATAATGTAGGCTCCATAGAAGAAGTAGGTATAAAAAATGGTTGAAATAAATAATTATGAATAAATGTTATTAACATTATTGCATATATAACATTTAATGTTGTATTATTTTTTCTATCACTTGGACCAATAAATTTAATATTATTATTATAATTCAATATACCAACATATATTCCAAACGTTATTAATACTAATAAAATATCTTTAGTTGAACTTTTTCCAAAACAATTTATAAATTCTATCAATAATAAAAAAAACATTATAATTCCAATAATGGGAATAAAAATTATAAATATCCACCAAATAGGTTTTTTAATAATTTTTATCATTACAATCAAATTATATATAGGAATAGCTGATTCCCATAATTTTCTACCTGCTTTTTTATAAAGTTTCCAAGTACTTAAAAATAGAATAATAAAAAAACAAATTATATATAATATTAATAACATTACATTATATATTTAATACTTCATTCATATAAAAAATACCTTTTTTATTTTTAATCCATTCCGCAGCAATTATTGCACCTAATGCAAATCCATCTCTATTATATGCTTCATGTTTTATTTCAATATTATCTATATTAGAATAATATTTAACAATATGCGTACCTATAGTATTTTCAATTCTTTTAGAAACAATAGGTATTTTATCATTATTAATTTTATTAATATTATTATTAAATAATATCCAATCAGTTTTATCAGTTACATTAATAATATCTTCAGCTAAAAAAATAGCTGTTCCACTAGGTTTATCTAATTTATTTTTATGATGAATTTCATCTATTTTAATATTATAATTTTGTATATATGATGACATTAATTTTGCTAAAAACAAATTTATTTTAAAAAAAATATTCATACTAATACTAAAATTAGAAGAATATAAAAAAGTTCCATTTTTTTTAATACAAATATTTTCAATAATTTTTAATTTTTTCAACCAACCA
Organism: Candidatus Bostrichicola ureolyticus; assembly: GCA_029851085.1. Lineage (GTDB taxonomy): Bacteria > Bacteroidota > Bacteroidia > Flavobacteriales > Blattabacteriaceae > Bostrichidicola > Bostrichidicola ureolyticus_A. The sequence goes on along the minus strand of CP100318.1, from coordinate 87,881 downwards.
GTTGTTCCACAAACTATAGGTATTTGTTGTTCTAAACATATTTTCAAATTTTCAAAAGCTGATTCAGGTTTAGTAAATTCTATAGCTACATCTACATTTTTTAATTTATTAATTTCTGGTTTAGAAGAAGTAATATAATTAATATTATGTTTACGTATTTTAGCTATTTTTTCAATAGCTTTTCCCATTTTACCATATCCTATTATAGCTAAATTCATATCATAAATTTATTATCATATAAATATATATTTTTATTTGTTACCAAAACAACTACTATATATATGAATTATAAAAATTATTTCAATTTTATTGAAGAAATAATAGAAAAAGATATAAATCAAGGATTACAAAAATCAAAATTAAAATTTCGTTTTCCTCCTGAACCTAATGGTTATTTACATATTGGACATGCTAAAGCAATTTTTTTAAATTTTGGTTTAGGTATAAAATATGGAGTTCCTGTTAATTTACGTTTTGATGATACAAATCCACTGAAAATTGATAAACATTTTATTGAAAAAATTAAAGAAGATATACAATGGTTAGGTTTTATGTGGGATAAAGAATATTATACTTCTAATTATTTTGATCAATTATATAAATTTGCTCAAAAACTTATAAAAAAAAATAAAGCTTATGTAGATGATCAATCACAAGAAATAATTAATTTTCAAAGAAAAACACCATTTGAAAATGGTATATCTAGTCCATATAGAAATCGTTCAATAGAAGAAAATCTTGATCTTTTTGAAAAAATGAAAAAAGGATTTTTTAAAGAAGGTACTTGTGTATTAAGAGCAAAAATTGATATGTCATCTAATAATATGAATTTACGAGATCCTATAATGTATAGAATATTAAAAAAATCACATCATAATACTGAATGTCTTTATCCTACTTATGATTGGTCACATGGTCAATCAGATTATATTGAACAAATATCACATTCATTATGTTCATTAGAATTTGAAAATCATCGTCCACTTTATGATTGGTTTTTAGATCAAATAATAGATGAAAATATTAGTATACGTCCTAAACAATTAGAATTTTCTAGATTAAATATTAGTAATACTATTATCAGTAAACGAAAAATAAATTTTCTTATAGAAAAAAAAATTATCAATGATTGGGATGATCCTCGTTTACTTACACTTAATGGATTACGTAGTAGAGGTTATACTTCAAAATCAATATATAATTTTTGTAAAACAATAGGTATTACAAAACGTGAAAATATTATTGATATTTCTTTATTAGAATTTAATATACGTAAAGATCTTAATAAAATTGCTTATAGAGTAATGGTAGTATTAGATCCTATTCAATTAATAATTGATAATTACCCTATTGATAAAATAGAATGGTTTGAAATTGAAAATAATCCTCATAATATAAATTATGGTAAACGAAAAGTTCCATTTTCAAAATATTTATATATTGAACGTGAAGATTTTCGTGAAAAAACATCTTATAATTTTTTTAGATTATCTATTGGTTCTGAAGTACGTCTTAAAAATTCCTATATTATTAAAGCAATTAATTTTAAAAAAGATAATAATGGAAAAATTATTAAAATTCATTGTATTTATGATTCAACAAGTCGTATAAATTTTCGTAAAACTAAAAGTACATTACATTGGGTATCTATTAAACATTGCATTAAAATAAATGTTTGTCTTTATGAACAATTATTTAATAAATTACCTGACCATATTAAAAATATTAATTATTTAAATTATTTAAATAATAAATCTTTAAAAAAAATTATTGGTTATGGAGAACCTAATTTAAAATATGCAAATATAGGAATTCATTATCAATTTCAACGTTTAGGTTATTTTTATACAGAATATAAAAATAATAAATTATTATTTAATAGAACTGTTACATTAATAAATAATCAAAAATAATATGTATTTTGTTTTATAATTTATTATAATCTTTTTGAAATGAATTTTAAAATAAAACATTATTTCTTAATTATTATTAGTATAATATTCATTTGGATATTAATTATTTATAATAAATTAGTAACTTTCAATGAAAAAGTTAAAAATCAATGGGGACAAGTAGAAAATTCTTATCAACGTCGTTCAGATCTTATTCCTAAGATAATTAATATAATTAAAGGTGTAACTAATTTTGAAAAAAATACACTTGTAGATGTTATTAAAGCTAGATCTAATAATTCTATAGTAATTAATAATTTAAATAAAGAAGACATTAATAAATTTCAAAAAATACAAAAATTATTAAATAATTCTATTAATAGATTATTAATAACAATAGAAAAATATCCTAAATTAAAATCTACAGAAAATTTTCTTGAATTACAAAGTCAATTAGAAGGTACTGAAAATCGTATTAATATAGAACGTAATCGTTATAATTTAGAAGTAAAACGTTTTAATACTTATCGTAATAAATTTCCTAATTTATTAATATCTAACATATTTCCAAGATTTAAAGAAAAAGGTTATCTAAAATTAGATTCTAATATAGAACATTCACCTATTATTAATTTTAATTAATAAATATGAAAAAATATATAAAATATATATTATATATATTTATATTTTTAAATATTATTTCTACATCTTCAAAAACAATTGATATTCCTACACCTTCAAAAAAAATATATCCAGTAAATGATTATTATTATGATATTCCTACACCTTCAAAAAAAATATATCCAGTAAATGATTATTATTATGATATTCCTACACCTTCAAAAAAAATATATCCAGTAAATGATTATTATTATGATATTCCTACACCTTCAAAAAAAATATATCCAGTAAATGATTATTATTATGATATTCCTACACCTTCAAAAAAAATATATCCAGTAAATGATTATGTAGGAATTTTATCAAAAAAAGAAATTTTAATTTTAAATAAAAAATTAATTCAAATTAAAAAAAATTTTTATTCAGAAATTTTGATTGTTATTATTAATAATATATTTAACGATAATCATAATTGGATTGCTAGCAATTGGGGACAAAAATGGAAAATTGGAAAAAAAGGAAAAGATAATGGAATAATTATTTTATTAATTCCCCAAAGAAAAAAAATATCTATGCAAATAGGATATGGATTAGAACCATATTTAACTGATGCTCTTTGTAAAAAAATGATTAATAATATTCTTCCTATATATAATAATAATTATTATCAAACTTTAAATAAATTAATTGATAATATTACAATTATATTAAATAAATATAAATATAATTTTCAATCAAAATCAAATATAAATTTTTTTAAAAAAATTTATAAAAAATATTTTAATATCAATTATTTAATATTATTATTATTAATTATTAATATTATTATTTATTACAACTCAGATAATGTATTAATTAATACAATTTTACCTTATATATTTTTTTACAAAAAAAATAATGAAAATAATGATGATAATGATGATGATAATGAGGATAATGATGATGATAATGATGATTTTGAAGGTTTTGGAGAAGGAGGACATTTTGGAGGAGGAGGAGCAGGAGGATCTTGGTAATTAGTGACCTCGGAGGGATTCGAACCCCCAACCTTCTGATCCGTAGTCAGATACTCTATCCAAATTAAGCTACGAGGCCTAATAAAATAATTTAATTATAAATTAATTTTTATTAAAAAAAATTATTTTTAAAAAATTTGCACACATAAATATGTGCTATTTTTTACAGGTACCCATGACTGGATTCGAACCAGCATATCTAATAAAAGATACCACCCCCTCAAGATGGCGTGTTTACCAATTTCACCACATGGGCTTAAACAAATTTAATAAATTTATATAAAATATCTTACCATAATAGATAAATTTAATAAATTTATATAGTAAATGGATAATAATGATTTAAAAAATATCTTAAAAGAAGTTATTATGCCAGGAGAAAATATTAATATAATAGATAAAGGAATTATAAATAATATTGAAATATTAAATAATAAAAAAATAATAATATTTATTTCATTAGAAAATCCTGCTTTGCATATAAGAAATAAAATATATTCAAATATTACTGATATAATACATACAAAAATTTCTAATGAAATTGAAATTAATTTCAATTTTCAAATTAAAAAATTATCAAGTTATAATAATATTAAAAATATTATTGCTATTGCTTCTGGTAAAGGTGGAGTAGGTAAATCAACTATAGCTACTAATATATCCGCATATTTATCTGATAAAGGATTTAAAACCGGTATATTAGATGCAGATATTTATGGGCCTTCTATTCCAATTATGTTTAATATAGAAAATGATTATCCTACAATAACCAATAAAAATGGTATTAATAATATTAAACCTATAATTAATTATGGAGTTAAAATATTTTCTTTTAATTTTATTCTTCAAAATAAACCAGCAGTATGGAGAGGACCTATGGCTAGTAAAATTTTGCATCAATTAATAAAAAATATATATTGGGAATATTTAGATTTTTTAATTATTGATTTACCTCCAGGTACTAGTGATATTCACCTTTCAATAATAAAAGAATTTTTAATAACTGGAGTTATTATTGTAAGTACACCTCAAAAAATTTCTATATCTGATGTTAAAAAAACAATTGCAATGTTTAATATTGATAATATTAAAGTCCCTATATTAGGGTTAATTGAAAATATGTCATTTTTTTTAGCTAATCAAAAAAAACATTATTTATTTGGAAAAAATGGTATAAAAAAATTATCTAATAATATTAATATTCCTTTTTTAGGAGAAATTCCAATATTACAAATAATATCTGAATCATCTGACAATGGTTATCCAATAATATTAAATAATAATATTAATTATTTTTATAAAAAATATTTTATATTAATAATGAACAATATACTTAAACAAATATCTAATTAAGTATCATAATGGTTATTAAAAAAAATACTATTAATATAATAATAGCAGGTAATTCAGGACACGGTATTCAATTAATGGGAAATTTATTAGCCAATACGGCTACATATATGGGTAATTATATTAGTACATTTTCATATTTTCCATCTGAAATACGTATACCATATGATACTATTGAAGGAATCTCTGGATTTCAAATTACTATTAGTAATTCTAATATTTTAGATTATGGCGAATTATGTGATATATTAATAGCAATGAATTCCATATCATTTAATAAATATTTACATAAAGTTAAAAAAGGAGGAATTCTAATTATAGATTATAATGGATTCAAATCTAAAAATTGTTTAGATCATATTAAACATAATAATATTACACTTTATAAAGTTAATACATATATAAATATGTATAAACTTCTTAAAAAGTATAATTTAAAAATTAAAGATATACATAATAATAATATGTATATATTAGGTTTTTTATATTGGATTTGTAATTATACTTTAAATAATACTAAAAAATATCTAATTCAAAAATTTAATGAAAAAAATTTATTAAATTTCAATATTGAATCATTAAATAATGGTTTTTTTTTAGAAAAAAACAATCATTCTATAATTAATAGATTTATAATCAAATCAAATAATAAAATATTTAAATCCAAAACAATAAATGGAAATCAAGCTATTGCATTAGGATTAATTATGGGAAGCAAAAAAGCTAATATTGATATATTTTATGCTTGTTATCCAATAACACCTGCTTCTAATATTTTTTATTATTTATCTAAATATAAATCTAATATTAAAATATTTCAAGCAGAAGATGAAATTGCTGCTATTACATCTGCTATAGGAGCTTCATATGCAGGATCATTAGGAATAACAGGAACTTCAGGACCTGGAATGTCACTAAAACAAGAAGCATTAGGATTAGCTGCAATAATTGAAATACCATTAATTATAATAAATATTCAACGTGTTGGACCATCTACCGGATTACCTACAAAAAATGAACAAAGTGATCTTTTGCAAGCATTATATGGACGTCATGGAGAAGCACCAATTCCAATATTAGCATCAAAATATCCTAATAATTGTTTTAAAATAGCATTTGAAGCAGTTAAAATTGCTATAGAATATATGACACCAGTAATTATTCTTAGTGATAGTTATATTGCTAATAGTTATCAATTATGGAATCCTATAAAAGAAAAAAATTTAAAATCAATATATAAAAATAATAATATTACTAATTTTTATCCATATCAAAGAGATGAAAGAGGAGTTAGACCTTGGATTATTCCAGGAATGATTAAATATGAACATTGTACAGGAAGTTTAGAAAAAGAAAATTTAACAGGAAAAATATCTTATAATGGTATTAATCATCAAAAAATGGTTAATTTAAGACATTCAAAAATAAATAATATAATTAATTATATTCCTAAACAAAAAATAGAAATAGGTAAAAATAAAGGGAAACTTTTAATATTAAGTTGGGGATCTACATATAATATAATATATACAGCAATGACAAAATTATTAAAATTTAATTATTCTGTTTCATATTCTCATTTAGAATATTTATATCCTTTTCCCATAGGGCTTAAAAATATACTTTCAAATTTTAAATTTATATTAATTCCTGAATTGAATAATGGACAACTTATTAAATTAATAAGATATAAATTTTTAATTGATGCTATTCCTTTAAATAAAATTCAAGGTACACCATTTACTGTATCAGAAATAATAGAAAAAGTTGATTTAATTTTAAATAAATAAGATTATTTTAATCTTAAAATATTTCTAATATTAGAAATATTTAAATGTGCAATTTCTCTAGCTTTTTCTGCACCATTATTTAATATTTTATCTAAATAAAGTTTATCATTTATAATAGAATTAAATAATTTTCTTTCATTATAAAAACGATTTAATATACATTGATATAAATCATTTTTAGCTTCAAAATATCCATAATTACCATTTAAATATTTATTTTTAATTTCATTAGCTAATTTTTCAGATACTAATAATTTATATATTGAATATATAATATTTGTATTGGGATCTTTAGATGATTGAATCGATTTATTATCAGTATGTATATTTTCAATTTGTTTTTTTAAAATTTTATTTGAAATAAAAACATTAATAATATTATTTTTAGATTTACTCATTTTTTTTCCATCAGTACCTTTCACATACATTGTCTTAACATTAGTTAATGCTATAGGTAATACAAATGTTTTTCCCATTATTCTATTAAAATTTCTAGCTACTTTTCTAGTAATTTCAATATGTTGTAATTGATCTTTTCCTACTGGAATTATTTTGGCATTATAAAGCAATATATCTGCTGCCATTAACATAGGATATGTAAATAAACCAACATTAATATCTTGTAAAGTATTAATTTTATCTTTAAATGAATGAACCAATGTTAATCTTTTATATTTAAAAAAACAACTTAAATACCAAGCTAATTCTGTTACTTCAGGAATATCAGATTGTTTATATATAATTGCTTTATTAATATTTAATCCACAAGCTATCCATGTAGCTAATATATTATATATATAATCTTTATTATTAATAATATTTTTAATATTAGTTAATGAATGTAAATTTGCAATAGATATAAATATAGGAATTAAAGATTTATTAGCTAAATCTATAGTAGGTAAAATAACACTTAATAAATTACCTAAATGAGGTAAACCAGTACTTTGAATACCTGTTAATATTCTATTATTATTCATATATATTTATAATCCACTAATAATTTCCAATATTTCTTTAGTTATATTTGTTTGTCTAGCTTTATTATAAATTAACTCTAATTTAAATTTCAAATTTAAAGCATTTTCTTTAGCTTGATGCATAGCTATCATACGTTCTGTATGTTCAGAAGCTGAAGATTCTAATAATACTTTTAAAAAAGTAATTTTTAATTTTAATGTAATTATATAATTCAAAATTTTATTTGATGATGGTTCAAAAATAGAATATGAATTATTTAATTCTTTTTTTATTTCACAAATAGGTAAAAATTGTTTTTTAATTATTTTTTTATTTTTATTATAAATTAACTCTATACAATTAAAATTACCATCATAAAATTCTTTTAAAAGATTATCAACAATTATAGATACATTTTTAAAATTTAAATTTAAATTTAAAATTTTACTTAAATCTTTATATATAAAAAATTTTTTATCCAAAAAAAAATTTTTACATTTTGTTCCTATTGTTAATAAAACAACATTAGTATTAATAATTTTTAAAGTTTCTTTAATTATTGAAGAATTAAATGAACCACAAAAACCACGATTAGAACTAATAACTATTAATAATTTTTTTAAACTTTTATCATATAAAAAATTACAAAATTTCTTTGATTCAAAAGAATCATAAATTTTATTTATATTTTTTTCATATTGTTGCATATTTGATATATCAGTTTGTACTTTTTTTAATTTACTAGCTGCTATCAACTTCATTGCATTTGTTATTTTAATTATGGATAAAATTGAATTAATTCTTATTTTTATATCTTTTAACATTATTGATTGATATTTTGATATTTAGTAATTAATTCTAATGCTACCATTTCTAAAATATTAGTTATTTTTTTATCAAAAATATCTTTTTCTAAAGATTCCAAAACATTAGAATATTTTTCTTTTAAAATTAAAAGATATTCTTCTTCAAAAAATTTAATATCTTTAATAGGTACTTTTTGTAATAAATTTTTTGTTATAATATATAAAATTGCTATTTGATAAGATATTTTATATGGAGAAAAAGCTTTTTGTTTAAGTATTTCTACATTACGTTTACCATTATTAATTATCTCAATTGTGCTTTTATCCATATCATAACCTAATTTAGCAAAAATTTCTAATTCTTTATATTGAGATTGATATAATTTTAATGTAGAAGAAACTTTTTTCATAGATTTTATTTGAGCAGAAGAACCTACACGTGAAACCGATAAACTTTCATTTATAGCAGGACGAATTCCTGAATTAAATAAATCTTTTTCCAAAAAAATTTGACCATCAGTAATTGAAATTACATTTGTAGGTATATATGAAGATACATCACCATATTGAGTTTCAATAATAGGTAAAGATGTTAATGAACCACCACCTTTTACATATTTTTTTAAAGATTTAGGCAAATTATTCATTTTTGAAGCAATTAAATCATTATTTATAATTTTAGCAGATCGTTCAAGTAAACGAGAATGTAAATAAAATATATCTCCAGGATATGCTTCTCTACCTGGATAACGACGTAATAATAAAGAAATTTCTCTATAAGCTATTGCATGTTTAGAAAGATCATCATATATTATCAAAGCTTTACGACCTGTATCACGAAAATATTCACCTATAGCTGTTCCAGTCAATGGAGCAAAAACTTGCATAATAGTTGCATCAGAAGCATTAGCTGAAACTATCACAGTATAAGGTAAAGCACCATAAATATCTAATATATTTAATATACTAGAAATAGTAGATCCTTTTTGATTAATAGCAACATATATACAATATATAGGATCTCCCTTATCATAAGAAACTTTTTGATTAATAATAGTATCTATAGCTACAGTAGTTTTTCCAGTTTTACGATCTCCAATTATTAATTCACGTTGTCCACATCCAATAGGAATCATTGAATCTATAATTTTAATACCAGTATATAAAGGTTCATTTACAGGTTGTCTAAAAATAACACATGGGGCTTTACGTTCTAAAGGCATTTCAATAAATGGTCCTTTTATAGAACCTTTACCATCTATAGGAATTCCTAAAGTATTAACTACACGACCTAAAATTTTTTCTCCTACTTCTATAGTACACATTTTACCAATACGTTTAACAATATCACCTTCTTTAATAAATTCTGATAATCCAAATATAACAACATTTATATAATCTTCTTCAATATTAAAAACCATTCCTTTTAATCCAGAATTACTAAATTCTATTAATTCACCATAAAATGCATTATTTAAACCATAAATACGAGATATACCATCTCCTACTTGTAAAACAATTCCATATTCAAATGGTTCATTTTCACTTTTAAATTTTAAAAGTTTTTCTTTAATTATATCTGTTATTTCAGTATATTCTTTCATAAGAAATTTATTTATCTAATTTATTATTTAAATAATGTAATTGCTCTTTAATACTTAAATTCCATTGTTTATAATTTATATTTAATATTAATCCTCCAATTATTGATTTATCAATTAAATATTCAATATTTAATTTTTTAAAATTAAAAATATTTGATATTTTCTTAATAAGTTTTTCTTTTAAACAACTATTTAATGTAATAGAAGTAATAATTGTAACATCTAATATTCCATAATTTTTATGATATATTTTTTTATATTCAAATAATATCATTTCTAATAAATTTTCTCTTTTATTATTAATAATAAATTCAATTATATATTTATATATATCAGAAAAACCAGTAAAATTTTTTATAAATAATTCTATTTTTTCTTTTCTTTTTAATGGATATTTTAAAAAAAATTGTACATAATTAGTTTTAATTAATTTATTAAATTTATTTATATCATTATATAATTCATTATTTTTATTAATTATTTTTGCATATTCAAATAATCCTTTAGCATAATTTTTAGCTATTTTTAATTTTAACATTAAAAATGTTTATTTTAAATCATCAATAATTTTATTCAAAAAATTTTCTTGTGTATTTTTAATACTTAATTCTTTTTTTAATAATTTTTCAGAAGCAATAATAGATAATTGAATTAATTCTTTTTTTAAAATTTCTAATGCTTCCTTTTTATCATTTTTAATCTTCTCCATAGTTTTATTTATAATATTTTCACTTTCAATTTTAGCATTTTCTTTAGCTTCAAATTCAATTTTTTTTTTTATATATAAAGCTTCTTTTAAAATTTTTTCTTTTTTTAACATTGCTTCTTTCAGTAAAAGATTATTATTTTCTTTTATTATATTTACTTCTTGTTTAGCTTTTTCTACAAATTCTAATGATTTACGAATATTATATTCACGTTTTTCAACATATTCAAGAATATATTTCCATACAAATTTTTTAAGAATTAAAAATAGCAAAATAAATATTATTGTTTGCCAAAAAATTAATCCTATTGAAGGAGTTACTAAATCCATAATTTATTTAAATACTGCTAAAAGTGCTGTTACTATTCCAAAAAGAGCAGCTCCTTCTATAAGAGCAGCTACAATAATCATAGCATTTTGAATTTTATCAGCAAATTCAGGCTGTCTAGATATTGCATGTAAAGCAGTACAACCAATCTTACTAATACCTAAACTAGCACCTATTACTGCTAATCCTGCACCTAAAACAACTAATCCTATGTATATTAAATTATTCATATATATTTTTTTTTATATTTTTTATATTAATGATTTTTTTTAAATATTTTACCTATAAATAAAGCTGATAAATTAGTAAATATAAATGCTTGTATAAAAGCTACTAATATCTCTAAAATAGAAATAAATAAAGCAAAAGGTATTGAAAAACTAGCTATTAAAATATTTTTAAATATAAATATTAAAGATATTAAACTAAATATTAAAATATGTCCTGCAATAATATTAGCAAATAACCTAATACAAAGAGTTATAGGTCTAATAAAAATTTCTATAAATTCTATAGGTATTAATATAAATTTTATTAATAATGGAATATTAGGAATACAAAAAATATGTTTCCAACATAATTTATTAGAAATAATCATAAAAAAAGTAAATAAACTTAAACTTAAAGTTATGCTAATATTTCCAGTTATATTAGGAATAATAGGTAATATTCCAATTAAATTATTAATTAATATAAAAAAAAATAATGTTAATAAAAATGGTAAATATTCTTTATATTTTTTAATTCCTATATTAGGAATAGCTATAGTATTTATTATAAATAATATAATAGGTTCTAAATATTTTCCAAATGTCCACGACATAATATATTTATTATAAGAATTAGCCATTTTTAAAAAAATACAAATTATAATTATTGAAATAATAATAATTGTTATTACATTTTTTGTAATTGATAAATCTAATGGTTTTTTATTTATAGGATTACCATTTTTATCAAAATATAAATTTCCATTTTTATCAGTTTTATATATTATATTTTTATATTTTTTATAAAAAAAACCTGAATAATTAACTATTTTTTGATTATAAAATTTATTAGATAAAAATATTTTAAATCCATTATCCCATAATATAATAGGTAATGGAATAATTAAATTTCCACAAATATGGAAATCATGAGAATCAATAATATGTTCAATAATTTCTTGTGAAAGATTAAATCTAATTTCTTTTTTACATTCTTTTTTTGCATTTAAAATATTTAAACAAAAAAATATTATTAATAAATAATTTATTTTATCAAACATTTTTTATAAACTTTTATTGCATCTTGTGCATCTCCCCAACCTTTAATTTCAATTATTTTACCTTCTAGAGTTTTATAATTTTTAAAAAAAAATTCAATTTCTATTTTAGTATGATTATTAATTTCATTTATATTATTAATATGATTATAATTAGGATCATTTATAGGAACACATAATATTTTATCATCTTGTTTTCCATCATCTATCATATAAAATATTCCTACAGGTTTTGTTCTAATTAAACAACATGGTATAGTAGGATTTGTTAAAAGTACTAAAGCATCTAAAGCATCATTATCATTAGTAATTGTATTTATAATATATCCATAATCTACAGGATAATTCATTGTTGAATGTAATATTCTATCTAAACGAATCATACCATTTATAAATTCATATTTATTACGACTACCTCTAGGAATTTCAATTAATACATCAAAAGTCATTTTTTAATTTAAAATATTAAATATTTTATATTTAAAAAAATTTAAATATATAATACTTCTTTAATAGCATTAATAACTGTATATTTATTAGGATACCAAATGTCAAATAATTTTTTTGAATAAGGAGCAGGAATATCTGGTAATGTTATTCTTTTAATAGGAGCATCAAGATAATCAAAAGCTTGTTTTTGTACCACATAAGTAATTTCAGATGCTATAGATGCCAACGGCCATGATTCTTCTACAATAACTAAACGATTAGTTTTTTTTACTGAATTTAAAATAGTTTTATAATCTAATGGACGAATTGTACATAAATCAATTATTTCTATATCAATTTTTTTATCTTTAAAATATTGAATAGTTTCAAAAACAATTTTAATAATCTTTCCAAAAGATACTACAGTTACATCATTTCCCTTTTTTTTAATTGATGCTACTCCTAATGGTAATAAATATTCTTCTTCAGGAATCATCATTTTTTCATTATACATTTGTTCAGATTCCATAAAAATTACAGGATCATTATCACGTATTGATGATTTTAAAAGACCTTTAGCATCATATGGATTTGAAGGAATTACTACTTTTAATCCTGGACAATTAGCATACCAATTTTCAAAAGATTGTGAATGAGTCGCTCCTAATTGACCAGCAGAACCTGTAGGTCCTCTAAATACGATAGGAATATTCCATTGTCCACCACTCATTTGAGATATTTTAGCAGCATTATTAACAATTTGATCCATAGCTAACAAAGAAAAATTAAAAGTCATAAATTCAATTATAGGACGACAACCATTCATAGCTGAACCAATACCTATTCCAGAAAAACCTAATTCTGAAATAGGAGTATCAATAACTCTTTTTGAACCAAATTCTTCTAACATACCTTTAGAAGCTTTATAAGCACCATTATATTCAGCTACTTCTTCTCCCATAAGATATATAGTATTATCTCTTCTCATTTCTTCACTCATAGCTTCAACTATAACTTCACGAAATGTTAATTCTTTCATTTTATAATAAATAAATATATTTTTTTTTAATAAATATATATTAATTTTAATGGAATTAAAATAAATATATATTTATTAATTATGGAATTAATACAATTAAATATACGTGGTATATCACATAATCAAGTACAAGCTGGTGCTTATGCTTTATTACTTGAAGAAAAATCAGGAAAAATAAAAATTCCTATTATTATAGGAATATTAGAAGCACAGTCTATTGCTTCAGCTTTAGAAAAACATCAACATATAAGACCTTTTACTCATGATCTTTTTGTAAATTTTGCAAAAAATTTTGATTTTAATATTAAATCAATAATTATATACAAAATATATGATGGTATTTTTTTTTCACGCATAATTTTTGAAAAATTATGTAATGAAAAAATACAAAAAGAAATTGATTCAAGAACATCAGATGCAATAGCTTTAGCCATACGATTTAAATCTACTATATATGCTACAAAAGAAGTTTGTGATCAAGCTGGTATTCATTTTGAACATTATTTTGCTTTAAATAATTTTAAACAAGATATTAAAAATGATTTAAAAAAACTCAAATTAGAAGATTTACAAAATTTATTAAAACAAGCAGTTCTTAATGAAGAATATGAATTTGCATCTCATATAAAAAAAGAAATAGATAATAGAAAACTGCAATAGCGATTTAAATCTCCTATCTACAAAAGATCAGGTATTCATACATTATTTTGCTTTAAATGAAATTAACAAGATATTAAAACTGATTTTACTCAAATTAGAATATTTACAAAATTTATTAAAACAAGCAGTTCTTAATGAATTTGCATCTCATAAAAAGAAAAAATATATATATCTTTCTTAAAAAGAAAAAATATAATGATATATATATATGGAATACGTCCAATAATAGAAGCTATTAAATCAGGACAAACTATTTATAATATTTTAATACAAAAAGGTTATAATCAATCTACTTATTTTGAAATATTTAAATTTATTAAAAAAAAAATATTCCTTTACAAATTGTCAATGCTCATAAATTAAATTTTATTAAAAATAAAAATCATCAAGGTATTATTGCTTATATATCACCAATACAAATTTTTAAAATTAAAAAATTATTACCTTTAATAAATAAAAAAAATCCATTATTACTAATATTAGATAGTATAACTGATGTTAAAAATTTTGGAGCTATCATTCGTACTGCTGCTTCTACAGGAGTAAATGCAATTATATTTTCCAATAAAAATATAGCTCCTATAAATGCGGATTCAATTAAAACATCATCAGGATGTATATTCAAAATCCCAATATGTCAAGAAAACAATTTAGAAAAAACAATTTTATATATTAAAAATTGTGGAATACATATAGTTGCAGCTACAGAAAAAAAAGGTTTTATTTGGTATGAAAATGATTTTTCTATTCCTACAGCTATAATTTTAGGAAGTGAAAATAAAGGAATATCTTCATCAATTTTAATTCTTTGTAATAAAAAAATTAAACTTCCTATGCAAAGAAATGTTGATTCACTAAATGTTTCAGTAGCATGTGGTGCTATTTTATATGAAGTTGTAAGACAACGTAACGTAAAAAATTTATTAAATTAAAAACTACTTTTAAATTGTTTTAAAAAACGAATATCATTTTGAAAAAAAATTCTAATATCATTTATATTAAAATATAATAAAGCTATTCGTTCAATACCTATTCCAAAAGCAAAACCTGAATAAATTTCAGGATCTATATTTACATTTTTTAATACATATGGATCAACCATTCCACAACCCATAATTTCTAACCATCCAGTATTATTAGTAATAATTTTATTGACTTTATTATTTAATCCTAAATATATATCTACTTCTGCACTAGGTTCAGTAAATGGAAAATATGAAGGTCTTAATCTAAAAGGTATATCATTAAATAATGTATTAATAAAATATTCAATTATCTTTTTAAGATCTATAAAAGAAACATTAGTATTTACATATAATCCTTCAACTTGATTAAATATACAATGAGAACGTATTGAAATAACTTCTTTACGATATACTTTTCCAGTAGATAAAATTTGTATAGGAGGTTTATTATTTTCCATATAACGAATTTGCACTGAAGAAGTATGTGTGCGTAATAACATTTTTTTTTTAATAAAAAAAGTATCTTGCATATCTCTAGCAGGATGATCATAAGGAAAATTTAAAGCAGTAAAATTATGCCAATCATCTTCTATTTCAGGACCTTCAATAGAAGTAAATCCTTTTTTAGAAAAAATATTTATAATTTTATTTTTTAAAATAGATATTGGATGTCTAGAACCTATTTCAAATAAATTACTATATATAGTTAAATCTTTTAAAGATTTATTTGTTGTAATTTTTTCTTCTAATTTATGCCATTTTTGTTTAAAAAAATTATATTTAGTTAAAACATTTATTTTTAAATTATTAATTGATAAACCAATATTTTTCTTATCTTGTTCAGATAAATATTTTATATTTTTAAATAATTTTGTTATTAAACCTTGTTTGCCAACAAAATATTTTTTAAATACTTCTAAATCTTCAATATTATTTATTTTAAATAATTTAATTTCTTCTTCTAATTTTTTAATTATTTTAATCATATAATTTAAATATTATTTAATATGATTGATTTAATTATATTCATTCCATTAATTATTGGAGGATACAATGGTTACTCTAAAGGATTTTTATCACAATTATTTACTTTATGTAAAGCATTTTTTTCTTTATATATGAGTATGTTATGTTATATAACAATATCAAAACATTTTAATGTTATATTAAAACACGAGAAATTTTCATATATATTATCATTTATTATATGTTTTATAACAAGTTATATAACAATATCTATATTTTTTAATATAAAAAAGACAAATAATAATGTTGATAAATTATTAGGTATATTATTGGGAATAATTAATAATTTATTATTATTATTAATAATAATTTATTTCTTTGATTTTTTAAATCAAAAATACCAATTATTTCCTAATAAAAATTTAAATAAAAATTATTTAAATTTACTTAAATTAAGCCACTTAATAATTGATAATTATTTTTTTAAATTAAAATTTTTAATATTAAAAATTATTAATTAAAAAATGAAATTTTATAATAAATTATATAATAAATTTTATATTTTAATAATAATTATTATAATAATTTTTTTATTAAGTTTTGTTTTTTGGGTTAAAAAAAAACAAAATAATTATAAAATAGCTATTATAGCATTTTATAATGTAGAAAATTTCTTTGATCCAATTCAATCAATTGATTATAATGGATCTATTCACCTAAGTATTCCTTTAAATAGTAAATTAACAAACATTACTTATAAAAAAAATTTTAAAATATTAAAACCTATAATATTCAATAATGATTTTACTATTAATGGAATTAAAAAATGGAATGTAAAAAAATATAAAATAAAATTAAGAAATATTTCTAAAGTTATATCTCAAATAAATTATTATAATAATCCACCAGTTATTGTAGGTTTAGCAGAAATAGAAAATAAAATAGTTTTATTAGATTTAATAAATCAACCTTGTTTAAGAAAATATAATTATGGAATTATTCATCATAATTCTTATGATCCTAGAGGGATAGATTGTGGAATAATCTATAATAAACAAAGATTTATTCCTTATAATATAAAATATTATGATATAATTATATATGGAAAAAATAATAATAGAATTTATACTAGAGATATATTATTAGTAGAAGGAAAATTAGATGGAGAATATATTTATATTATTGTTAATCATTGGCCTTCTAAAATTAGTCACAAGAGTTATATTAAACGTAATAAAGCTTCTAAAGTATTAATATCCATTATTAATGAAATTCAAAATAAAAATAAAAATTCAAAAATTATTATAATGGGAGATTTTAACGATAATCCTAATAATAATTCAATTAAAAGCATATTATATAAATATAATAATATTATATATAATCCTATGATAAATATTTGTTCTAAAAAAAAAGGTACTTATATGTTTAAAAATAAATGGAATTGTCTAGATCAAATAATGTTATCATATAATTTGTATTATAACATTGATCCATTTCAATATCATATGGATAAAGTAGAAATTTTTAAAAAACCTTATTTAACAATTGGGAATAAAGAATTTCCATTTAGAACTTTTAAAGGTAATAAATATATAGGTGGTTATAGTGATCATTTACCAGTTTATATAATTTTAAAAAAATTAATTAAAAAAAATTAATAATGATAATTCAATTATTAATTGAATTATAATAAATCTAATAAAAATTTTATTATCATGATAACCCAATTTTTGAAAATGATGATGTAATGGTGACATTAGAAAAATTCTTTTACCTTGTCCATATTTTATTTTAGTTATTTTAAAATAAAAAATTTGTATTATAATAGATAAAAATTCAATAATAAAAATTGTAGACAAACTTAAAATAAGTAATATTTTATTAATAATAATTGCAATTACAGCAATTATTGCTCCAATAGTTAAACTACCAGTATCTCCCATAAATATTTGAGCAGGATAAGTATTATACCATAAAAATCCAATTAAAGATCCTATTAAAGATATATTAATAATTCATTAATATTTAGTTTTACTAATAATAATATTATTGCGAATATAATAATTGTAGAAATAGAAGCTGTTAATCCATCTATACCATCTGTAATATTAGCAGCATTAGATATTAATATAATCAAACTACTAGTTATTAGTATAAATAATATTATATCAAATAACGTGTTATTATTTATATAATAATAATAATTAGGATTATTAATTAATTTTATTTTATATAAGATAGAACCTATTAATATTCCTAATATTAATTGACTAATTAATTTAGTCATTTTTGTAATTCCTTGTTTTTTTTTTAAAAAAATTTTGATATAATCATCTATAAATCCCGTCAATCCCATCCATAAAGTTGTTATAATAAGTATTAATATATATATATTAAAATGATCAAATATTAACGTTGAAATTAATGTAGAAATAATAATTATTATTCCTCCCATAGAAGGAATTTTTTTTTTATTATTATTTTTAGGTAAATCTAAAAATCTTATATTTTCCCATATTTTTTTTTTGCATATATATTATATATTTTTTACCAAAAAAAATTGAAATAAATAAAGAAAAAATAAAAGACAAAAAAATTTTGAATAAAAAATTCATTATTTAAATAATTGTTTAATTAATTGCTTTTCGTTAAAATAATAACGTTTACCATTTATTTCTTGATATCTTTCATGTCCTTTACCTGTTATTAAAATAATATCTCCATTTTTTGATAAAAAAATAGCATTTTCAATTGCTTTTTTTCTATCTATTATACTCAATAATTTATTTTTTTTAAATTTAAAATTTTTCATATCATTAATAATGTTATATGGATTTTCTTCTCTAGGATTGTCTGATGTTAAAATAACTAAATCTGACTTTTTATATGCAATATGTGCCATTATAGGTCGTTTTATTTTATCTCTATTACCTCCACATCCCAAAATACAAATTAATTTACTATTTTTTTTGTTTCAATTCTTGAATTGTTCCTAATACATTAGAAATAGCATGTGGAGTATGTGCATAATCAATAATAATACGAATATTATTATATAAATATTGTTCAAAACGACCTTTAATAGGACTTAAAGTGCTTATTACTTTTATAAGTTTATTATTATTTATTTTATTTTTTAATAACAAATTAGCTGTTCCATATATTGCTAATATATTATATATATTATATTTGCCAATTAATTTTGTTTTTAATAAATATTTATTATTTAATATTAATTGAGTTTCTTCAAAACTTTTTTTAATAATTTTTGCTTTATAAGCAATAAAAAAATTATGCATTGTTAATGCATAACTATATTTTTTAGCCTTACTATTTTGTAATATAATTGAAGAATATTTATCATCTGCATTAATTAATGCAAAAGCTTCTTTAGATAAAGAATCAAAAAAATTTTTTTTTACTAAAAAATAATTATAAAAATTTTTATGATAATCAATATGATCATGTGTAATATTAGTAAATATTCCTAATTTAAAATTTAATCCAAAAATACGTTTTTGAAATATTCCATGAGAACTTACTTCCATGAATGCATAAGTACAACCTTTTTTTATAGCTAAATATAAAATATAATTTATAGTAATAACATCAGGAGTAGTATTATTAGTAATAAATTTCTTATTATTAATTTTTATATCTATTGTAGATAATAATGCTACTTTTTTTCCTAATTTATAAAATAATTCATAAAGTAAACTAACAACTGTTGTTTTACCATTAGTACCAGTAACACCTATAAGATTAATTTTTTCTGAAGGATTATTATAAAAATTTGAACTAATAATTCCTAAAGCTTCATTAGTATTATTTACTAATATATAAGTTATATCATAATATAATATACTAGGTAATATTTCACATATTATAGTATTAGCTCCTTGTTTAATAGCATTTTTAATAAAATTATGACCATCTAATTTACTTCCACGTATAGCTGCAAAAATAGAATTATTAACCACATTTAAATGATTAATACATAATTTTTTAATTTTTTTTGTAATTGTACCTTTTATTTCTTTTATTGAAACTTTTTGTAAAAGATCTATTAATAATTTAGGCATAAAGCAAGCTCCTCAGGCTGGATTTGAACCAGCGACATCCTGATTAACAGTCAGGTGCTCTAACCAACTGAGCTACTGAGGATTTATTATATAAATATAGTAAATATTTTTTATAGTTTTTCTACTATTCTTATACGAGCACTACGTATTCTAGAATTTTTTTTTATTTCTATTTGAGTAGGTTTTTTATTTAAAATATATTTAAATGGTATTTGTTTATTTCCATATATATCTTCTTTATAAATTCCATCCAAAGTTCCACTTTTAAAAAAATACTTAACTATTTTATCTTCAACAGAATGATATGATATAATTCCAATTCTACCGCCAATTTTTAAAATATCTAATAATTGTATTAATAAATATTTTAATGTTTCAATTTCATTATTTACTTCAATTCGTAGAGATTGAAATAATCTAGCTAAAAATTTATTAGTTTTATATTTAGGTATTTCTGATTTAATAGAATTAATTAATTCAAATGTTGTTATTATATTTTTATAATATCTTTTTTCTACAATTTTTTTAGAAATTTTTTTAGCATTAATAATATTTCCATATTCATAAAATATTTTTGTTAATTTTTGTTCAGAGTAATTATTTATTATTGTTTGAGCTGTAATATTTGAATTACAATTCATTCTCATATCTAATTTATTATTAAATCGTATAGAAAATCCTCTTTTAGGATTATCTAATTGACATGAACTAATACCTAAATCCACTATAATTCCTGATATATGATTTATATTATTATATAACAATTCATTTTTTATATATTTAAAATTTTCATGAAGTAATTTTAATCTTTTATCATTTATTATATTGTTATATATAGCTTGTTCATCTTTATCAAAAGCTAAAATTAATCCATTAATACCTATATTTTTTAATATAATTGCAGAATGTCCACCACTTCCAAAAGTAGCATCAACATAAATACCTTCTATATCTGTAATTATATTTTTAATTTCATTTAAAAACGCAGATTTATGATAAAATCTATTCACAACCTATAATTTATTTTCTTTAAAAGAAATCCTTCTATTCTAACAAAATTATATTTATCTAACCATTTAATAGTCATTAATCCATATTTTACTTTATTTATATCATCAGGTTTTAGCATTTCTTTATCATTTATTGTAAGAATAATATCACCTACTTCTAAACCAAGAGCAGTTAATTTTCCTTTTTTTAAATCAAAAATTTTAAGTCCATAATCAATTCCTAATTCATTTTTTAATGAAGAACTTAATTCTTTTACTTTTAATCCTAAAATTTCTGATACAGTCATCTCATAAATACTCTTAATTTGAGTATTACCTTCATTATTTGTTAAAACAACATATACTATTTTTTCTATTTTTTCTATTTTGTCATTATTAACGTTATTACGTAATACTTTTATTTTAATTTTATCTCCAGGAATTTTATTTCCTAATAAATAGGATAAATCTGCAAAATTTAATATAGGTTTATCATCAATATTAAAAATTATATCCCCTTTTTTTAATCCTGCCTTTTTAGCTCCACCTTTTTCATCAATATCTATAATTATAAGACCTGAATTATATTCAATATAATTATCATTATTAATATTTTTAATATCTTTAATTTCATTTATTGATACACCTAAAAAAGCTCTTTGCACAAGTCCATATTTTTTTATATCATAAATAATTTTTTTTACAAAATATGATGGAATTGCAAAACTATATCCTTCGTAACTTCCTGTTCTAGAGGATATTGCAGTATTAATACCCACTAAATCTCCATTAATATTAACTAATGCACCACCACTATTTCCTGAATTTATTGCAGCATCTGTTTGAATAAAAGATTCAATTGGAAATGTTTCAGAATTTAATATTCCTAATGATCTATTTATTGCACTAATAATTCCAGAAGTTACTGTAGAATTTAAACCTATAGGATTTCCTACAGCTAATACAAAATCACCTACTTTAGGTTTAATATTAGAAAATTTAATAAATGGTAATTTATTTTCTTCAATTTTAATAAGTGCAATATCAATATTAGGATCTCCTCCTATTACTTTAGCTAAATAAACTTTATTTTTAATATTATTTAATGTAACTTCAATTTTATCATAATTTTTTATAACATGATAATTAGTTATAATATAACCATCAGATGATATTATAACACCTGAACCAATATTAATCTTTGGCTCAAATACTTTATGATATTTATTTGCGTAAACATTTTTAATATTAACTACAGTATTAATACTTTTTTCTGCAGCAACAGTCAAATTAGGTAAGGCTTTTGAACTATTAATTTTATTATTATCATAAAGATAATTTATCTTATCTTTCTTATCTTTAAAAAAATAATTATTCTCATAAAGATAATTTATCTTATCTTTCTTATCTTTAAAAAAATAATAATTAGTTATTATTATTGTTAATAATAATGATATTATTATTATAACAAATGTTTTTTTAATTTTCACTATATTTTTATATGTATTAACAAAATTAATTTTTTTTTTAATGAAATTAAAATTCTTTAAATATCAAGGAACTGGAAATGATTTTATTTTAATTGATGCTAGAAAATTAAAATTTGAAATAAATAATATTAAACAATTATGTAATAGAAAATTAGGAATAGGTGCTGATGGATTAATTTTAATTAAAAATGATGAAAAAAGTAAATTTTATATGAAATATTATAATTCTGATGGAAAAGAAAGTACTATGTGTGGTAATGGAGGACGATGTGCAGTAGCATTTTCAAAATATTTAGGTATCATTAATAATAAAACATATTTTAGAGCAGCAGATGGAAATCATATAGCATTTATTAATGCTAATAATACTATTTCATTAAAGATGAAAAATGTTAATTCATTAAAAATTAATTCAAATTATTCTGTTTTTTTAAATACTGGATCTCCACATCATATTGTTTTTGTTAAAAAAGTTAATAAACTTAATGTTTATTCTTTGGGAAAAGAAATTAGATTTAAAAAACAATATATTAAAAATGGAGTAAATGTTAATTTTGTAGAAATAATAGAAAAAAATTATTTAAAAATTCGTACATATGAAAGAGGAGTAGAAAATGAAACTTTGTCTTGTGGAACTGGTGCAGTAGCATCAGCTATAGCAGCATTTGAATTAGGAAAAATTAACAATAATAAAATATTAATACATACTTTAGGAGGAAAATTATATGTTAAATTTAAAAAATTTAATTCAATTTATAAAAAAATTTGGTTAGAAGGTCCTAGCCAATTTATATATTATGGATTTATAAATATATAAAAACACAATTTTATGGATTTATAATCCAAAATAAATATGTACTCCTTAATAACAAATAAAATAATAAAAACATATGAATTTGAACTTTATAATGGTTTAAAAGTTATCCTATATCAGGATAACACAAATCCTTTAATAGTTGTTTCAATGTTATATAAAATAGGAAATAATTCTACTTGTCCAGGATTATCTCATTGTCTTGAACATTTAATGTTTCAAACTAAAAATATAAAAAATGAAGAATTTTTTAATTATGTAACTTCTAATGGAGGAAATATAAATGCTTTTACTAGTAAAGATACAACATTTTATTATGAACAATTAACTTCTAATAATTTAGAATTAGCATTATGGTTAGAATATGAACGTATTAAAAATGCTAAAATAGATAGCAAAAATATTAATAAAGAAAAAAAAATAATTCAAATAGAAAGATCAATGCTTTATGATAATACACCTTATATAAAAATAAGTTCAGAACAATTACCAACTTTATTATTTAAAGAACATCCATATAAATATTCAATTATTGGGTCCGAAGAAGATATTAATAATTTTGATAATTATGATTTTTATCATTTTTATAAAACATATTATGTTCCTAATAATGCAATTTTAACAATTACAGGAGATTTTAATTTAAAAGAAATAAAAAATTTAATTAAATATTATTTTGAATCAATTCCTAAAGGAAATATTCCTATTTTTAATTTTAAAGAAGAACCTACAATTGAAAAAGAAATTGTACATACATATAAAGATCAATTTGCATCTATACCTGCTATAATTCTTTCTTATAGAACAAATGCATATTTTAATTTAAAAAATAATTTTAATTCATTAAAAAATATTTTTTTAATAAAATTAATTAGTAAATTATTATTTAATGGAGAAAGTTCATTTTTGAAAAAAAATTTAATTCATAAAAAAAAAATTGCATCTTTCATAAATTATAGTTTAGAAATATTAGAAAATTATACTATACTAACAATATATGCTATAACTAATAAAAACATTAGCTTAAATCAATTAATAATATCTATAGATGAAGAAATTGAAAATTTTAAAAACAAATTATCTAATATAGATATTGAAAAACAAATAAATTTTTATGAAAAAAATTTTTATATAAAAAATTCATATATATTACATATTGCTAAATCTTTATCAAGAAATAAATTTTTATTTGGAAAATCTAATATTGATATTATATCAATATATAAAGCATTTACTATAGATGAGATAAAAAATATGGCTAATATTTTCTTAAATAAAAATAAACGTATTAGATTATATATTATTCCTAAATAAATAATATTATGATTTTTAATGAATTATTAGATATTAAATGTTGTAAAACAAATAGAGTTCCTATATCAAATACATTACCTAAAATTAATATTAAAAATTATAATTTTTTTAAATTAGATAATGGATTAAAAATTATTTTAATTGAAAATAATAAATTTCCTATAATTAGAATAGGATTATATTTTGATATTGAACCTATACAAGAAAATAAAATTGGTATAAAACATATAATCAAAAATATGTTAATGGCTGGAAGTGAAAATTATACAAAAGAAAAATTATATGATACTTTAGAATATTTTGGATCAAATATAAATATTTCATCTTCAAATATAGAAATGTCTATTTTAAGTAAAAATATTGAAATATCAATAAAAATATTAAGTGATATTATAATTAATCCTAATTTAAATTCTATTAATGAATTAAATAATTCAATTAAAAAATATTTAATTTTTTTAAAGTCAAAAAATAAAGATATTGATTACCTTATAAGTAAAATTAAAAATAAATTATTTTATGGTATAAATCATCCTTATGGACAAATAATATCAGAAGAATCTTTACAAAATATTACACTTAATGATATTAAAACATTTTATAATACTTATTATAAACCTAATATTGCATATTTAACTTTTATAGGAAATTTTTCAATAGAAAAAATTAAAAATTTAGTTAAAAAATATTTTTCATACTGGAAAAAAGGATTATTACCTAATAAAAACTATATTATTCCACAACATTCACAATTAGAAATTGATTTAATAAATGAACCTACAGCTAAAAAAGCAATTATTTATATGGGAAATCCTATTTCATTAGAAACAATGAATAATGATTTTTTAATTGCTCAAATGGTAAATAATATTTTAGGTAATGGGCCTAATTCACGTTTATTCATAAATATTCGTGAAAATAAAAAATATGCTTATTATATTGCTTCAAATATTATAATAAATGATTATAAAACTATTTTTAGTTTAAAAACTCAAATAAATTTACATCATGTAAATGATACAATTAATTTATTAATTAAAGAATTACATGATATAACAACACATTATATTTCAGATAAAGAACTAGAAAATAATAAAAAAGAAGAAATAGGTCATTTTATTATGAAATTTGAAAATCCAATTAAATATATCAATTATATTATAAATGAAATTAAATATCCTAAAAATTTTTTAAAAAATTATATTTTAAATATAAAAAATATAACAAAAGAACAAATTTTAGAAACAGCTAAAAAATATTTTTTAATAAATTATTTTAGAATAATTATTATTGGTAATAATTTTAATATTAAAGAAATGAAAAAATTTGGATATCCTATTTATTTGTATAATACAAATGGTATTTGTAATAAAAAAATATAAATATGTTATCAAACAATTATAATTTATATGAACAAATTATATCAGTTTTAAAAACAATATATGATCCAGAATTATATATTAATATATATGAATTAGGATTAATATATGATATTAAATTAAATAATAATAATAATGTAATAATTACAATGACCTTAACTTCACCAAATTGTCCTATAGCTGACAAATTTTTAACAGATATTAAAAATAAAATTAATAATATTAATGATATTAATAATGTAAAAATTAATCTTATTTTTGAACCTCCATGGAATAAAGATATGATGAGTGAAGAAGCAAAATTAGAATTAGGTTTTTTGTGAATTAAATAATAATATTATTATTTATAATAATAAATAAAATTATGGAAATATTAGGAACTATAAAAAAAATATTTGATGTTAAAATTTTTAATAATGGATTTAAAAAAAGAGAATTAATTATAAAAACTGAAGAACAATATCCTCAAAATATTATAATCGAATTTATTCAAGATAAAATTGATTTATTAAATATGTTTAAATCAGGTGATAAAGTAAAAATATTTATCAATATAAAAGGAAGAGAATGGAATAATCCTGAAGGAATTACAAAATATTTTAATTCTATTCAAGGATGGAAAATTGAAAAATTTAATTTTCCGGAAAAAGAAATATCAAATTTTAAATTTGATAAAAATAAAAATTCTTCTGATTTTGATGATTTACCATTTTAAATTATTTACTCATTTTAAAATCTAATTTTATTTAGATATTGCATTAGGTGTGGATATCCTAAAGTCAAGGATTACAAATTAAAAAAATATTAATGAAAATAACATTTTTAGGAACTGGAACTTCTCAAGGTATTCCAGTAATAGGATTAACAAATCCTATTTGTTTGTCTACAGATTTTAAAGATAAAAGATTAAGAAGTTCTATTTTAATAAAAAAAAAAAATACAAATATTTTAATAGATTGTGGTCCTGATTTTAGATATCAAATGTTACGTAGTAAAAATAATAATATAGATGCTATATTACTAACACATGAACATAATGATCATATATCAGGATTAGATGATATTTATCCAATTAATAAAAAAAAAATTTATATATATGGATTACCTAGAACATTAGAAATTTTAAAAAAAAGATTTTTTTATTTCTTTTCAGAAGAAAAAAAATTTAATGTTCAATTAATCAATATTGAAACATATATAACATTTTCTATTTCTAACATAGAAATAATGCCATTACTGATTATGCATGGAAAATTACCAATATTAGGATATCGTATAAATAATATTGCATATATTACTGATGCTAATTTTATTCCTAATGAAACAATTAATAAATTGAAAGGACTAGAAATTTTAATTTTAAATTCTTTAAGAAAAAAACCTAAACATAAATCTCATTTTATTTTATCAGAATCATTAAAATTAATAGAAATACTAAAACCAAAAAAAACATATTTAACACATATTAGTCATCTTTTAGGATTTCATGCAATAGTAGAACAAGAATTACCTAATAATATATATTTAGCCTATGATTGCTTAATTTTAAATTTATAATGTTATCATACATATTAAAAATATTGGGAAATAATATAACAACAGCAATATTATTTCTAATAACTGCTATATCTCTTGCAATTGCAACTTTTATTGAAGAAATATATTCAATAGAAACAGCAATTGCACTTATTTATAAGTCTATTTGGTTTCAAATAATATTATTATTATTAGGAATAAATTTAATTAAAAATATTATTAATCTTTTTAAGATTAAAAAAATTCCAATATTAATATTTCATTTAGCATTTATAATTATATTGATTGGAGGAGCTATATCAAGATATATAGGATTTGAAGGTATAGTAAATATTGGAGAAGGAGAAACTATTAAAAATGCAATTTCTGATAAAACATATATAAAATTGCAAATAGATGATAATTATTATCATTCTCCATATATTTTATCACATTTTCATAATAAATATAATGGTAATTTTTTATATAAAAAAAACATTTATAATGTAAAAATTATAAATTTTATTCCTTTTGCTAAAAAAACTTTTGTTGAAAACAATTATGGACAAAAATTTATAAAAATTGTTTTTTTACAAGATAATAAAATTATAGATATATATATTAAAAATGGAGAATTAAAAAATTTAGGAAATGGTATATGGATAAGTTTTAATAAAAAAGTAAAAAATGCTATACAAATATTAGAAAATAAAGGAAAACTATATTTAATATCACCTAATAATTTAATCAATAATAATAATTTTCAAACAAATAAAAAATTTATTATTAATAATCAAGCAATATATAATATTGGAAAAACTTCTATATTTATTCCTAAAGGAATTTTAAAAGGATATATTAAATATATAACATCAAATAATAAAGAATTACCAAATGTTATTACTGCAAAAATTAGTAATAATAATAAATCGAAAATAATAACATTTCTTGGAGGAAAAGGAATTACCAATATGGGTAAATATTTTTATTTTGATAACAAAAAAATATATATAGGTTATGGATCAATATTAATTAATCTACCTTTTAGCATAAAATTAAATAAATTTGTTATAAATAAATATCCAGGTTCAGAATTAGCATCTTCTTTTGCAAGTTATGTGACTATTATTGATAATAATGAAATGAAAGATTATAAAATATTTATGAATAATGTTCTTAATTATAAAGGATATCGATTTTTTCAAACTAGTTATTATCCTAATGAAAAAGGAACAATATTGTCAATAAATAATGATATATGGGGAACAAGAATTTCTTATACAGGTTATTTTTTAATTATTTTAGGAATGTTATTAACTTTATTTTGGAAAGGAACTCGTTTTAATAAACTAATAAATAAATTATCTGTTATTTCAAATAAAATATTATTAATATTAATAATATTAATAATTAGTTTATTAACTCAAAAAAATATTTTTGCTAAATCAAAATATTATATTCCAAAAAAACATGCAGATAAATTTGGTAGTTTACTTATACAAGATGAACAAGGACGTATTAAACCTATTAATACTATAGCATTAGAATGTTTAAGAAAAATTTCCAAAAAAGATAAAATTGAAAATTTAACTGCAAATCAGTGGTTATTATCTATAATACAAGAAAGTTGGATAACATATTTTTTAAATGAAAATATTGGTTGGTCAATAATACCTTTTATTAAAGTAGAATCTACAGGAGGTAAAAAATTATTAGAATTAGTAAAAGCAAATAAAAATGGTTATACTTCTTTAAATAATTTATTTATTATTAATAATAATAAAATTACATATATAATTGAAAAAGAATATAAAAAAGCTTTAATAAAAAGTCCTAATAAAAGAAATGAATATGATAAAGCAATTTTAAAATTAAATGAACGCATAAATATATTGGCAGGAATTTTTCAAGGTATATATATAAAAATATTTCCTATTCCTCATGATTATAAAAATACTTGGACTTATGAAAATATAACATATAAAAATACTATTAGTAATAAATTATTTAATAATTATTTAATAGCATTATATAAATCACAAAAACAAAATAATTGGAATTTAGCTGATCAAGCATTACAATATATTCAAGATTATCAAATTAAATATGGTTATAAAATAATACCTTCAAAAGAAAAAATTAAAGCAGAATTATTATATAATCGTTTAAATATTTTTTATTATGTAATGTATTTTTATTTATTATTAGGAATAATTTTATTATTTTGTTCTTTTTTAAAAGTATTTATCAATAATAACAACAATATTAATAATATTATTAATATTATTAATTATATATTATTATATATATTTATATATAATACATTTGGTTTAATATTACGAGGGTATATTTCTAATCATGCTCCTTGGAGCAATGGATATGAATCTGCTATTTTTATTAGTTTGTGTATTATATTAATAGGATTTTTCTTTAAAAATTCTTTTATTAAATCAATAACATCATTAGCATCTGCTAGTATTTTAAGTATTGCACATGGAAATTTAATGAATCCAGAAATAACTAATTTAGTTCCAGTTCTTAAATCATATTGGTTAATAATTCATGTAGCAATAATTATTTTTAGTTATGCATTTTTGATAATAGGTTCATTCATAGGATTTATTGTATTAATTTTATATATTATTAATGCAATTAAAAATAATAAAAATATAATTCTTTATGTAGAAAAATTAACCATAATTAATGAAATTACACTTATTATAGGTTTATTTTTATTAACAATAGGAACTATTTTAGGAGGAATATGGGCAAACGAAAGTTGGGGAAGTTATTGGAATTGGGATCCTAAAGAAACTTGGGCATTGATAAGTATAATAGTATATAGTTTTATTTTACATATGCGATTAATACCTAATCTTAGAGGAAATTTTATTTTTAATATTGCAAGTTTAATGGGTATTAGTTCAATTGTAATGACTTATTTAGGAGTTAATTATTATTTTTCAGGATTACATTCTTACGGAAAAGGAGAACCTATACCAATACCCAAATGGATTTATGTGACATTAATTATAATATCAATTATAATGATAATATCATTTTTTTCTTATAAAAAAATTAATAAAAATATTCATAATTCAAATGAATTGAATTAATCATTTATTCCAACATACAATATTTGTAACGTGATTTGAAATACTCATTTTTTTAATATTTTAACTTTATTATGATAAATAACAAACTAAAAAGAGCAGCTTCATTAATACGTAAAAAAATTTCTGAATTATTTATTAATATAGAAAATAATTATAAAAAAGAATTTATTATTAGTGTTACTAAAGTAATCTTATCACCAGATAGTAGTTTAGCAAAAATATATATTAGCATATATTCTATTTCAAATGAAAATAAAAATTTATTATTTAAACAAATATGTAATTCATCATCTATTTATAAAAATATTTTAGCTAAACAATTAAGACATCAATTTAGAAAATTTCCTAATATCTATTTTAAATTAGATGATTCATTTGAATATATAGAAAATATAGAAAAAAACTTAATTATTAAAAATAATTCCAATTTTGATTTGGATTTATATTTAAAATAATAGTATAAATAAGTTTTATTGTTTCTTCAACATCTTTTTTAGAAACCATTTCAACTGTAGTATGCATATAACGCAATGGTATTGATATTAAACTAGAAATTACACCACCATTAGAATAAGCAATAACATCATTATCAGTTCCAGTAATTTGAGATGCCAAACGTTGAAAAGATATTTTATTTTCTATAGCTAAATTTAATATAAATTCACGTAAAAAATTATGTACTGAAGGTGCATAATTTATTATTGGACCTAATCCACATTTTATATCTACTTCATTTTCAACCATAGGAATAAAAGTATCATGAGCTACGTCAGTAACTATAGCCAAATTAGGTTTAATTACATTAGTTATCATTTTAGCACCTCTTAATCCAACTTCTTCTTGAACTGCATTAACAACATATAAAGAAAATGGTAATTTTACATTATTTAATTTTATTAATTTAATTACTTCAGCTATTATAAACCCACCAATTTTATTATCTAAAGCACGAGATACATAATATTTATTATTTAATATAAAACATTCATCTACATAAGATATTATACAACCTATATGAACTCCTAAATCTTCAACTTCTTTTTTATTAGATGCACCTATATCTATAAATAAATTATTTACCTTAGGTGATTTTTCTTCTAAAGATTTTCTTGTATGAATAGCAGGCCATCCAAAAATACCATTAACTAAACCTTTTTTAGTATGTATATATACACGTTTAGAAGGAGCTATTTGAGGGTCTGATCCTCCATTACGAATAACATAAATAAATCCATTATCTGTTATATAATTAACATACCAAGAAATTTCATCAGCATGAGCTTCAATTAATATTTTATAATTTTTATTAGGATTAATTATACCGACAACAGTTCCATAAATATCTACATTAATATTATCAACATAAGGATTAATATATTTTTTCCATAATTGTTGACTATTAATTTCATAACCACTAGGTGAAGCTGTATTCAAATATTTTTTTAAAAAAAATTCTGATTCAGAATTAATTGAATAATTCATATAATTAAATTTATATAAATTTAATATAATATTATATTTTTGCTATTATTTTTTAACAATAAATAGTATGAATATATTTTCTTCAGAAAATATTAAAAATATAGATGATTATATAATAAAAAATCTACCAATTACTCCTATTAATTTAATGGAAAAAGCTGCAACAGCTTGTTTTAATTGGATAAATTCAAATTTTAATATAAAAGAAAAACAATTTATAATATTATCGGGAAAAGGTAATAATGGAGGTGATGGTTTAGCTATAGGAAGAATGCTTATAAATATTAAAGCAAAAGTAAAAATATACATAGCTAATATTACAAACTCTTATTCACAAGAATTTTATTTAAATTTGAATCGACTTAAGGAAATGAATGTAGTAATTAATGATTTATATGAAGGAGATACATATTTTTCAATTAAAAAAAATAACATACTTATTGATTCACTTTTTGGAATTGGTATTAATAAACCAATAAAAGGATATTGGGAAAATTTAATTGAATATATAAATCAAAATATAGATAATATTATATCTATAGATATGCCATCGGGTCTTTTTGCAGAAAAACCAATACAAAATTATAAAGGAATTATTAAAGCTAATCATACACTTAGTTTTTACGCACCTAAATTAGCATTTTTATTACCAGAATTATATAAATATGTAGGTAGATGGCATGTATTAGAATTTTTACCTAAAAAATATTTAGAAAATATTTTTTTAAAATTTAAAACTACAAATTATTACGTAGATTATTTTTTAATAAAATCAATTTATAAAAAACGTAAAAAATTTTCACATAAAGGCACTTTTGGACATGGTCTTCTAATAGGTGGTGATTATGGAATGATAGGATCTGTTATATTAAGTGCAAAAGGATCTTTACGGAGTGGTATTGGTAAATTAAGTATACATACACCTTTATTTGGACATAAAATAATACAAATTGCAATTCCTGAAGCTATTATATTAAATAATAATTGGGAAAATTTTCCAAATCCTAATATTGCCAATGCAATAGCAATAGGTACTGGATTAGGCAAAAAATTAGAAAATGTTAATCTTTTAAAAGATTATTTATTAAAAATAAAAACTCCATTAGTTATAGATGCTGATGCCATTAATATACTTTCTGAAAATCCTACATTAATATCAAATGTACCAAAAAATACTATTTTAACTCCACATCCTAAAGAATTTAATCGTTTAGTTGGTGATTGGAAAAATGATTATTCTAAATTAGAAATGTTAAAAAATTTTGCTCATAAAAATGGATTTTATATTATCTTAAAAGGAGCATATACTATTACAGTTACTCCTAATGGTACACTTTATTTTAATAGTACAGGAAATCCAGGAATGGCTACTGCTGGTAGTGGAGATGTTCTTACAGGAGTAATTTTAAGTTTATTATCTCAAGGATATTTACACAAAGAAGCTTGTATTTTAGGAGTATATTTACATGGATTATCTGCAGATATTGTTGTACAATATACAAGTTTAGAAGGATTAATAGCAGGAGATATAGCAGATAATTTAGGAAAAGCTTTTAAAAAAATAAATTAAATTTTAATTATAACAAAATTATGAATATAGCTGCTATTGTAGGACGTCCTAATGTTGGAAAATCAACATTATTTAATCGTCTGTTAGGACATCGTAAAGCTATTGTTGATAGAGTCAGTGGTGTAACTAGAGATAGACATTACGGAGAATCTTATTGGAATGGTATAAAATTTTCTGTTATTGATACAGGAGGATATACATTAAAAAATAACAATATAATTGAAGAAGAAATGCGTAAACAAATATTTTTTGCTATAAAAGAAGCTAATTCAATTATTTTTATGGTAGATGTTACCACAGGATTAATAGATATTGATATTGAAATAGCAAAAATTCTTAGAAAAGAACATAAACCAATTATTTTAGCAGTTAATAAAATTGATAGTATTAAAAATATATATAATAATACAGATTTTTATAAATTAGGATTTGATAAATATTATTCAATTTCATCTATAAATGGTAGTGGAACAGGAGATCTTTTAGATGAATTATTAAAAACTTTTCCTAAAGAAATACAATATAAAAAAAATGAAAATTTACCTAAAATAGCTATAGTAGGTCGTCCAAATGTAGGTAAATCTACACTTATTAATACATTACTTATGGAAAATCGTAATATTGTTACTAATATTCCAGGAACTACTAGAGATCCTATAGATATATATTATAATCTATTTGGATTTAAATGTATACTTATAGATACTGCTGGAATTCGTAAAAAATCTAAATTATATAATAATTTAGAATTTTATGCAGTAATACGAACTATTAAATCTATTGAAAATGCTGATGTTTGTTTATTGATGATTGATGCTACTAGAGGATGGGAATCTCAAGATACTAATATATTAAATATTATTATTAATAATAATAAAGGAATATTAATATTAATTAATAAATGGGATTTAATTGAAAAAAAAAATGATACAAATAAATTATATAAAAATTTAATTTTAAATAAAATTAAACACTTCAAAGATGTTCCTATTTTTTTTATTTCTTCAATAAATAAAAAAGGTATACTTCCAATGATGGAATATGCTATACAATTATATGAAAATAGAAAATTAAAAATTAAAACTAGTGTTTTAAATCAAACTTTATTACCTTTAATAAAAAATACACCTCCACCTTCTGTTAAAGGAAAATTTATTACAATCAAATATTGTACTCAATTACCAACATATACTCCCCAATTTGTTTTTTTTACTAATTTTCCTAATTATATTAAATATTCATACAAAAAATTTATAGAAAATAAAATACGTTATTTTTTTAAATTCAAAGGAATTCCTATAGGAATTCATTTTAGAAAAAAATAAATACAATCAATAATTTCAATATATGTAGCCCATAGGGGAATCGAACCCCTCTTTTCAGAATGAAAATCTGATGTCCTAACCAATAGACGAATGGGCCATCATTTTGGCTAATTTACTTTTTAATCTAGCAGCTTTATTTTTATGTATAATATTTTTTTTAGATAATTTATCTAACATTGATACAATAGTAGAATACTTAACATTTTTACCTACTTTAAATTTTTTGATGGCTGTACGTGTAGACTTATGATAATATTTTTTACGCAATCGTATCATTTTATTCTGGCGTATTCTTTTCATAGATGATTTGTTATTTGCCATATGTTATAAAATTATTTAAATATTTAATATATATATATATTTATAAATATAAAAAAAATATTGTATATATTAATTCTGTTATTTATGTTCAATATTAAATTATGACATATCTTACTAAAGAAGGATTAAATAAATTACGTAAAAAGTTAGAACATTTAGAAAATATCGAACGTAGACGTATATCTTCACAAATAGCTGAAGCACGTGATAAAGGAGATTTATCAGAAAATGCTGAATACCATGCTGCAAAAGAAGCACAATTTTTTTTAGAAATACATATTAGAAAATTAAAAGAAAAGTTATCTACTGTACGTATAATAGATAGTTCTAAATTATCTAATTCAAAAGTTTTTATATTATCTACTGTAAAAATAAAAAATATAAAATATGGTAGTGAACATATATATACTTTGGTACCTGAAGAAGAATCAAATCTTCAAATTGGTAAAATATCTATAAATACTCCTATTTCTTTAGGTTTATTAGGAAAAAAAGTTGGTGAAATAGCTCATATAAAATTACCTAATAATACTATTATAGATTATGAAATATTAGAAATAAGTTAATAATGTCTTCATTATTTACACAAATAATTAATAAAAATATTCCTGCTTATGAAGTAGCTGAAGATAAAAATCATTTAGCATTTTTGGATATTTATCCTCTAAAAATAGGACATACTTTAGTTATTCCTAAAAAAGAAATAAATAATTTATTTAAATTAGAAGAAAAAGAGTTTTCAAAATTAATGATTTTTGTTAGAAAGGTAGCTTTAAGCATAGAAAAAACAATATCATGTCAACGTGTAGGTTTAGTTGTAATGGGATTTAAAATACCTCATGCGCATATACATTTAATACCTATGGATAAAGAAAGTGATTTAGATTTTTCTTTAAGAAGAAAATCCTTATCAAAGGATACATTTTTATTTATTTCAAATAAAATTAAAAAAGCATTTAAGTTTAACTATTCATAGAATTTAAAAATTCTATATTATTATTAGTTCTAATAATACGAGATATTAAAAATTCCATTGCCTCTGTAGAATTCATATCAGAAAGATGTTTTCGCAAAATCCACATTCTTTGCAATGTATTAGCATCAAGCAAAAGATCATCCTTTCTAGTACTAGAAGAAACTAAATCTATAGCAGGATAAATTCTTCTATTACATATTCTTCTATCTAACTGTAGTTCCATATTTCCAGTACCTTTAAATTCTTCAAATATTACATCATCCATTTTAGATCCAGTATCTATCAAAGCTGTTGCAATAATAGTTAAAGAACCACCATTTTCTATATTTCTAGCTGCCCCAAAAAATCTTTTAGGCTTATGTAAAGCATTTGCATCTATACCTCCTGAAAGAATTTTTCCAGATGCTGGAGCAACAGTATTAAATGCACGAGACATACGAGTTATAGAATCTGCTAAAATACATACATCATGACCACATTCTACCATTCTTTTTCCTTTTTCTGAAACTATATTAACTACTTTAACATGTCTTTCAGCTGGTTCATCGAAAGTTGAAGCAATAACTTCAGCTTTAACACTACGTTGCATATCAGTAACTTCCTCAGGACGTTCATCTATAAGTAATATAATTAGGTATACTTCAGGATGATTTGCAGCAATAGCATTTGCTATTTCTTTTAATAAAGTAGTTTTTCCAGTTTTTGGAGGAGCTACAATCATACCACGTTGTCCTTTTCCTATAGGAGTGAATAAATCTATTATTCGTGTTGATAATGTAGCATTTTTTTCAGCTAATTTTAATTTTTCATTAGGAAATAAAGGAGTTAAATGTTCAAAAGAAGCTCTATCTTTAATAGAAGAAGGCGGCCTTCCATTAATTTCTATAATCCTTATTATAGGTAAATATTTTTCTCCCTCTCTAGGTGGACGTACTTCTCCTTTTATTGTATCACCGGTTTTTAGACCAAATAATCTAATTTTAGATTGAGAAACATAAACATCATCTGGTGATGCAAGATAATTATAATCAGAAGACCTAGAAAACCCATAATTATTTTCCATAATTTCCAATACTCCTTCACTAATTACATTATATTTTCTATTATTATAACGAGTATATATTTCTGAATTATTTTTCCTATTAGGAAATTCTTTTGATTCTGTTTTTTGAGTAAATTCTTTTGATTCTGTTTTTTGAGGAAATTTAGTAAATTCTGTTTTTTTAGTAAATTCTTTTGATTCTGTTTTTTGAGGAAATTCTGTTGATTCTGTTTTTTTAGTAAATTCTTTTGATTCTGTTTTTTGAGGAAATTTAGTAAATTCTGTTTTTTTAGTAAATTCTGTTGATTCTGTTTTTTTAGTAAATTCTTTTGATTCTGTTTTTTTAGTAAATTCTGTTGATTCTGTTTTTTTAGTAAATTCTTTTGATTCTGTTTTTTTAGTAAATTCTTTTGATTCTGTTTTTTTTATGTTTTCTATAATTCTTTGTAATAAATCATTTTTCCTTAGCTGAGTATAATTTTTTAATTTTAATGACTTAGCCAATTTTTGTAATTCAAATAGTTTTTTACCTTTTAATTCATTGATATTAAACATTGATATTAAAAACCTGTTTTTTAAAACAGTTTTAGTTAAAAATATTCTTTAATATAATAATTATTAAATTAATTTATTGTAAACATTGATATTAAAAACCTGTTTTTTAAAACAGTTTTAGTTAAAAATATTCTTTAATATAATAATTATTAAATTAATTTATTGTAAACATTGATATTAAAAACCTGTTTTTTAAAACAGTTTTAGTTAAAAATATTCTTTAATATAATAATTATTAAATTAATTTATTGTAAACATTGATATTAAAAACCTGTTTTTTAAAACAGTTTTAGTTAAAAATATTCTTTAATATAATAATTATTAAATTAATTTATTGTAAACATTGATATTAAAAACCTGTTTTTTAAAACAGTTTTAGTTAAAAATATTCTTTAATATAATAATTATTAAATTAATTTATTGTAAACATTGATATTAAAAACCTGTTTTTTAAAACAGTTTTAGTTAAAAATATTCTTTAATATAATAATTATTAAATTAATTTATTGTAAACATTGATATTAAAAACCTGTTTTTTAAAACAGTTTTAGTTAAAAATATTCTTTAATATAATAATTATTAAATTAATTTATTGTAAACATTGATATTAAAAACCTGTTTTTTAAAACAGTTTTAGTTAAAAATATTCTTTAATATAATAATTATTAAATTAATTTATTGTAAACATTGATATTAAAAACCTGTTTTTTAAAACAGTTTTAGTTAAAAATATTCTTTAATATAATAATTATTAAATTAATTTAATGGAAACATTTTTAATAGAAAAATTACAAGATATTCAAAAAAAATTTTATGAATTATCTAAGATAATTAACAATACTATAATATATGATAAAGAAAAATACAGAAAATATAAAGAATTAGAAAAAATAATAAAAGTTTATCAAACTTATAAAAATAAAAAAAATATTATATATGAAGCTAATAAAATATTATCGTCAATGTCAGAAGATATAGAAATAAAAGAAATAGCTAAATCTGAAAAAAATGATGCTTTAATAGCATTATCTAATATTGAAAAACAAATTAAACATTTATTATATCCTAAATCTTCTAAAGATGATAAAAACGTAATTTTGGAATTACGTGCTGGAACGGGAGGCGATGAAGCATGTATATTTGTAGAAGATATTTTTAGAATGTATACAATGTATTTTAAATATATTGGTTGGATTAGTGAAATACTTAATTTACAAAAATCATCTATAAAAGGATATAAAGAGGTTATTTTAGGTGTATATGGAAATGGAGTTTATGGAACATTAAAATTTGAATCAGGTGTACACAGAGTACAAAGAATTCCTAAAACTGAATCTCAAGGACGTGTACATACATCTACTGTTACTGTAGTAGTTTTACCTGAAATAAAAAAAATTGATTTTGAAATTAATCCAACAGAAATAAAAAGAGATACTTTTAGATCTAGTGGAGCAGGTGGACAACATGTAAATAAAACAGAATCTGCAGTGCGTTTAACTCATATACCTAGTGGTATAGTAGCAGAATGTCAGGATCAACGTTCACAACATAAAAATTTGGAAAAAGCTATGACAATATTATACTCTAGAGTTTATCAAATGCAACTTAACAAAAAAATAAAAGAACGATCTAATGAAAGAAAATATTTAATAAATACAGGTGACAGATCATACAAAATACGAACTTACAATTATATTCAAGATAGAGTTACAGATCATAGAATAAATAAATCAATATATAATTTAGACTCATTTATGAGTGGTAATATTAAAGAAATGATTGATGCTATTAAAATAGCTTATAATGCAGAAAAACTAAAAAAATAATTTTATTTATTTATTAAATTATTTAATTCAGTTCCTATTTTAACTTTAACAACTTTTTTCTTAGGAATATAAATTTTAACTTTTGTTCTAGGATTTATAGCATTTCTTGCATTTCGTTCTACAACAAAAAGTGTAATAAAACCAATTAAACTTATTCGTTCTCCTTTGCATAAAGTATCTTTAACACTAGAAATAAATGCTTCAATAATATTTTTAATAATAACTTTTGTAAATCCAGTTTTTGCAGAAATAATATCTATTAATTCAGTTTTATTCATAATTATGATAAATAATATTATTCAATATATAATTTTTTTTTATTTTTTATTCCATTTATAATATCTATTGCACACATTTTTCGTCTCCCTTCTATTTGTCCTTCTAGAATTAGAATATAGCCATTTTTTACAGCTATATTTATCGATGACTTAGTTATAATTATTTCTTTAATATATTTATTATGTATTTGTTTTATAATATCAGAACGATAAATTTTAAATTGTAAAGGATATTCATCTAAATATAATAAAGTCCATGCAGCAGGATAAGGACTAAAACCACGTATTTTATTAAAAATAAAATCTATAGAAAGATTCCAATCAATACGACAATCTTTTCTATATATTTTTGGAGCAATTTTTAAATTTTTGCATTTAGGTTGAGGTATCGATTTTATATTTTTATTTACAAGTCCTTTTACAGTTTCTATAACTAGATCAGCACCAATATATGCCATACGATTAGATAAATTTCCAGCAGTTTCTTTTATTCCTATTGTAATTTTTTTTTGTAAAAGAATATGTCCTGTATCAATTTTATCATCTAAAAAAAAAGTAGTTAATCCAGTTTCAGTTTCTCCATTAATAATCGCCCATTGTATAGGTGCTGCACCACGATACTGAGGTAGCAATGATGCATGTAGATTAAAAGTACCCAAAATAGGTAAAGACCATACTTTTTTTGGTAACATTCGAAAATCTACAACAATTTGTAAATCTGCTTTATATGATTTTAATTCATTTAAAAACGTTTGATCTTTAAGATTTTTTGGTTGAAGAATAGGTAATCTGTATAATAATGCAATTTTTTTAACAGCTGATTCAATTAATTTATTTTTATAAAATTTATCTGGAATTGTTATAACTAATGATATTAAATAGTTTAATTCTATTAATTTTTTTAAAGATTTTACTGCAAAATCTGTAGTACCTATAAATACAATACGTGGATATTTTATCATATTTGTTAATTTCTAAAACCAAAAATAGCATTTCCTATACGAATCATATTACTTCCACATTTTATTGCAATGTTATAATCATTACTCATACCCATAGAAATAATATTAAATTCATTATTTTTTTCTTTAAAAATATTAAATA
Organism: Candidatus Bostrichicola ureolyticus; assembly: GCA_029851085.1. GTDB lineage: Bacteria > Bacteroidota > Bacteroidia > Flavobacteriales > Blattabacteriaceae > Bostrichidicola > Bostrichidicola ureolyticus_A. Next base: position 46,301 of record CP100318.1, on the reverse strand, counting down.
TTTGATACAAATATTTAAATTCATCAGAAATTTTGTTTTTATTTTGACTAAAAGTAGCAATACCCATTAAACCTATAATTTTAACGTTTTTCATGTTTAAGTAAATATCAGATTTTAATATTTGAATAGCTTCTAAATATGTAATACCAGATTTTTTTTTTTCTTCAGCAATTTTTATTTGAAGTAAACATTGAATAACTCTATTATGTTTTATAGCTTCTTTATTAAGTATTTTAAGATGTTTTATTTTTTCTATACTATGCACTAAATAAACAAAATTACCTATATATTTTATTTTATTACTTTGTAATTTACCAATCATATGCCAACGAATATCTTTAGGAAGAGATTTATGTTTTTCAACAAGTTCATTAATATAATTTTCACCAAAATCACGTTGTCCAGCATCATAAATTTCTTTTATTTTAGAAATTGGTTTATTTTTAGATACAGCTATAATTTTTACGTATGAAGGAATATTTGATTTTATTTTAAATAAATTACCAACATTCATAATTATTAATATTTATATTTAATACATTTTTTGTATTATTAGTAACTTTAAATCTATCATCTAAACGTTTTCCTAAAACCAAAATAATCTCTTCTGTTGAATTAACCAATAAATAAATTTTTTCTTTTTCCAAAAGAGATAATTTTTCATCTTTTAAATATTTACTTATTTTTTTCTTGTTATGCATTCCTAATGGATAAAAATAATCACCTTTTTTCCAAATTCTTAATTTAAGAGGAAATTTAAGCATATCTAAATCTACTGATGCTGTAGCCAATTTATCTATTTTAATAGAAATTGAAAATGACATATAAATAGGATCACTAATAGTAGATAAATCAAATATATTATAAACTTTTTTATTTATTAAATATTTCTTTGTTAATATAATACAATTTCTATCTTTAATTAAACGATAATGTTTTGAAAACAATTGTTTTCCTGATTGTGTGTTTAAAAATCGTATTAAATCTTTTAAATTTTTAAAACCATAAGGTAAAAACAATAAATTAATAATTATTGGTTCTAATGAACTTAATATTTCAGAATTTATTTTCCAAATAAATGGATTTATAGATTTTTTTATAGTAATATTTTTAATAACAATTTTTAATTGGTTTTCTAACACCAAATATTCATATGATAAATTATGAATAGTTTTTCTAAATCCATTATAAAAATTAGGTATATTTTTAAAAGGTTCTATATGTTTCCGAATATTATTACGTAAATATTTAATACTTTTATTACTACTATCCTCACGCCATTCTATTTTATTTTCTTTTGCATATTTCAATATATCTTCTTTAGTAAAAGATAAAATAGGACGAATAATTTTACCATTAATTTCTGAAATACCTAATAAACCCTTTTTTCCTGTTCCTCTAATAAGATTAATAAAAAATGTTTCTATAGAATCATTTAAATGATGTCCTATAGCTACATAATTATATTCTAACATTAGAAGTAATTTTTCAAACCAATCATACCTAAGTTTACGAGCAGCCATTTGAATAGATAGTTTATTGGATATAGAATATTTATTAGTATCAAATGATTTACTATAAAAATCAATTTTTTGTTTTAAACAAAATCTATGTACAAACCTCTCATCTTCATCTGATTCTTTTCCTCTAAGTTTAAAATTGCAATGAGCTACCTTTATCGAAACTCCTAAATTGTATAATACGTGTAGAAGAACCATACTATCTACACCTCCACTAACTGCTACTAAAATTTTTTTTTTTAAGTAACAAATTACTTATTAATTTTTGTTTTTTATAATTAAATAACATTAGTTATAAACAATTTTTATTCAAAAAATTTTATATTAGTAAATGACCTGGTAGCTCAGTTGGTAGAGCATTACACTTTTAATGTAAGGGTCCTGGGTTCGAATCCCAGCCGGGTCACATATCATTGGTTTTTATAATACAATAATTCTCCATCTAAAAATTCTTGTATTGCAATAGAAGTAGGTTTAGGGAGTTTTTCAAAAAATTTTGAAATTTCAATTATTTCCTTTTTTTCAAATAAATCATTTATTTTTTCAAAAAAATTAAACTTTTCTAAATTTTTATCTAACTCTGTCTTTATCATATTATTTATTTTATCAGCTCTTTTATTTAAAATATTTATTATAAAAAATATATTTTCTCCACATTTTTCTAATTCATATCTATCAATCGTTACAGTTGTTTTAGGAGCCTTTTTTTCATATATTTTCATAACTTAGAATTTTTATAAATTCTTCTATAAAATTATTATACAATTTTTCTAATTGATTATAATTATATAATTTATATTGAGATTTTAACATATAAAAAAAAGCTTTTTCTTTTAACAAAGAATTAGGAAAATCATTAATAAAATTTTTAAAAAAAATTATAGCTGATTTATAATAAGATAAATCATAATAATATTTTGCTAAATTAAATTTTTTTATTTCAATTTTGTTATTTAATTTTACAAGTAATGTATTAACCATATTTATATATTTATTATTAGGATAATAATTTTTAAATTTTTTAAATAGGTAAATAGCATTATATGTATTTTTTTGATCTAAATAATAATCAGGTGATAATAAATAATAACAATATCCTGACATTAATAATGCTTTTTCAGCTAAACTTTTAACTAATTTATTGTTATTATATAATTCAAAAAAATTATTAAACTGTAAGACTGCTTTATTATAATTTTTATTTTTAAAATTAGCCAAAGCTATTTTATATAGAATATAAATATTATCAATATGTAAATACGTATATAACTTTATAGCTTCATCATATTTTTTATTATTGTATAATAGATTGGCCTTATTTAAAAGAAAATTTATATTCTCTTTTTTAGATAAATCTAAAAATTTTAATGAATTATTTAATTCATCTTTTGTTTTTTTATTTTCCTTATTTAAAATAAAATTTATATTCTCTTTTTTAGATAAATCTAAAAATTTTAATGAATTATTTAATTCATCTTTTGTTTTTTTAGATAAATTATCTATATCTAAATTATTACATGACGTAAATAAATATGTACATAATAAAATATATATAATATATTTTATCATTATTTTAAAGTGTTTATTATTCTTTCATATGATGAAAGAATTTTTTGATATAATTTTTTTGTTCCTTCTACTAATGGTAATCTAACATAAGGTTTACATATTCCTATAATTTTAAGCAATGTTTTAATACCTGTAGGATTTCCTTCTTCAAAAATAAGTTCTATCATATCTTCCAATTCATAGAAAATTGACCATGATTCTTTCATATTATTTTTAATTGCAAGATCTACCATATTTGAAAAATGTTTTGGAAAACCTTGAGCTAATACCGATATAATTCCATCACCTCCACTAAAAATTATAGGTAATACTAATGAATCATCTCCTGATATTACATAAAAATCTTTTGGTTTATGTTTTATTATTTTTAATATTTGTATCAAATTTCCAGATGATTCTTTAATTCCAATAATATTATCAAATTCATTAGCTAATCGCAAAACAGTTTCAGGTAATATGTTTGAAGATGTTCTACATGGAACATTATATATAATTATATTTGCATCTGTATTTTCAGCAATTGTCTTAAAATGTTTATATATTCCTTCTTGTGTTGGACGATTATAATAGGGAACTACCGACAGAATTGCTTGAAAATCATATAAATCAGTTTGTTTAATTTGTTTAATTACCATATCAGTATTATTTCCTCCAATTCCTAAAATCATTGGTTTATTATTATTATTAACTGATTTTACAAATTTAATTACTTTATTTTTTTCTTCCTTATTTAAGGAAGTTGACTCTCCGGTAGTACCTAAAATTACTAAATAATCAACTCCATTTTCATTTACATAATTTATTAATTTTTCCAAATTATGAAAATCAATAGATTTTTTTTCATCAAAAGGAGTAACTAATGCCACTCCTGTACCATGGAAATTAATTGACATTTTTAGGTTTAGCTTCAGATACTACTATATTTCTTCCCATAAATTGTGTTCCATTAAGTTTTTTTATGGCTTTTTTAGCAGCTTCTTCACTTGACATTTCAATAAAACCAAAACCTTTGCTTCTAGTTTTATATTTATCTGTTATTATTTTTGCACTATTTACTTCTCCTACAGACTCAAAATATTTTTTTATTTCTTGTTCTGATGCTTTATAGGGAAGATTACCTACGTACAATTTCATAATTTATATAATTTATTTTTGTTATAATATATAATTTATTTTTGTAATTAATATATATATATATATATAATATATACAATAACTAACAAATATTAAATATTTATTATGAATTTTGATCTAATTGTAATAGGAAGTGGACCTGGTGGTTATGTTGCTGCAATACGTGCAGCTCAACTTGGGTTAAAAACTGCTATTATTGAAAAAGAAAACTTAGGAGGTATTTGTCTTAATTGGGGATGTATTCCTACAAAAGCATTATTACAAAGTGCTAAAATATTTAATTATTTAAAACATGCAAAAGATTATGGTCTATCAAATGATAATATACAATTTGATTTATCTAAAATTATTGCACGTAGTAGAGCAATAATTAATAAAATGAATAATGGTTTAACTTCTTTAATAAAAAAAAACAATATAAAAATTATTTTTGGTAAAGCTATAATCAAACCTGGAAAAATAATAAATGTAATTGATATTAATAATAATATTATGGAATATAGTGCTTCACATATTATAATAGCTGTTGGAGCACGTTCTAAAATATTACCTAATTTACCTCAAGATAAAAATAAAATTATTGGTTATAAAGAAGCTCTAACTTTAGAGAAGTTACCTAAATCAATGATAATAGTAGGTGCTGGAGCAATTGGTGTAGAATTTGCTTATTTTTACAATTCTTTAGGTACTAAAGTAATTATGTTAGAATATTTACCCCGTATATTACCATTAGAAGATGAAGATATATCTAAAGAATTAGAATTGATTTTTATAAAAAATGGTATTAAAATATTTACTTCATCATATATTGATGATATTAATATTAATGATAAAATTAAAGTTAACGTAATTAATACATCTGGAAAAAAACATATTTTAGAAACAGAAATAATTTTATCTGCAGCTGGTATTATTCCTAATACTTCTAATCTTGGATTAGAAGAAACTGGTATTAAAACTACTAAAGATGGTAGGATTATTGTTGATGAATATTACAGAACTAATATATCTGGTTATTATGCAATAGGAGATGTAATACCAGGTCCAGCTTTAGCTCATGTAGCTTCTTACGAAGGAATTACTTGCGTAGAACATATCAAAAATTTACCAATAGATACATTAAATTATAATAATATTCCAAATTGTACCTATTGTATACCAGAAATAGCATCTGTAGGATATACAGAAAAAAAAGCAATAGAAAAAGGTTATAAAATAAAAATAGGAAAATTCTTTTTTAATGCTTTAGGAAAAGCAGTAGCTGATGGAAATCATACAGGATTTGTAAAAGTAATATTTGATACTAAATATGGTGAATTATTAGGATGTCATATGATTGGTAACGGAGTTACTGAAATAATTTCTGAAGTTGTAATTGCACGACAATTAGAAACTACAAATTATGATATTATTAAAACTATTCATCCTCATCCTACAATGAGTGAATCTATTGTTGAAGCAGTAAATAATGCATATAATATGTGCATAAATATGTGATGTTGTGGAAAAGGAACACAAGCAAAAATGAATAACTACAGTAGATATATAATCTTGTTAAAGATTATAATTTTAGATTATTAAAATAATATGTTAAAAAAATTTTTAGATTATATTAAAATATATTGTAGAAGTGGAGATGGAGGATCTGGAGCAGTACATTTTTATAGAAAAAAATTTTTTTATAAAGGTGGACCTGATGGAGGAAATGGTGGAATAGGAGGAAATATTATTATAAAAGGTAATAAACAAATTGATACACTTATTCATTTAAAAAAATATAATAAAGCAATGTATGGTAGTTCTGGTCAAAAAAATAATATGACTGGTTCTAATGGAAAAGATCTAATTTTAGAAGTACCTTTAGGAACAATAATTAAAGATGAAAAAGAAAAAATATTATTAGAAATAATAAATAATAAAGAAAATATTTTATTCAAAGGTGGTAAAGGTGGATTAGGTAATTGTAATTTTAAAAATTCTATTAATCAGACACCTCAATATGCACAAAAAGGAATTTCAGGAGTAGGTGGATGGATAATTTTGGAATTAAAAATTTTAGCTGATATAGGTTTAATTGGATATCCTAATGCAGGTAAATCAACTTTGCTTTCTTTGTTAACAAATGCTAAACCTAAAATATCTAATTATAAATTAACTACTTTAATACCTAATATAGGAGTTTTGTTTTATAGAGATTTTAATATTAAAATAATTGATATACCAGGAATAGGAATTAATAAATTAGGTAATCGTTTTATTAAACATATTGAACACAATAAAATATTAATTTTTATTATTCCTGCAGATACTAATAATCACAATAATGAATATAAAATTTTAGTTAAAAAACTAAAATTTTATAACAATAAAATTTTAGAAAAAAAAAAAAAAATATTAGTTATATCTCAATCTGATAAAATCAATGATAATATAAAAAAATCGATTATTAAAAATATACCTAAAGATTTACCATATATTTTTCTTTCTTATATTACAAACGAAGGATTAAAAGAATTAAAAAATAAATTATATGATATAATGATTAAAAATTTTGATAAAAAAAAATTAACATGACAATAATACAATTTTTAGGTTTTTTATTTTTTTTATTTATGATTATATCAGGTTTTTGGTCTTTGATATTATTTATAATAATAATACCTTTTTGGATTATTATTAATATATATGAAAAAATATTTAATAAATTTTTTAAAAAAAACAATAACAACAATGTTATTAAAATAAATTAAAAATTTTTGCAATTATACAATGTACAAACTTCCTAGAGGAATGCATGATTTTTCCTCAGAAAATATTAATAAACGAAATTATATTATAAATATAATAAAAAAAAATTTTGAATATTTTGGTTTTGAGCCTATAGAAACACCTGCAATTGAAAATCTATCAACTCTTACTAAAAAATATGGAGAAGAAGGAGAAAAATTAATATTCAAAATTCTAAATTCTGGAGACTTTATTAAGGATAATAAATCTTTATTTAAAGAAAATAACTATAAAAATATTATATCAACTATATCTAATAAAGGATTACGATATGATTTAACTATACCTTTTGTACGTTATGTAGTTATGCATAAACACAAAATAATATTTCCTTTTAAAAGATATCAAATACAGCCTGTTTGGCGAGCAGATAAACCCCAAAAAGGTCGTTTTAGAGAATTTTATCAATGTGATGCAGATGTGATAGGATCTAAATATTTGTGGCAAGAAATAGAATTAATTCAACTTTATGATGAAATATTTACTCAATTAAATATTCCTATATTAATTTTAATTAATCACAAAGAAATTATTACAGGATTATTAGAAATATGTAATATAGATAATAATTATTGGAATAATATTCTTATAGCTTTAGATAAATGGTATAAAATTGGATTAGAAGGAGTAAAAAAAGAACTTTTACAAAAAGGTATTCCTAATAATATTATTAAATATATAGAACCGTTTTTTTTATTTAAAGGAACTTTTAAAGAAAAAATAGAATTTTTTTCTAAAAAATTAAACTCTTCTAATAAAGTAACAAATGGAATAAAAGATATTAAATTCGTTTATAATAAACTACAAGAAATTGGATTAAATAATACTTTAGAGTTACAACTAAATTTAGTTAGGGGTTTAAATTATTATACTGGAATAGTATTTGAAGTTATGCCTAAAAATAAAAATTATTCTATTGGTGGTGGAGGACGTTATGATAATCTTACACATATATTTGGATTAAAAAATATTTCAGGAGTAGGTATTTCTTTTGGATTAGATAGAATATGTATTCTTATGCAAGAATTAAAATTATTTAAAAACATTATTAAATATTATCCTAAAATTTTATTTATAAATTTTGGAAATTCTGAAGCTATATACGCTTATAAATTAATTAAAATATTGAGATCAAAAAATATATCGGCTGAATTATATCCTAAACCTATTAAAATAATAAAACAATTAAAATATGCTAATAAAAAAAGTATACCATTTATAATAAGTATCGGAAAAAAAGAAATTGAAAGAAATAAAATCTCAATAAAAAACATGATTTTAGGAAAAGAAAATGAATATGATAATATTGAAACATTAATTGCTAATATTAATTAATTTTACGTTAAAAACTTTTTTAAAAGCTTTTTTAACCTCGTTTTTAACATCATTCATATCTATATTAGAATGCAATTCTTTTGCTAATGAAGTAACTGATTTATCATGAATTCCACAAGGAATTATATAATTAAAATATCGTAAATCTGTATTAATATTTAAAGCCAAACCATGCATAGTTACCCAACGATTAATACGAATTCCAATTGCGCAAATTTTACGTGTATATGATTTTCCTACATCTAACCATACTCCTGTTTCTCCTTTTGAACATAAACCTTTTATACCATAAATACGTAAAGTCTGTATTATAACTTCTTCAAGAAAACGTAAATATTTATTAATATCTGTAAAAAAAAGCTCCATATCTAAAATAGGATATACTACTAATTGACCAGGTCCATGATATGTTATATCACCTCCTCTATCAGTTTTATAAAAACTAGCACCTAAATTTTTTAAAAAATTTTTATCTAATAATAAATGCTTATAATTTCCAGTTCTACCTAAAGTATAGACATGAGGATGTTCAACAAATAAAAGATAATTTGACGTATTTTTTATTATATTTTTTTTTTGATTAATAATTTTTTCAACAAGTTTTTTTTGATATATCCATGATTTGTAATAATCTTTAATACCTAAATCTTTAAAAAAGATTTTAATGTTTTTTAACATAAAAAAATTTATTATTTTATTTATTTATAATAATAAAATGCAATTATCAGATCAAGAAATTATACGAAGAAATAAACTTAAAAAATTATTACTATTAGGAATAGACCCTTATCCATCAGCAACTTATCCTATAAATATTACAATTAAAGAAATTTTTGAAAATTATGAAGAAGGAAAAAAAATAAGTATTGCAGGAAGATTAATGAGTATGCGAATAATGGGAAAAACTTCTTTTGCAGATATACAAGACGATAGCGGACGTATGCAAATTTACGTTATTAGAGATGAGATATCACAAGATACATATAATATAATATTTAAAAAACTTTTAGATATTGGAGATATTATTGGTGTAAAAGGTTTTATTTTCAAAACTAAACTAGGAGAAATAACTATTTGGGTAAAAGAATTATGTTTACTTTCTAAATCTTTACGTCCTATTCCACCAGTTAAAATTGATTCTCATGGAAAAATGCATTATAATTTTTCTAATCCTGAGCAACGTTATCGTATGAGATATGTTGATTTGATAGTTAATAAACATATTAAAGATATTTTTATTAAACGTAATCAAATTATTCAATTTATTAGACAATATTTTAATAAAAAAGGATATATTGAAGTTGAAACTCCTATTTTACATCCTATTCCAGGAGGAGCTATTGCTAAACCATTTGTAACTTACCATAATGCGTTAAATATACCACTTTATTTACGAATTGCCAATGAATTATATTTAAAAAGATTAATTGTTGGAGGTTTTAAAGGTGTATATGAATTTGCTAAGGATTTTAGAAATGAAGGTATGGACAGAATACATAATCCTGAATTTACTATCTTGGAACTTTATGTAGCATATAAAGACTATTATTGGATGATGGATTTTATAGATTCTATGATAGAAAATATGTTATTATCTATAATAAAAAGTACAAAAATCAAAATTAATAATAATAACACTATTAATTTTAAAGCTCCTTTTATTCGTATACCTATACTTAAAGCAATAAAACAACATACTAATTTAGATATTAGTAAAATGGATAAAGAAACTTTGTTAAAAAATTGTAAAAAATTAGGTATTAATACAACCCATGATATGGATAAAGGTAAAATTATAGATGAAATTTTTAGTGAAAAATGTGAAAAACATTACATACAACCTACTTTTATTATTGATTATCCTATTGAAATGAGTCCATTAACTAAAAAACATCGTAACAATAAATATTTGACTGAACGATTTGAACTTATTATAAATGGTCAAGAAATAGCTAATGCTTATTCTGAACTTAATGATCCTATTGATCAACTTGAACGTTTTAAAGAACAGATAAAAATTTATAACAAAAATGAATCTAATATAGATTATGATTTTATACGATCATTAGAATTTGGAATGCCACCAACAGCAGGAATTGGAATAGGTATTGATAGATTAGTTATGTTACTAACTAAACAAAATTCTATTCAAGAAGTATTATTATTTCCTCAAATGAAACCAGAAAAATTCTAAAAAAATCTATTTATAATAGATTCATTAATTCCTGTTTTAGAAAATCCTCCATCATGATATAAATTTTGCATAGTCACCTTTTTAGTTAAATCTGAAAATAATGTTATTATATAATTTGAACAATCATCAGCTGATGCATTTCCTAATGGAGATAATTCATTCGCATAATGTAAAAAAATATCAAAATTTTTTATACCTATACCAGCGGTAGTTTTAGTAGGTGATTGTGATACTGTATTAACACGTACATTACATTTTTTTCCCCAATAATAACCAAAATTACGAGCAATACTTTCAATATATGCTTTATGATCAGCCATATCATTATAACCATGAAAAATACGTTTAGATCCAATAAATGTCAAAGCTATAATAGAACCCCATTCATTAATAGCATCTTTATCCCAAGCAATTTTCATAATTTTATGAAAAGATACTGCAGATATATCCCAACTTTTTTGTAACCAATTATAATCAATATTTGTATATTCACGTTTCTTTCGAATATTAATGGACATTCCTATAGAATGTAGTATAAAATCTATTTTTCCATTAAAATGTTCCATTGTTTTGTTAAAAAGATTTTTAATATCTTTTAAAGAAGTTGCATCTGCAGGAATAATTATAGAATTTGTTTTTTTAGATAATTTATAAATATTTCCTATTTTTAAAGCCATAGGTGTATTACTTAAAACAATATATGCTCCTTCTTCATAAGCACGTTCAGCAACTTTCCAAGCTATAGAATCTTCATTTAAAGCACCAAATATAATACCTTTTTTGTTATGTAATAATTTCATATTATTTACCTATGCAAAAACGAGAAAATATATTTTCTAATATATCTTCATTATTTATTTTACCTATAATTTTGGATAAAAAATTTAATATAAGTCGAATATCTATTGTTAATAAATCTTCAGGTAAGTTTTTATATAATCCCTTTTTTACATTATTTATAGATTTTAATGTTCCATTTAAAGCTTCATAATATATATTTTGAGTAATAATTGAATCATCTTTAACAATATTATTATAAACTAAATTGGTAATAGCATTAATTAAATCTTTTATATTGGTATTATATTTTGCAGATATTATATATACATAATCATTTTTTTTAAAGGTAAAATTCCCTAAATCTGATTTATTAACAATAATTAATATTTTTTTTAATGGATAATGTTTATTAAAGTAATTAATAATATCGTGTATTTTTTTTTCTTCAAAAGAATAAACATCTACTAAATATAGTATTATTTGTGATTCTAATATTTTTTCAAAAGTTTTTTTAATTCCCAAATTTTCCAAATTATTCATTGTATAATGTATACCTGCAGTATCAATAAATCTAAATAATAAACCATTTATAATAATACTATGTTCTAGTGCATCTCGTGTAGTTCCTGCTAATTCTGATATTATTGCTTCATCTGAATTTATTAATGCATTAAATAATGTAGATTTTCCTACATTAGGTTTACCTATTATTGCTACAGAAATACCTTCTTTAATTGCATTCCCTAATTTAAATGCATTTCTCATATTTTTTATAATATTTTCTAATTGAAATAAAGTTTTATAAAGATCTGACTTATTTACAAGAATAAAATTTTCTTCAGAAAAATCTAATTCTAATTCAATTAATGAAACAAAATTTATAATTTTTTTATATAAATTTTTTATATCAGTAATATAACTTTTTTTAATATGTTGTATAGCTATATTATGAGTAACTTCACATTTAGAATATATAAGATTTGCTAAAGCTTCAACTTGTGAAAGATCCATTTTACCTTTTAAAAAAGCACGCATAGTAAATTCACCATTACGAGCTAAACGTATACCTTTCCTAATAATAGTTTGTAATATACTTTTTTGTATATATGGAGAACCATGACAATAAATTTCCACTATATCTTCACCAGTATATGAATTTGGAGCTTTGAATAAAGAAATTAAAACCTGATCTAAAATTTTATTATTGTCATATAACCATCCTAAATGAATAGTATATGAAGGTTGATTTATTAATTTTTTATTTTTATTAATTGGATTAAATAAATTATCAACAACTTCTATAGCAATAGAACCAGAAATACGAATAATAGCAATAGCACCACATCCATTAGGTGTGGCAATAGCAGCTATTGTATCATTTTGCAAAAAATCATTATTCATAATTCTTCTTCTTGAATTAATTTAATACGTTCTTTATATTTAGCCTTTATTATTTTATTTCTTCTAATTTCAGAAGGTTTAATATATTGTTGTCGTTCACGTAATTCTTTCATAATACGTGCTTGATCAAATTTTTTTTTATATCTTTTTAAAACTTTATCAATAGATTCACCTTCTTTTACAATAGTAATTAATTTCATTGTTTAAAATCATTATAATAATTATTATTATAATATAATATTAATATGCTTTAGCAAAAAAAACACGTTGATTAGAAGGTTTTCCTGAATAAATACATTTACCTTTTTCTTTTGATTTTTTTAACGGAATACAACGAATAGTTGTTTTTGTATCAAGTTTAATTTTTTTTTCTGTTTCTGATGTACCATCCCAGTGTGCCAAAATAAAACCTCCTTTTTCATTTAAAATTTTTTTAAATTCATTATAATCATCAACTTTAGTAATAAAATTATTTCTACGTTCTAAAGCTTTTTTAAAAAGATTTTTTTGAATTATTGTTAATAACTCAGGTATTATTTTTCCTATATAATTATAATTAACAAATTGTTTATTTAAATTATCACGTCTTACAATTTCTACCATGCCTTTTTCTAAGTCTTTTATACCAATATTAATACGTATAGGAACACCTTTTAACTCATATTCATTAAATTTCCATCCTGGAGTATAAATATTTCTATCATCATAAAAAACACTAATATTATTCTCTTTAAGAATATTTTTAATATTAGAAACTATTTTAGTTATTCTTTTAAGTTGCTCTTCATTTTTAAATATTGGAATTATAACAGTTTGTATAGGAGCTAATTTAGGCGGTAAAACAAGACCTTTATCATCTGAATGAATCATTATTAATGCACCTATAAGACGAGTAGATATTCCCCACGATGTTCCCCAGACGTATTCTTGATATCCTTTATTATTAGTAAATTTTACATTAAAAGCCTTAGAAAAATTTTGACCTAAAAAATGAGAAGTTCCTATTTGAAGAGCCTTACCATTTTGCATAATTGCTTCAATACAATAAGTTTCTTCAGCTCCAGCAAATCGTTCAATAGCTGTTTTTACTCCTTGAATTACAGGTATAGCCATATAATTTTCTATAAAATTAGTATAAATATTTAGCATTTGCTTAGCTTCACATACAGCTTCTTTTTTATTAGTATGAGCAGTATGACCTTCTTGCCAAAGACATTCAGAAGTACGTAAAAATAAACGAGTGTGCATTTCCCAACGTATTATATTAGCCCATTGATTAATTAATATAGGTAAATCTCGATATGATTTAATCCAACGACGATAAGTATGCCAAATAATTGTTTCAGAAGTTGGTCTTACTATAAGTTCTTCTTCCAATTTAGCTTCAGGATCTATTATAATATTATTATCTTTTTTTTTTAATCTATAATGGGTAACAACAGCACATTCTTGTGAAAATCCATCAATGTGACAAGCTTCTTTTGAAAATAAAGATTTAGGAATAAATAATGGAAAATAAATGTTATCGTGTCCAGTATTTTTAAATTTTTTATTTAAAATATTTTGTATTTTTTCCCATATAGCAAACCCATAAGGTTTTATAATCATACATCCACGTACATTAGATGTTTCTGCTAAATTAGCTTTAATTATAATTTCATTATACCATTTAGAATAATCTTCTCTACGTGAAGTTAATTGTGCCATATAATATATTATATAAAAATAGTAATTTTACATAAAGTATGAAAAAAATTATTAAACGTAATATAAAAATATATAATTCTATTACAGGAAAAAAAGAAATATTTAATCCAATTATTAAAGGACATGTTGGTATGTATGTTTGTGGACCTACAGTTTATAATAAAATTCATTTAGGCAATTGCAGAACTTTTATACATTTTGATTTAATATTTAGATATTTTAAATATTTAGGTTATAAAGTGCGTTATGTACGTAATATTACTGATGTTGGTCATTTAGAAAATGATAATGATGAAGGAGAAGATAAAATTGGAAAAAAGGCTAAAATAGAAAAACTTGAACCTATGGAAATTGTTCAAAAATATACTATTGATTTTCATCAGACTTTATATCTATTTAATATTTTACCACCTAGTATTGAACCTACAGCTACAGGTCATATAATCGATCAAATTGAATATATTAAAATTTTAATTAAAAAAGGATTAGCTTATGAAGTTAACGGTTCAGTATATTTTAATATTGAAGCTTATAATAAAAATTATGAATATGGAATTTTAAGCAAACATAAAATTGATAATTTAATAGAATCAAGTAGATTTTTAAAAAAACAACAAGAAAAACGTAATCCTAAAGATTTTGCATTATGGAAAAAAGCTCCCATAAATCATATAATGCATTGGCCATCTCCTTGGGGAAATGGATTTCCTAGTTGGCATTTAGAATGTTCAACTATGAGTGTTAAATATTTAGGTAAATTTTTTGATATACATGGTGGAGGTCTAGATTTGAAATTTCCACATCATGAATGTGAATTAGCACAAATTCAAGGTATTTATAATCAAAAAACAATTAACTTTTGGATACATACTAATATGTTAACATTAAATGGTTATAAAATGAGTAAATCTACTATGAATATATTATTACCTAAAGATATTTTTAGTGGTAAAAATACTTTTTTAGAAAAACCTTTTCATCCTAATATAGTACGTTTTTTTATTTTAAAAAATCATTATCGTAGTATTATAAATATTTCTAATGATGCGCTTATTGATGCTGAACGAACATATTATAGTTTAATGAATAAATTTAAAAAATTAGATAATATTTATTATGCCGATACAGATAATGTGGTATCAACTTTTGATGTCTTTTCTTGGAAAGAAGAATGTCATAAAGCTATGGATGATGATTTTAATAGTCCAATGTTAATTTCACTTTTATTTAAAGCAACTAAATACATAGAATTACTTGAAAAAGGCGTTCTAAAATTAGGTATTGATGATTTTTTACTATTTAAAAATACTATGCATAATTTTATTTTTAAAGTTTTAGGACTTGAACCAATTGAAAAAATAGATAATGTTTCTAAAAAGTTAATAAATTTACTAATAAAAATTCGTAATAACGCTCGTTCTGAAAAAAATTGGATATTATCAGATAATATAAGAAATGAATTAAAAGAATTAGGAATAACACTTGAAGATAATAAGAATATTACAACTTTTAAAATTAAAACATAAACATTATGTTCGTTTTATAGAACCTGAAAAATTATCATCTAATTCTTTTTTTTCTTTTTTTAATTTTTTTGAAAATTCTTCTTTTTCATAATATTCCCACATTTCTTTTTTTATTTTATTTATAGAATAACGTATTTTATATATAGATTTACCTAATACCATTGCTATTTCAGGAATTTGATCTACACCAAATAACAGTATAGCAACAAAAATTATAAAAAAACTTTCTTCAAAACTTATAAATAAAATCATATGTAAATCCAATTATTTATAACAATTTTTATATTTTTCATCAAAAATTTTAATAAAAGTATCTTTAATATTGTATTTAATAAAATTCATAATATTTTTAATACTTTTTTTAGTATATAAAAAATTTTTTATATATTCATAATCACTATCAAAGGATAATTGATGTACTGGAATTTTATTAATAAATTTTATTAAATAAAAAACTTTTATTCCATTTAATTCTAATGATAATGGTTTACTAATATATCCATTTTTTTTATTCTTTAAAATAGCAGGAATTTTATTTTTATTAACTTGAATTTTATCATTCATTAAAATATTTGGATATTTATATCTTGCCTCTTCAAAACTTATTTTATTATTAATAATATCATTATTTACTGAATAAACCAATTTTAATGTTTTATAAAATTCTTCTTTTGTATATTTTGGTTTAATAAGTATTAAACGTATATCAAATTCTTTTCCTCTTATTTTTTCTAATTTTAATAGAATAAATTTTGATTCAATTTCAAAAGGTTTTGATAATTCACCTTCTTTTAAAGAAGAAATAACTTTTTTTAAGTCATTATTTATTAAATCAAAATTTAATCCTTTTATTAATCCTCCATTTATTGATGATTTAATATCATCAGAATATATAATAGCTTTTTTATTAAAATCACATCCATTTTCTATTTCTTTCTTTATTTTATATAATTTATTTATTATTTGTTTTTTATGATCATTAGTTATTTTAGGAAAAAAAATAATAGTAGATAATTCAAAAATACTAGGTATAATTATTTTATTTTTCTTATTTATATAATTGATATAATTATGTATTTCTTTAGGACTAACATAAATATCATTATTATGATTAATAATTTTTATTATACGATTATAATAAATATTATTTTTTATGTCATAAAAAATCTGTTTTGATATATTTGGATCAAAATTTAAATTTGAAATTTGAAATTTCAAAATTGCTTCTTTATTAATCTCATTATTAATCTCATTAATCTCATTCTTAGATATAAGATTATTATTCTTAATAAGATCAATTAATAATTTATCTTTTAATAAATCATAGAATTTATAACAATGTTCTTTTTTATTATAACAAAAATTTTCATTTATTAATTTATCTATTTCAGATTTCAAAATAATTTTATTACCTATTTGGGCAACAATACTATCTACTTCTATTTTTTCATTTTTACTATCTACTTTGTCATCTTTACGTTCTATTTTGTCATAAGTATAAGAAGAATTAATTAAATACGTTATTATTATAAATAAATATATAAATATTTTTTTTTGCATAAATAAAAAAATAATAATCAATACAAAATACAATTTTTTAACTAAAATTTTAAAGCATTTTTAATTCTTTTAAAAGCATTTTCTAATTTATCTTCTGATATAGCATAAGAAATACGTAAACTATTATTATATCCAAATGCTGTTCCACTAACTGTAGATACATTAGCTGTTTCCAGTAAATATATTGCTAAATCATCAGTATTTTTTATTTTTTTTCCATTAAATTTTTTGCCCAAAAAATTAGAAACGTTAGGAAATACATAAAAAGCTCCTTGGGGTTTATTTAATAAAATAAATCCAGGAATATCATTTAATAAATCTACAACTAGATCTAATCTTTTTTTGAAAGCTGATATCATATATTCAATACTTTTAGGAGATGATTCTAATGCTGCAATAGCTGCACATTGTGCTATAGAATTTGCACAAGAAGTAGTTTGTCCTTGTATTTTTTCACAAGCTTGAGTCAACCATTCAGTAGCACCTATATAACCAATTCTCCAACCTGTCATAGCAAAAGATTTTGAAAGACCATTTAATGTTACAGTTTGTTCATATACTGATGGAAATGTTGCTATACTTATATGTTCATTATTATAACATATATGTTCATATATTTCATCTGAAATAATAATTATATTTGGATGTTTACTAAATACTTTAGATAAAAGTTTTAATTCATTTCTACTGTAAACACTTCCTGTAGGATTACAAGGTGTACTAAAAATAAATGCTTTTGTTCTAGTAGTAATTGCATTTTCTAATTCTTCAGGAGTAATTTTATAATTATTTTCAACTTTTGTATAAACAATAATCGGATTAGCTTCACACAATTTTGCCATTTCACAATAACTTACCCAATAAGGAGCAGGTATAATTATTTCATCTTGTGAATTAAGTATTGCTAATAATACATTAATAATAGATTGTTTAACACCAGTAGATACAATTATTTGAGAAGGAGAATAAGATATATTATTATCACGTTTAAATTTATTACAAATAACTTCTCTTAATTTTGAATAACCAGCTACAGGAGTATAATAATGATGTCCATCATCAATAGCTTTTTTAGAAGCATTAAGTATAAAATCAGGAGGTAAAAAATCTGGTTCACCAACACTAAGACTAATTATATCATTACCTAACGACTTTAAATATCTAGCTCTAGCAGTCATTGCTAAAGTTTGTGAATATCTCATATTTTGAAGTCTTTTTGAAATTTGATACATAATTTTAAATTATTATATAAACAATATTAATTAATTTTATGTTAACTCTAACAAAATATTTTTCTGAACTAAATAATCAACAAATTGAACGTTTTATTCAGATGAAAAATATATATATGTATTGGAATACACGTATAAATTTAATTTCTAGAAAAACAATTATAAACAATTTTTATGAACACCACGTGTTACATTCATTAGGTATAGCTAAAATAATTAATTTTTTACCTAAATCATATATTATGGATGTAGGAACAGGTGGTGGATTTCCTGGAATTCCTTTAGCAATATTATTCCCAGAAAGCCAATTTTTATTAATAGATTCTATTAAAAAAAAAACTAAAGTAGTAGAATTAATTTCATATGAATTAGGATTAATAAATGTAAATATATCTTGTATACGTGCTAATGATGTTAAAGATAAATTTGATTTTATCATAAGCCGTGCTGTTACACGTATACAATATTTATATAAATGGGTAAAAGGAAAATTTTTATCTAAAAATCGACATAATTTACCAAATGGTATTTTTTTTTTAAAAGGAGGTGACCTTTCTAAAGAATTAAAAAATTTTCCACAAGCAAAAGAATATTATTTAATTGATTATTTTAATCAAAAATTTTTCTACACTAAAAAAGTAGTGTATTTACCACATTAATTATCAACATTAATCAACATTAATTTATCAACATTAATTATCAACATTAATTATCAACATTAATTATCAACATTAATTAATCAACATTAATAATCAACATTAATTATCAACATTAATTATCAACATTAATTATCAACATTAATTTATCAACATTAATTATCAACATTAATTATCAACATTAATTATCAACATTAATTATCAACATTAATTTATCAACATTAATTATCAACATTAATTATCAACATTAATTATCAACATTAATTATGTTAATCAACATTAATTATCAACATTAATTTATCAACATTAATTATCAACATTAATTATCAACATTAATTATCAACATTAATTAATCAACATTAATTTATCAACATTAATTATCAACATTAATTATGTTTATCAACATTAATTATCAACATTAATTTATCAACATTAATTATCAACATTAATTATCAACATTAATTATCAACATTAATTAATCAACATTAATTTATCAACATTAATTATCAACATTAATTATCAACATTAATTATCAACATTAATTAATCAACATTAATTTATCAACATTAATTATCAACATTAATTATCAACATTAATTATCAACATTAATTATGTTAATCAACATTAATTATCAACATTAATCAACATTAATTATGTTAATCAACATTAATTATGTTATATTATATCAACATTAATTAACATATTATATTTATATAATTATATAATAAATATAATAAAAAATTATTTTAAAAAAGTTAATTTTTATATTATATTTATATACATTACCATTTATATTTTTTAAATTACCATTTATATTTTTTAAATTACCATGTATACAGCTGATAATATTCAATTTTTTGAAGGAATTGAACATGTAAGATTAAGACCATCCATGTATATTGGCGATGTAGGATCTAAAGGATTTCATCATTTGGTCAATGAAGTAATAGATAATTCTATAGATGAAGCTCTAGCTGGATTTTGTAATAAAATATGGGTTACTATACATAAAGATAATTCTATTACTATTAAAGATAATGGAAGGGGTATTCCTATAGATAAACATAAAAAAGAAAAATGTTCAGCACTTGAATTAGTTATGACAAAAATAGGAGCTGGAGGAAAATTTGATAAAAATTCATATAAAATATCTGGAGGATTACATGGAATTGGAATTTCTTGCGTAAATGCTTTATCAGAATGGCTAATTGCTACTATATATCGTGATAATAAAATTTATCGTCAAAAATATTCTAAAGGAAAAGCTATAACAGATTTAGAATATATAGGTAATACTTCTAAACAAGGCACTGAAATAACATTTAAAGCTGATAATACTATATTTAATAATATAACATATAATTATGATGTATTAGCAACACGTTTTAGAGAATTATCTTTTTTAAACAAAGGAATATTCATATATTTTATTGATGAAAGAGAAATTGATAGTGAAGTAAATTTTAAAAAAAAAATTTTTTATTCAAAATACGGATTGAAAGAGTTTATATCTTTTATAGATAAAGATTGTGAATCAATTATAAAAAATATTATTTTAATAGAAGATAAAATAAATGATATTTTTGTAGAAATAGCTATAAAGTATAATACTTCTTTTAAAGAAAAAATACTTTCATATGTTAATAATATTAATACACAAGAAGGTGGTACTCATTTAACAGGATTTCGTAGAGCAATAACTAGAACACTAAAAAAATATGCTGAAGAAAATGGTATTTTAAAAAAAGAAAATATTGATTTAATTGGTGATGATTTTCGTGAAGGCATTACCGCAATAATATCTATTAAATTAATGTATCCTCAATTTGAAGGACAAACTAAAACTAAATTAAGTAATAATGAAGTTATCGGAGCTGTAGACAAAATTGTAGGAGATATGCTTGGTAGTTATTTAGAAGAATATCCATATGATGCTAAAAAAATAATAGAAAAAATTATTATTGCTGCTAAAGCTAGAAAAGCAGCTAAAAGAACTCGTGAATTAATACATAATAATATTTTAATAAGTAATATAGGATTAGGATTACCTGGAAAATTAGCCGATTGTTCTTTAAATGAACCTAAAAATTGTGAAATATTTTTAGTAGAAGGAGATTCTGCAGGAGGAACTGCTAAACAAGGACGTGATAGAAATTTTCAAGCAATATTACCATTACGTGGAAAAATATTAAATGTTGAGAAAGCAATGCAAAATAAAATTTATGAAAATGAAGATATACGTAATATATTTATGGCTTTAGGTCTTTCTTGTGAAAAAACATCTATTTTAAACTTAGATAAATTACGTTATTATAAAATAATAATAATGACAGATGCTGATATAGATGGTAGTCATATTTCTACACTTATTATTACTTTCTTTTTTCGTTATATGAAAATTTTAATAGAAAAAGGCTATATTTATATAGCTATGCCTCCTTTATATTTAATAAAAAAAGGTAAAAAATCTTTTTATGCATGGAATGAAAAAGATAGAGAACATATTATAAAACATAAATTTGACAATAATAAAGGAATAAATATTCAAAGATATAAAGGATTAGGAGAAATGAATGCTGATCAATTATGGGAAACAACAATGAATCCAAAAAATAGAATTTTACGTCAATTAATAATAAAAGATAATGTAGAAGCTGATAATATATTTTCAATTCTTATGGGAGATAATGTGTTACCTCGTAAAAAATTTATAGAATCAAATTCTATTTATGCAAATATAGATATATAATTATTCTATTAATCCAAATGGAATTTCAGTTAAAATATATTTTTCATTTATATTTATTTCTTTTATAAAAACTTTTGTTATAGGTATTAAAAAATATTTATTTTCAAAATAAACTTTAAAAAGATCTTGTTTTAAGTTACGATAAATATCTATAACAACACCTATAAATCCTTTATTTATATCTTTTACATTAAAACCTATAATGTTATTATTAACATTTTCTGTAAAAAGTAAATATTTAAATTCTAAATAAATATTACTTCCTGTAATATTGTAATATTCTTTTTTTAAAAAAAATTCAAAATCAATTAAAAATTTATTATTAATTAACAAATATGATTTTATTAAAAAAGGAATTAAAATTCCCTCTAATTCTATTAATAAAAATTTAATATTTTTATTAAAACATATATTATTATTTAATAATATAACAAAATCATACTTTTTAATACGTGATTTTATCAGTTTTCCTAAAAAAAAATAATTATGTTTATTACGCATTTTTATTTTCAATCCACTTTTTAAATTTATTTTCAGCTTCAACAACATTTAATGCTTGTTTTTTTACACCTTTTAATAAATGTTGTTTTAATAAAACACCTTTTTTAGAAAGAATAGATCTTGCAGTATTTGTAGATTTAAAAAAAATAATTATGTTTATTACGCATTTTTATTTTCAATCCACTTTTTAAATTTATTTTCAGCTTCAACAACATTTAATGCTTGTTTTTTTACACCTTTTAATAAATGTTGTTTTAATAAAACACCTTTTTTAGAAAGAATAGATCTTGCAGTATTTGTAGGTTGAGCACCTTTCTGTAACCAATTAAGTGCACTATCCACATTTAATATAATAGTGGAAGGATTAGTATGTGGATTATAAAATCCTAATTTTTCTATAAATTTACCATTTCTATGAAAACGTGAATCAATAACAACAATTGGATAATATGGTTTTTTTTTTCTTCCTTTTCTTTGTAAACGAATTTTTAAAGACATATATAATATTTATTAATTTTATTTATATTATAATTTTTATTATAAGACTTGTAGTGTAATGGTAGCACAACAGATTTTGATTCTGTTAGTTAGGGTTCGAATCCCTACGAGTCTACATATATAATTTAAATCAATTTATTTATTTATATAATATGAATAATTTAAATTATATTAAATCAATTTATTTAATAAGGTTATTTATATATATAATATGAATAAAAAATTTAATTTAAATTATATTAAATCAATTTATTTAATAATAAATTGGTTATTTATAAGTATAATAACAATATGTATAAGTACAATTTTAATAAAAAAATTTTTTGTACCGATATATATTTTATTTCCTATTTCATATGTAATACCATTTATCTTAATTTTTTATTTTTTATCCTTAAAATATAATTTTAATAAAAAAGTTATTAAAGATAATTTAAAATTATCAAAATGGTATTTTTACCCTTTAATTTTTATTATATTGTTATTAACAATGATTTTAACTGAATATATATTATATCTAATACAAATTAGATCATCAGATATTATTAAATATTTTTGTCATCCTATTTCTTTTATAATTACAACAATAATATTAGCTCCTATATGTGAAGAAATATTATTTAGAGGTATTATTTTAAATGGTCTTATTAAAAATAAGATTTATTATATAAATGCTATATTATTTTCTTCATTTTTATTTGGTATAATCCATATGAATCCATTGCAATTTATTGCAGGATTTATAATAGGTAGTGTAATTGGATTTATATATTTTAGTACTCGTTCAATATTAAATTGTATTTTTTTACATTTATTTAATAATTTAATAGAAATCTTATTATATTATAATAAGAAAAATATTAATATATCCTATATACAAAATTATAAATTGATAATTTTTATTATTATAATAGTATTGATATTTTGTATTTATTTATTATTTATAAATACAAAAAATATATGGAAAACTTGGAATATAGATAATAATAATATAATAAAAATATAATAGTTATTCCTATAATAAAAATAATAGAAAAAAATAAACATACTAAACTTATAATATGGGAATTAATTGAAAGTGAAAATTATTTAATAAAATATTTAAATCCTTTTTTTCAAAAAAAAAAATTTACTTGTATAAAACATATAAAACGTAGATACGAATTTTTAGCTATACGTTGTTGTTTAAAATATTTAGGATTAGATACTAGAGTTTATTATTTAAATGGTAAACCTTATATAAAAAATTATAAATTTAATGTTTCATTTAGTCATTCTTATAATAAAGTAGTAGTAGCTACTAGTAATAATATTATAGGAGTTGATATCGAAAAATGTCAAATAAATAAAATTTTAAAAGTAAAAAATAAATTTCTTAGAAAAGATGAAGCTAACTTTATTGATTATAGTATTGAAGTTGATCAATTACACATAATTTGGGGTATTAAAGAAAGTTTATACAAACTATCTAATAAAAAATTAGTTAATTTTTTACTTAATTATAAAATTAGTCCTTTTTCAATAAAAGATCCTTATATAATATGTTGGATTATAGATAAATCATATTGTAAAGCTTTTATTGCATTTTATCTAAAAATAGATAACTATTATTTAGTTTATGTAATTGATGATTTAAAATGAAGATTTTCTTATATTGATTTTTAAATCAAAAATTACACGTAACGTGCAAGATTTAATTATATTAGGTATTGATCCAGGTACTATTGTAATGGGTTTTGGTTTAATTAAAATAATTAAAAATAATATTGAATTAATATATTTAGATCAATTGTTATTAAAAAAATATTCTAATCATCATTTAAAATTAAAAATTATTTTTGAAAAAACTATAAATATAATTGATATATATCATCCAAATGAATTAGCAATTGAATCCAATTTTATGGGAAAAAATGTACAATCTATGATTAAAATAATACAAGCACAAGGAGTAGCTATAGCAGCTGGTTTATATAAAAATATTATTATTAATGAATATTCTCCTAGAAAAATAAAAATGGCTATAACTGGAAATGGTAATGCTTCAAAAGAACAAATATCCAAAATGTTAAAAACATTATTAAATATTAATAGTAATTTTTTAAAAAAAAAAAAAATTGATTCTACAGATGGATTAGCTACAGCTGTTTGTCATTATCTTAATAGAAAAAACATAACAAATAATAAAAAATATAAAAATTGGAATTCATTTGTTAAACAAAATATTAATAGAATTATTCTAAAATGACTTTTATTTTAAAAGTAAATGATTTAATAAGTAGTTATATATTATTATATCTTCTTAAAAAAGGAAAAAATGTTAGAGTATTACGAACAAAAAAATGTATTGATATATTAAAACATATATTTAATTATTATAATACACAAAAAACAACTAATTTTTTATTAAAAAATATAGAATGGGTTAATGATGATATATTTAATACATCAATATTTGAAGGAATAGATGAAGTATATTACACAAATAATTTAATAAGCCTTTGGCAAGGATTTTTTAAAAAAAATATTACTGATATAACTGATGTAATTAATATATGTATTGCTACAGGTGTAAAAAAAATATGTTACATTAATTCAATATTCATTTCTAATGATCAAGTAAATAATCATATTACAGAATTGTTTTTAACAAACAAATTATATAATAATGATTATTATACTAAATTTTTATCAGAAATAGAAGTATGGCGTGGTAATAAAGAAGGATTAAATGTTATTATTGTAAATCCTAGTATTGTTTTAGCTTCAGGATTTTGGAAAAAAAAAAATTTATTTGAATTTATTATAAATAAATCGCCAATAGGTACTATTGGATGTATTGATGTTAGAGATGTAGCTAAATGTTGTATTCGTTTAATGGATGAAAATCATATAAATGAACGTTATCTATTAAATAGTGAAAATATTTCTTATGAAGAAATAAGAAATATAAATAATATTTATTCTTTTAATAAAAAAAGAAAAATTTTTTTAAAAAAAAATTTTAATAAAAAAATTTTAAATTTTTTTAAAAAAAACTATATTCATTTTTCAAATGAAAAAATAATTAAAATATTAAAATACAAATTTATTCCCGTAAAAGAATCTATACAAGAACATATTAAACGTTATAAAAAAGAATGTTAAATATTTTTTTTTTGTTATTATTATACAATATATAAATTATTAATATTATGTACTGGACTTTAGAATTAATTTCTTATTTAGAAGATGCACCTTGGCCTGCTACTAAAACTGAACTAATTGATTATGCTATTCGTAGTGGTGCTCCTTTAGAAGTTGTAGAAAATCTTAAAGAATTAGATGATCAAGAAATATATGAATCTTTACAAGATATATGGCCTGATATTCCTACTACAGACGAAGATTTTATGTATAATAGAGGAGAATATGAATTATAATTTATTTACATAATGTTTTCAAATGACATTTTTAAAAAAAATTTTAAAAAAATTATTAGGAAATAAAAATGAACGATCTATTATAGAGGCTAAAAAATATTTATCCTCTATAAAACAAATAGAATATACTTTACATTCTATTTCGAATGAGATGTTACGTTATAAAACAATTGAATTTAAAAATAAAATTAAAAATTGTACACAAGAAATTTATAATAAAATAGAAAGTTTAAAAACGAAAATTGAACAATCTTCTGATCTTTCTTTAAAAGAAAGTATTTATATACAATTAGAAAAATTAAAAAAAGAAATGTATCAAATAGAAAAAGATTGTTTAAATAAATTACTTCCTGAAGCTTTTGCTGTAGTTATAGAAACTTCTAGACGTTTTAAAGAAAATAAAGAACTTATAGTTAAAGCTACTTTTTTTGATAAAGAATTTTCTTTAAATAAAGATTATGTTATTTTACAAGAAGACAAAGCTATTTGGAAAACATCTTGGGATGCTGCAGGAAAACCCATAATATGGGATATCATTTATTATGATGTACAAATTTTAGGTGGAATAATACTTCATCATGGTAAAATTGCTGAAATGGCTACTGGTGAAGGTAAAACATTAGTAGCAACTTTACCAATTTATTTAAATGCTTTAACTGGAAGAGGAGTTCATGTAGTTACTGTAAATGATTATTTAGCAAAAAGGGATGCTGCATGGATAGCACCTTTAATGGAATTTCATGGACTTAAAGTAGATTGTATAGATAAATATATTCCAAATACTAATATGCGTAAAGAAGCTTATCAAGCAGATATTACTTATGGTAGCAATAACGAATTTGGATTTGATTATTTGCGTGATAATATGGTGCAAAATAAAAAAGATTTAATGCAACGTGAACTTAATTATGTAATTATTGATGAAGTAGATTCGGTATTAATTGATGAAGCTCGTACTCCTTTAATTATATCAGGTCCAATAGATACTAAAGAAAATAATTTAGAAAATAATTTTTATTTGTTGAAAAATGTAGTTCAATCTATGATTGAAAAACAACGTATAGAATTAAGTAAAATTCTTAAAAATTCACGTGAATTAATTAAAAAAGGTGATACTCTTTTAGGTGGTTTTAAACTTTTACAAGTTTATAGAGGTTTACCTAAATATAAACCTTTAATAAAATTTTTAAGTGAAAAAAATATACTCAATATTTTACAAAATACTGAAAATAAATATAATAAAGATAATTGTGAAGATATGTCAACAGTTGATGTTGACTTATATTTTATCATAAATGAAGCTAATAATACTGTAGTACTTACAGATAAAGGAATTGATTTTATTTCAAAAAGTGTAAATGATAACTCGTTTTTTATATTACCTGATATAACAATGGAAATTATTAATTTAGAATTAATAAATTTATCTAAAGAAGAAGAATTTACTCAAAGAGAAAAAATATTAAATATTTATTCATATAAGTCAAAACGTATTCACGCTATTAATCAATTATTAAAAGCTTATACACTTTTTAATAAAGATGTTGATTATGTTGTTTTAGATGGACATGTTAAAATTGTTGATGAACAAACTGGAAGAATAATAGAAGGTCGTCGTTATGCTGATGGTATACATCAAGCTATTGAAGCTAAGGAAAATGTTAAAATAGAATCTCCTAGTCAAACTTTAGCTAGTATTACTTTACAAAATTATTTTAGAATGTATAATAAAATATCTGGTATGACTGGTACTGCAGAAACTGAAGCTGATGAATTTTGGTATTTATATAAATTAGATGTAGTAATTATACCACCTAATAAACCTATAAAACGTCTTGATAAAGAAGATCTTGTTTTTAAAACAATGCGTGAAAAATATAATGCAATTATTGAAGAAATAGTACTGTTATCAACAAAATATAAACGTCCAGTATTAGTAGGAACTACTTCTGTAGAAGTTTCAGAACTTTTAAGTTGTGCATTAAAATTAAGAAATATTAAACATAATGTTTTAAATGCTAAATTACATAAAAAAGAAGCTGATATTATTGCCCAAGCTGGATCTACTAGTGTAGTAACTATCGCTACTAATATGGCAGGACGAGGTACTGATATTAAACTTTCTAAAGAAGTTATAAAATATGGAGGTTTAGCAATTTTAGGAACTGAAAGACATGAGTCAAGACGTATAGATCGTCAATTAAGAGGACGTGCAGGTCGTCAAGGAGATCCAGGAAGTTCTCAATTTTATGTTTCTTTAGAAGATAAATTAATGCGTTTATTCATAGGATCAGATAGATTATCCAAATTAATGGATATAATTGGTGAGGCAATACAACACTCATTAATTACACGTTCAATAGAACGTGCTCAAAAAAAAGTAGAAGAAAATAATTTTATGATACGAAAACGATTACTAGAATATGATAATGTAATGAATAAACAAAGAGAAATAATTTATAATTTACGTAAATCTGCTATTTTAGGAAAACATATTGATATAGATATTTCAAAGATGATTTATCATGTAATTAATGAAATTGTTAATAATAATAAAAAAAATTTAGAACATTTTAAATCAGAATTAATTAATATTTTTGGATTAATTACAAACCAAATTATTGAAATTTTTAGTTCAAATCAAAAAAATATTATCAATGAATTATTCATTATAATAATGAAACATTATAAACTTATTAAAAGTATAAAACTTAATGAGTTTAAGTCTTTAATAGATAAAAATAATATTTTATTATCTGATGGAAATAGAAATATATTAATATCATCATATGATGTAAATATACAATTTAATAATATTGAACAAAAAATTATTTTGAATGTTATAGATTCTCTATGGAAACAACATCTTAGTGAAATGGACGATTTACGTAATTTTGTACAAAATGCAGTTTATGAACAAAAAGATCCTATTTTAGTTTATAAAAGCAAAGCTTTTACTCTTTTTAAAAAAGTAATTAATGATATATATAAAAATATAGTATCTTTTTTATTTAAATTTAAATTAAATTCAATAAATAAATTGAATCTTTCAGAAGAATTTTTTAAATTATTAAATAATATTAATAGTAAGGATTATATTACATTACGTAATATCATTAATGGTGATATTAAACGTATTAAATATAAACAATTAGAAAATTTTTTAATAAAAGAAAAAGGAAATTGGACAATTGATTATTAGGATCAATTTAGTATATTCTAATAGAATTATTATTCTTTTTTATTGGATTTGCTTTCAATTAATTTTTTTAAATTAGTTAATTCTGTAAAATCTCCAAAAGTAGATTTATGTTTTTTAATTTTTTTATTAATAAATGTATAAGTATGAGAAACAATAATTGTTTTTGATTCTTTATTAAATTCCATTATCTTAAAATCAGCTATATCTCCTTTTTTTAAAATTGATTTATTTTTAGTTTCTAAATAACGAAATGGAGCAAAAGCCTCTATAGATTTATCATTGTTTTCAATTTTAATTGAAGCACCTTTATCAAATTTTTTAATAACTAGACCTTTATGTATTGATCCTATAGTAAATATATTTTCATATTCTTCAAAAGGATTTTTATATAATTGTTTATGTCCCAAATTCAAACGACGAGCATTAATATCTAAATTTAATACTACTACATCAATTTTATCTCCTTTATTACAAAATTCTGAAGGATGTTTAATTTTTTTAGTCCATGATAAATCATATGTATAAATAATTCCCCTTATATCTTTTTGTAATTCCACAAAAACACCAAAATTAGTAAAACTGTGAATTATTCCTGTCTGTTTAGATCCTACAGGATATTTTTTTTGTATACTATTCCATGGATCAGATGTTAGTTGTTTTATACTTAAATACATTTTTCTTTCTTCACGATCTAAAGTTATAATTACAGCTTTTACTTTATCACCAACTTTCAAAAAATCTCTTGCACACAGTAAATTTGAATCCCAAGACATTTCACTAGTATGTATTAATCCTTCTACACCTGGAATTATTTCTACAATTGCACCATAATCTGCTAACACTGTTACAGTTCCTGTAATTATATTTCCTACTTTTAAATTAGAATCTAATATCTCCCAAGGATGTTTTTGTAATTGTTTTAATCCTAATTGAACCCTATTTTTTTCTTTGTCTATTCCTAATACTACACAATTTAAAACTTGACCTAATTTAACTTCTTCTGAAGGATGTTCAATTCTTTTCCATTTTATGTCAGTAATATGTATTAATGCATCAATTCCACCTAAATCTACAAAACAACCATAAGGAAGTATGTTTTTAACAGTTCCTTCTACTATTTGACCTTTATTTAAAGTAGATATTATTTCTTTTTTTTGTTCTTCAAGATCTTGTTCTATTAATATTTTATGTGATACTACAACATTTTTAGTTTTCTTATTAAGTTTAACTACTTTAACTTCTATAGTTTTTCCTACATAATTATCATAATCTCGTGTTGGTTTTATATTAATATGTGATCCTGGTAAAAAACATTCAATATCAAAAATTTTTACTATCAATCCTCCTTTTGTACGAGCTGTAACCATTCCTAATATTACATCCCCTTTTTCATATGAATCATTTATATGAAGCCAATTTTTTAACATTTTAGCTTTTTGATAAGAAAGAATACATTCACCTTTATAATCAAGTTTATAAATCATTACTTCAATAGTATCACCTATATTAGGAATTTTATCATCTTTAAATTCATTTAATGATATAATTCCTTCAGATTTAAAGCCAAAATCAACAATAATTTCTTTATTTTCTATATATGTTACAAAACCTTTATGTATTTCATATTCATTAATATTAGGAATTGTTTTTTCATAATTTTCCTTAAATTTTTCTATTTCATCTTTTTCAGATTCATTTAATCCATTTTCATAAGTTATCCAATCGAATTCTTCCAAATTAAAATTTGATGTTATAGGAACAGACATATTTATTAATTATTGTTTTTAAAATTTGATGTTATAGGAACAGACATATTTATGTTATATAAATATAAAACAAATTTAATTTTTTTTAGTAAAAAAACTAAAACAAATTCTTCCATATTTTTTTGTATTAATATAATTTTTATTATCACAAAATATTTGTTTATTAACTGGATGTTCTATAATTAGAATACCATTTTTTTTAATCAATTCATTATTAAAACATAAATTTATTAATAATAAAAAATATTTATCTTCCATACCATAAGGTGGATCAGCAAAAATTATATCTGAATTAAGATTTCTATTTTTTTTTAAAAAAAAAAATACGTTATATTTTAATGCTAAAATTTTATTTTGGATATTAAAATCTATAGATTTTTTTCGTATATATTGAATACACATAGCATTAATATCTAAAGAATATATTTTAGAAATTCCTCTAGAAACAAATTCATAACTTATACTTCCTATTCCACAAAATAAATCTACAACTAATTTATTATTAAATATAATTTTATTATTTAATATATTAAATAATGATTCTTTAGCTCTATCTGTAGTTGGTCTAATTTTAGATAAATTTTTAGGTATTGAAAATATTTTTCCTTTTAATTTTCCAGAAATAATTCTCATTTAAAAATAAAATATAAATAATTAATAATATATTATTAAAAATATAAATAAAAGGCGTGATAGCTCAGATGGTTAGAGCGTCGGATTCATAACCCGGAGGTCGGGGGTTCAAATCCCCCTCACGCTACTAATAATATTAATTATGAAATTTACTATTTCATGAAATTTACTATTTCAAGTAATAAATTATTAAAATATTTACAATATTTTAATGGTATTATTAATTACAATAATCCTATTTCTATTTTAAATAATTTTATTTTTAAAGTAAAAGATAAAAAACTATTTGTTATAGCTTCTGATTTAGAAATTACTTTAATTACTAAAATTGATATCATTAAAAATTATCAAATAGGAAAAATTGCAGTTCCAGCTAAATTAATTATAAATACGTTAAAAAATTTTTCTGAACAACCTATTACATTTTATTCAGAAAATGAACATATACTTAATATTATTTCTAAATATGGAAATTATACCATAACTATACAAAATGCAGAAACATTTCCTACACTTTATATTTCTAATATTAATTATATAGGTACAATAAAATTATCCACAAATACATTTTCAAAAATAATTGATAAAACATTATTTGCTTCAGGAAATGATGAATTTAAACAAGTTATGACAGGAGTATTTTTTGATATTACTACTAATAAATCTGTTTTTGTAAGCACAGATTCTTATAAATTAGTAAAATATGTTAGAAAAGATATTATTATAAATAATAATCAAATTGCTAAATTAATTATTCCTAAAAAACCATTAAAAATATTAAAAAGTATTTTAAAGACAAAAAAAGAAGAACAATTGACAATATATTATAATGATAGTAATACAAAATTTTCTTTATCTGACAAAACATTAATATGTAAACTAATTACTGGTAATTATCCAAATTATGAATCTGTAATTCCTAAAAATAATGATAAAAAATTTATTATAAATAAAAATATTTTTTTAAATTCTCTTAAACGTATGGCACTTTTTTCTAGTAAAAAAAATTATCAAATATGTTTAGATTTAAAATCTCAAAAATTGAATCTTATAGCAAAAGATATTGATTTTTCAAATCAAGCTTTTGAAACATTAAAATGTGATTATACAGGTAAAGATTTTAAAATAGGATTTAATTCAAAATTTTTAATAGATATAATATCACATATTGATGGAGAAAATATTATATTTGAATTATCAAAACCAAATTTAGCAGGAATTTTGAAACCTTTTGATTCTTTAGAAGAAGAAGAATTATTAATGTTAGTTATGCCATATTATTCTCAATAAATAAATATGATAATATCTTATAAATGGCTTAAAGAATATCTTATTACAGACTTAGATATCAATCAAATATCAAATATATTAACTGATATAGGTTTATCAGTAGAAAACATAAAATATTATAATAATTTAATGGATTGGGCTATTGATATAGTTATCACACCTAATCGTTCTGATGCTATAAGTCATTATGGAATAGCTAGAGATTTATATGCAGCTTTAATAACTCGTGAATATAAAGCTAAATTAATAATGCCTTCTGTAAAAAATTTTAAAAAAAATATAGATTGGATTCCAATTAATATAAATGTAGAAAACACAAAAAAATGTTTACGTTATTCAGGAATAACTATATCTAAAATTAAAATTTTTGAATCTCCAAAATGGCTACAAAATAGATTAAAAATTATCGGAATTAATCCTATTAATAATATAATAGATATTATTAATTTTGTAATGTTTGAAGTAGGTCAACCTATGCATGTATTTGATGCTGATAAAATTAAAGGATTTAATATTAAAGTTACCACTGTTAATAATAACAATACATTTTTAGATAAAATTAATTTATCATTAGATGATTTAATTATTTGCGATAACAATAATCCTATTTGTCTAGCTGGAATATTTGAAGGAATTAATTATAAAGTTACTAATAATACTAAAAATATTTTTATTGATAGTGCTTATTTTAATCCTTTATCTATACGTAAAAGTGTTAAAATACATAATTTAAATACTGAACATTCTTTTCGTTTTGAACGAGGAATAGATCCTAATAAAACTATTTATGCATTAAAACGCGCAGCATTATTAATAAAAGAAATTGCATGTGGATATATATCTTCTGATATTATAGACATATATCCTATACATATATCTAATTCTAAAATTAGATTACGATATAATAAAATATATAATATTATTGGATGCAAAATATCACATAATAAAATTTGTCAAATTTTAGAACTTTTGGAAATTAAAATTATTTCTAAAAATGAAGAATCATTAATACTTTCTGTTCCATTATATAGGATAGATGTAAAACGTGAAATAGATATAATAGAAGAAATATTACGTATTTATGGATATAATAATTTAAAATCAATTAATAATTATTCATACAATGAATCAAAAAAAAATTATTCATCATATGAATTTTATTCTAAAATAGAAGAAACTATTTCTCAACAATTATTAGCTCATGGTTTTAATGAAATAATTACTATTTCTTTAAAAAAAGATAATTATATAAATTTATTAAATACTAGTACAAATAAAATGATAGTTAATGTTATTAATCCATTAAGTACTGATTTATCTATAATGCAACCAAATCTTTTATTCGGTATGCTAGAAAGTATTTCTTATAATATAAAGAGAAAAAATTTTAATCTAAAATTATTTGAATTTGGAAAATCTTATCTTTATAAAGATAATAATTTCTTAGAAACAAAATATTTAAGTTTATCTATAACTGGTAAAATAGAAAATATAAAATGGATAAATGTAGATTCTTTAGATCTATCTTTTTTTTATTTAAAGGGTATTATAGAACAAATAATGCAAAAAATTGGTATTAATAATACAACTCAGAAATTAATATTTAATGATCATTTTTTATATGAAACTCTTATAATAAAATATCTAAATTATAATTTATTTAAAATAGGTAAAGTTAGAGAAACTATAACAAAAAAATTTGATATTTATCAAAATGTATTTTATGCTGAATTTAATTTGCAAATTTTTACTGATGTTTGTTTTAAACAAAAAAATATAAAATATATTAATATTTCTAAATATCCTGGTATTAAAAGAGATTTATCATTATTACTGGATATAAATATACTTTTTGAAGATATTTATTATTTAGCAATAAATACGGAAAAAAACTTACTTACAAAAGTAAAACTTTTTGATATATATCATGGTAAGCAATTACCTATAGGTAAGAAATCTTATGCTATAAGTTTTTATTTTGAAAGTAAAAAACAAACATTAACAAATCAAATAATAGATGAAATAATGAATAAACTTAAACAAGTTTTTAAAGAAAAATTAGGAGCTGAAATTAGAAAATAATAAAACTATGATTTATAAAGAAAAAATAATACCAATAAATATTGAAGATGAAATGAAATCATCTTATATAGATTATTCAATGTCAGTTATTATTTCTAGAGCATTGCCAGATATAAGAGATGGACTTAAACCCGTACATCGAAGAGTTCTTTTTGGTATGTATAAATTAGGTTTACTATATAATCGTACACATAAAAAATCAGCTCGTATTGTAGGCGAAGTTTTAGGAAAATTGCATCCACATGGTGATAATTCTGTATATGATACTATTGTACGTATGGCACAAAATTGGTCACTTCGTTATAAATTAATTGATGGTCAAGGAAATTTCGGATCTATTGATAATGATCCTCCTGCAGCTATGCGTTATACTGAAATACGTTTAAATAAAATTTCTGAGGAAATGCTTGTAGATATAGAAAAAGAAACAGTAGATATGCAGTTAAATTTTGATGATTCTTTAAAAGAACCTACGGTATTACCTACACGTATACCTAATTTATTAATTAATGGTGTATCAGGAATTGCAGTAGGAATGGCTACTAATATGGCACCCCATAATTTAAAAGAATCTATAGAAGCAATTTTTGCATTTATTGATAATAAAGATATAGATATTGATAATTTAATGCACTATATAAAAGCACCAGATTTTCCTACTGGAGGAATTATTTATGGATACGAAGGAGTAAAAAATGCTTTTCATACAGGACGTGGATCAATTATAATCAGAGCTAAAACACATTTTGAAAATATAGATAATAAAGAATGTATTATTGTTGATGAAATACCTTATCAAGTTATTAAAAGTGATTTACTTATCAAAACCTATACTATAATTAAAGAAGGTAAATTAGAAGGAATTTCAAATATTCGTGATGAATCTAATCGTAAAGGTATACGAATAGTTTATGTATTAAAACACAATGTTGTACCAGATGTAGTTTTAAATCAACTTTATAAATATACTAATCTTCAAATATTTTTTAGCATAAATAATATAGCATTAATTAATGGAAAACCTACAAAAGTTAATCTAAAAGACATTATAAAATATTTTGTTAATCATCGTATTGAAGTAGTTACTCGTAGAACAAAATATGATTTACAAAAAGCAGAAGAACGTTATCATATATTAGAAGGATTTTTAATTACATTAAAAAATATAGATATTATTTTTAAATTAATTAAAAATTCTAAAAATTATAATGAAGCATGTAATGTATTAATGAAGGATTTCAACTTATCAAAAATACAAGCAAAAAGTATTCTTGAGGTACGTTTACATAGGCTTACAAATATAGAACGTGAAAATATTAAAAATGATTATAAAGATTGTAAAAAAATAATAGAAAAATATAAAGATATTTTATCTCAAGAAACATTACGTATGGAAATTATTAAAAATGAACTTATTGAAATTAAAAAAAAATATAGTGATAAACGTTGTACTAAAATAAATTATTTAGGTAGTCAAGTTACTATGGAAGATTTAATTATTAATGAACCTGTTATATTAACTATATCTAATGCAGGATATATTAAAAGAACACCTTTAAATGAATATAAACCTCAAAAACGAGGAGGAATAGGTAATATAGGAGCTTCTTTACGTAAAGAAGATTTTATTGAACATTTACTTATAGCAACTACTCATCAATATGCATTATTTTTTACAAAAAAAGGAAAATGTTTTTGGATTAGGGTATTTGAAATACCAGAAGGACATAAAATATATAAAGGACGTCCAATACAAAATTTAATTAATATAGAACCAGGAGATAAAATTAGTGCTTGCATATTAACTGATGATATTAATAATAAAGAATATGTTAAAAATCATTATATTATAATGGTTACTAAATATGGTATTATAAAAAAGACACTTCTTCAACAATATTCTATTCCTAGAAAAAATGGTATTAACGCTATTAAAATTCGAAATGGAGATTTTATAAAAAAAGTTAAAATAATTAAAAAAGATAATAGTCACATTTTAATCGCATCACACAATGGGATGATTTTACGTTTTTCAAATAAAAAAATACGTACTATGAATAGAAATTCTTATGGTATAAAAGGAATTAAATTATATAATGATGATTTTGTAGTTGGAATGATATGTATTAATGATTTTGAAAATGAAACTATATTAATTGTTTCTGAAAAAGGTTTTGGAAAACGTTCTAATATAAAAGATTATCCTATTACTAATAGAGGATGCAAAGGTGTAAAAACTATTAAAATAACAAAAAAAACAGGAAAATTAATTGCTATTGATAATGTATTAAATACCCAACATTTTATGATTATTAAGAAATCGGGTGTAGCAATTAGAATGTTAATATCTGATATTAAAATTATGGGACGTGCTACTCAAGGTATAAAATTGATTAATTTGAAATCTAATGATGATCAAATTTCCTCTATTACAAAAATATAGTTTAATTTTATTATAATTAATTATTGCCGGTGTAGCTCAGTTTGGTAGAGCACGTGATTTGTAATCTCGGGGTCGTGGGTTCAAATCCCTCCACCGGCTCAATTAGTTAGGGGAGATACTCAAGTGGTTAACGAGAGCAGACTGTAAATCTGTTGGTTTATACCTTCGCAGGTTCGAATCCTGCTCTCCCCACTTGCGGGAATAGCTTAATTGGTATAGCGTCAGCCTTCCAAGCTGAAGATCGCGGGTTCGAATCCCGTTTCCCGCTCACGCATTATTTATAGCAAATGTAGCCAATGTAGCTCAGAGGCAGAGCACTTTCTTGGTAAGAAAGTGGTCACGGGTTCAATTCCCGTCATTGGCTCAAATTATATTTTAAAGATGGCAAAAGAAATATTTAAACGAAATAAACCAAATTTTACTGTAGGTTCTATAGGTCATGTTGATCATGGTAAAACTACTACTACTGCTGCAATTACTAAAGTTTTAGCAGCAAGAAAATTAGCAACAGAAAAAAGTTTTGAAGAAATTGATAATGCTCCAGAGGAAAAAGCTAGAGGTATTACTATTAATACTTCACATGTAGAATACGAAACAGAAAAACGACATTACACTCATGTAGATTGTCCTGGACACGCTGATTATATAAAAAATATGGTTACTGGTGCTGCACAAATGGATGGTGCTATATTAGTAATATCAGCTACAGATGGAATTATGCCTCAAACTCATGAACACGTTTTACTAGCACGTGAAGTAGGTGTTCCAGTATTATTACCTTATATAAATAAAGTTGATAAAGTACAAGATACTGAATTATTGGAATTAGTTGAAATGGAAACTCGTGAATTATTATCTAAATATAATTATGATGGTGATAATGTTCCAATTATAAAAGGATCATCATTAGGAGCACTTGAGGGAAAACCAGAATGGATAGAAAAAATAAATGAGCTTATGAAAGCTATAGATAGCTATATGCCAGATCCAATACGTGAAATAGATAAACCATTTTTAATGCCTATAGAAGATGTATTTACAATAACAGGTAGAGGTACAGTATGTACTGGTCGTGTAGAAAAAGGTATGTGTAAAACAGGTGATTCTATTGAAATTATTGGTCTAAACGAAGATAAATTAACTTCTACTATAACAGGGATAGAAATGCATCGAAAAATATTAGATAATGGCCAAGCAGGAGATAATTTAGGTATATTATTACGTGGTATAAATAAAGATCAAGTTCGTCGTGGTATGGTAATAGCAAAACAAGGATATATAACTCCTCATAAAGAATTTATTTCAGAAGTATATATTTTAACAAAAGAAGAAGGAGGTCGTCATACTCCTTTTCATAATAAATATCGTCCGCAATTTTATTTTAGAACTACAGATGTAACAGGAGAAGTTAATCTTCTTGAAGGTGTAGATATGGTTATGCCAGGAGATAATTTAACTATTAAAGTAAAACTTCATCAACCAGTAGCTCTTAATGAAGGATTACATTTTGCTATTCGCGAAGGTGGAAAAACAGTGGGAGCTGGAAAAGTAACTAAAATTTTAAAATAAATAATATTTTAGTAAAAAAAATTAATTAACGGGCGTAGTTCAATAGGTAGAACACCGGTCTCCAAAACCGGAAGTAGTAAGTTCGAATCTTACCGCCCGTGCTATTATTAAATAATATTAAATAATTCGTGCTATTATATGAAATTAAATAATTTTATTATAGAGTTATATAATGAATTTATTCATAAAATAACATGGACTAAGTGGAAAGAATTACAATGTCTAACTATAATTACAATTACTTTTATTATAGTATTTTCTTTAATATTATACTTAATAGATGATTTTTTTATATGGATATTACAAATAATATTTAAATGAATAAAGAAAAAAAATGGTATGTCATAAGAACAATAAGTGGTAAAGAAAATCAAGTAAAATTTTCTATTGAAAGAGAGATTAAATATATGAAACTTACTAATTATCTAGGTCAAATGCTAGTTCCTATTGAAAATATCATTCAAATACGTAATGGAAAAAAAATAAAAAAAGAAAAAATACATTATCCAGGTTATCTAATTATTGAAATTAATTTAGAAGTAGAATTATATTATCTAATAAAAAAAATACCAGGTGTTATAAATTTTTTATGTGAAGGTAAAAATGGTAATCCTATTCCTTTAAGAAAAGAAGAAGTAAATAAAATTCTTGGTAAAATAGATAAATATGAAAATATTGAAAGTATAAATATACCATTTTATATTGACGAAACAGTAAAAATTATAGATGGACCTTTTAATGGATTTAATGGAACAATAGAAAAAATTAATAAAGAAAAAAAAAAAATAGAAGTAGCTGTATTGATTTTTGGAAGAAAAACACCTTTAGAATTAAATTTTACTCAAATAGAAAGAATTTAGAAAATTATATTTATGAATAAAAAAATAATTAAAAAATTAAAAATAAATAAAATAGAAGGTGGTAAAGCTACACCATCACCTCCCATAGGTCCGGTTTTAGGTAGTGCAGGAATAAATATTATGGATTTTTGCAAAAAATTTAATTTAAAGACTCAAGAAAAAAAAGGAAAAATATGTCCAGTAATAATTACTGTTTATGAAGATAAATCATTTGATTTTTTAATTAAAAATCCTCCTGTTACAGTACAATTATTAGAATTAACAAAATTGAAAAAAGGTTCTAAAGAACCTAATAAAATTAAAATTGCTAAAATTAGTTTTGAAGAAGTAAAAATTATTGCAGAAAATAAAATCTATGATATGAATTGTCATTCTATTGAAGCTGCTATTTCAATGATAGTAGGTACCGCTAAATCTATGGGAATTCAAGTATGTTAAACTAATAAATAAAGTGAAAATTACAAAAAACAGAAAAGAAGTATTAAAAAAAATAGATAACAATAAATATTATACTCTTGAAGAAGCTACTGTTTTAATTAAAGATATTTCTTTTACTAAATTTGATTCTTCAGTTGATTTAGCAATCAATTTATATATACGTAAAACTAATATACGTGGCATAGTTACTCTTCCTCATGGAACAGGAAAAAATATACGCATTTTAGCATTAGTGACACCAGATAAACTTACTGAAGCTAAAGAAGCTAACGCCACTTATATTGGATTAGATGAATATTTAGATAAAATAAAAAATGGATGGTTAGATTTTGATGTTATTGTTACTATGCCTATGATAATGACAAAATTAGCTACTTTAGGAAAAATTTTAGGACCTAGAAGATTAATGCCTAATCCTAATATAGGTACTATAAGCATGGAACCAGGAAAAGCTATTAAAGAAATAAAATCTGGAAAAATAGATTTTATAACAGAT
Organism: Candidatus Bostrichicola ureolyticus; assembly: GCA_029851085.1. Classification (GTDB taxonomy): domain Bacteria; phylum Bacteroidota; class Bacteroidia; order Flavobacteriales; family Blattabacteriaceae; genus Bostrichidicola; species Bostrichidicola ureolyticus_A. The sequence continues at coordinate 4,951 of CP100318.1, read as the reverse complement.
CGTTATGGTATAATTCATGTTTCTATAGGAAAAATTTCTTTTAGTTCAAAAAAAATTGAAGAAAATGCACTGGAATTAATTAAAAGTTTAAAACATACAATGTTAAAAGGAACTTATGTTAAAAGCATTTATATTTCAAGTACTATGAGTCCAAGTATTAAAATAAATACTAATATTTTAGATAAAAAATTATGACAAAAGAACAAAAATATAAAAATATAGAAGCTTTAGTATCTTGGTTATCTAGTAATAATGCCATTTATTTAACAGATATTTCTGGATTAAATGCTAAACAAATTTCAATATTTAGAAATGAATGTTTTAAATTTCAAGTAAAAACAAAAACAATTAAAAATTCTTTATTTAAAAAAGCATTAGAATTTAATAAAAATAAAGAATTTGATCCATTTTATGATATATTAAAAGGTAATACTACTATAAGTATATCAAATATTAATAATCTTCCTGCTAAAATTATTAAAAATTTTAGAATTAAAACAGGTATAAATAATAAACCTATAATAAAAGGTGTTTATATTGATAAATGTTTTTATATAGGTAATAATCATTTGGAAACCTTAATACGTATTAAATCTAAAGAAGAATTAATATATGAAATATTCAAATTATTAAATTTTACTATTATTAATTTAATTTCAACTTTAAAAGTTAATAATAATATTTTTAATATTCTGCACAGTTTACAGATAAATAATAAAATTAATAAATTAAATAAAATGACAGATTTAAAACAATTAGCCGAACAGTTAGTTAATTTAACTGTAAAAGAAGTAAATGAATTATCAATGGTTTTAGAAAAAGAATATAATATTAAACCTTCTAATACTGTTACTATACCTTCTGTATCTAATATTAATGATGCAAAATCACAAAAAAAAGAAGAAAAAAATATTTTTGATGTTATTTTAAAATCTGTAGGAACAACTAAATTAGCAATAATGAAATTAGTAAAAGATATAACAGGTAAGTCTCTTACAGAAGCTAAAGAATTAGTCGATTCTGCTACAAATGATACTTCAAAAGATACTGTTATAAAAACAGGAATAAATAAAGAAGAAGCAGAAAAAATAAAAAAACAATTTGAAGAAAAAGGGGCAGAAATAGAATTAAAATAATTTTTTTTAAAAAACAAAAAAATTGAAAACCAAAAGAATTAATTTTACATCAATAACTCATCCAGTTTATTATAAAGACTTTTTAAATATTCAAATAAAATCTTTCAAAGAATTTTTTCAATTAGATACAAAAATTGAAGATCGTAAAAAAGAAGGATTATTTAAAGTTTTTAAAGACAATTTTCCAATTTATGATGCTAAAAATAATTTTGTATTAGAATTTATTGATTATAATATAGATAATCCTAGATATTCAATAGATTATTGTATTGAAAGAGGATTAACATATTGTATATCTTTAAAAGCTAAATTAAAATTATCTTCTTGTAATGAGCAAGAAAATAAAGAATTTAAACCTGTATGTCAAGATGTGTATTTAGGAACATATCCATATATGACTCCTTCTGGATCTTTTATTTTTAATGGAGCAGAAAGAGTTATAGTTTCGCAATTACATCGTTCTCCTGGAGTATTCTTTGGACAATCATATCATGCTAATGGTACAAAACTTTATTCTGCAAGAATAATTCCATTTAAAGGATCATGGATAGAATTTACTACAGATATTAATAATGTAATATATGCCTATATTGATAGAAAGAAAAAATTGCCACTTACAACATTATTACGTTCTATAGGTTATGAAAAAGATGAAGATATATTAAATCTATTTGATATAGCAGATAAATTTGAAATAAAAGAAAATAATTTTAATGAAATATTAGGACGTAAACTTGCTGGACGTGTATTACATACATGGTATGAAGATATAGTAGATGAAGAAACTGGAAAAATAATATCTATACAACGAAATAAAGTAATTTTAGATCGTGATATTATTTTAGAAGAAAATCATTTTCATAAAATGATGAAATATAATATTAAATATATTTATTTGCATAAAAAAAATATTGAGTATTCATTAATTTATAATACTTTAAGAAAAGATAATACAAATTCTGAAAAAGAAGCTATAGAATATATTTATAGACAATTAAGAAATGCTGAACCTCCAGATCATGAAACTGCAAAAAATGTTATAGATAAACTTTTTTTTTCTGAAAATAGATATTCTTTAGGACCAGTTGGTAGAGATAGATTGAATAAACGTTTAAATTTGAATATTAGTATAGATTGTAAAGTGCTTACAAAAGATGATATTATATCCATAATAAAATATTTAAACGAATTATTTACTTCTAAAAAAGAAATAGATGATATTGACCATCTATCCAATCGTAGAGTAAAAACAGTTGGAGAACAGTTAGCTACTCAATTTAGTATTGGATTAGTTAGAACAGCTAGAAATATACGAGAAAAAATGAATATACGTGATGAAGTATTTACACCTGTTGATCTTATAAATGCAAAAACTTTATCTTCTGTAGTTAATACTTTTTTTGGAACTAGTCAATTATCACAATTTATGGATCAAGTTAATCCATTATCTGAGATAACTCATAAAAGAAGATTATCAGCTTTAGGACCAGGAGGATTATCAAGAAAACGTGCTGGATTTGAAGTACGTGATGTACATTATTCTCATTATGGAAGATTATGTCCTATAGAAACTCCAGAAGGCCCAAATATTGGTTTAGTAACATCTATATGTACATACGCAAGTATTAATAAGATGGGATTTATAGAAACTATTTATTGGCCTGTACATAATGGAAAAGTAAACTTTAATAAACCTATATCATTAGGTGCTGACGAAGAAGAAGGAAAATTAATTGCTACAGCAGACGCAAAGTTAGATTATGATGGAAATTTTATTAACGAACGTATAATAGCACGAAAAAATGGTGATTTTCCATTAGTAAATTCTAAAGAAATAGATTACATTGATGTAATGCCTAATCAAATTGCATCTATTTCTGCTTCATTAATTCCATTTCTTGAACATGATGATGCGAATAGAGCATTAATGGGGTCTAATATGATGCGACAATCGGTTCCATTATTACAACCTAAAGCTCCTATTGTTGGTACAGGATTAGAACAAAAAGTAGCTATGGATTCTAGGATTTTAATTAATGCAGAGGGAAATGGTGTTGTAGAATATGTTGATGCTAATAATATAATTATTAATTATAACCAAACTAATGAAGAATCTTTAAGAAATTTTAATTCAAACATTAAAAAATATAATTTAATTAAATTTAGAAAAACTAATCAAAATACTTGTATTACATTAAAACCAATAGTTAAAAAAGGAGATTATGTAACTAATGGCCAAGTTCTTTGTCAAGGATATGCTACTGAAAATGGTGAATTAGCATTAGGAAGAGATTGCAAAGTAGCATTTATGCCATTAAAAGGATATAATTTCGAAGATGCTATTGTAATTTCTGAAAGAATTGTTAGAGAAGATTGGTTTACATCTATTCACATAGATGAATATTCTTTGGAGGTACGTGATACAAAATTTGGAGTAGAAGAATTTACTAATGATATTCCTAATGTTAGTGAAGAATCAACAAAATATTTAGATGAAAATGGTCTTATTATGGTAGGAACACATGTTTCTCCAGGAGATATTTTAATTGGTAAAATTACTCCTAAAGGTGAATATGATCCAACACCAGAAGAAAAATTACTTAGAGCTATTTTTGGAGATAAAGCAGGTAATGTGAAAGATGTTTCATTAAGAGCAGATCCTTCTTTATTTGGTGTTGTAATAGATACAAAATTATTTTATAGAAATAATAGAAAAGATAAAAAATCTAAAGCTAAAGAAAAATCAGAAATAGAACGTATTGATGCAGAATATAAAAATACTTTTTTTAAATTACGTGAACAAATTATAGAAAAACTTTTTTCATTATTAGATGGAGAAATATCTCAAGGAATTTTTTTTAATTCTAAAAAAGTTATAGCTAAAGGAGTAAAATTTACACTAAAGTTATTAAATAATATAAAAGATTATTCTGATATATCAGAAATATTATGTCCTTCAAATGAAAAAAATAATTTAATATCAAAATTATTACATAATTTTAAAAAAACATTAACATCTCTCAAAAATAAATTTAAACGTCAAAAAATTTCTGTTACTATTGGTGATGAATTACCTACTGGTATTGTAAAAATGGCAAAAGTATATATTGCAAAAAAACGTAAACTAAAAGTAGGTGACAAAATGGCTGGACGCCATGGTAATAAAGGTATTGTAGCTAATATAGTTCGAGATGAAGATATGCCATTTTTAGAAGATGGAACTACTGTAGATATTGTTTTAAATCCTTTAGGTGTACCTTCACGTATGAATATTGGACAAATATATGAAACTGTATTAGGCTGGGCAGGATATACATTAAATAAAAAATTTGCTAGCCCTATATTTTCAGGAGCTTCAATAGAACAAATATCTGAATATACAAATCAAGCTGGATTACCACGTTTTGGAAGAACTTATCTTTTTGATGGAGAAACTGGTACAAAATTCGATCAACCCGCTACAGTTGGTATGATATATATGCTTAAACTAGGACATATGGTAGATGATAAAATGCACGCTCGTTCAATAGGCCCATATTCATTAATTACACAACAACCTTTAGGTGGTAAAGCTCAATTTGGAGGTCAAAGATTTGGAGAAATGGAAGTTTGGGCACTTGAAGCTTATGGTGCATCTAATACATTACGTGAAATGCTAACTGTTAAATCTGACGATGTTATAGGAAGAACTAAAACTTATGAATCATTAGTTAAAGGATTATCATTACCAGAACCTGGTATACCTGCATCTTTAAATGTAGTATGTAAAGAGCTTAAAGGATTGGGTTTAGATATTATTTTTGAATAATAAAATT